>DASWJN010000205.1:0-33062 GCA_036397135.1 Candidatus Methylomirabilota bacterium
GCCTGGGATCTGGCCGGTTTTGAGCGACCGCGGCGCCCGGGGTGACGGGCCGCCGTTCGGCCGGCGACGGCCGCCGGGGCCCGGAGGGGCGTGGTAGACTCGCTGGCCATCGGAGGGATTTCCATGGATTTTCCGCTCGATTCGTCCACGCCGGCTCGGTTGGGGTTCGCCGGGGAGCCGCTGGATCGGCTGGCGCGCATCATCGAAAGTCACATCCGGGATGGTCGGTATCCCGGCGCGCAGATCGCGCTGGCGCGCCGCGGCAAGCTCGCGCTGGCGCGGACGTTCGGGGACGCGGCGCTGGAGCCCTCGCGCCAGCCGGCGGCGGACGACACGCTGTGGCTGCTCTACTCCAACACCAAGGTGATCACGGCGTGCGCGGTGTGGCTGCTGGTCGAGCGGGGGGCGTTGCGGTTCACCGACACGGTGGCCGAGCACGTGCCGGGTTTCGAGGCCAACGGCAAGGGAAGCATCACGCTGATCCAGCTGCTCACGCACCAGGGCGGCTTCCCGAACGCCGACGTGCCGAGGGAGGCATGGGGCGACCACGAGCTGCTGCGGCGGACGGTGTGTAATTTCACGCTCGAGTGGACCCCGGGCAGCCGCGTGCACTACCACGGCCGGGCGGCCCACTGGACGGCGGCCGTGCTGATCGAGGCGCTCACGCAGCAGGATTACCGGACGTTCATCCGCGAGCGCGTCGTCGAGCCCCTCGGCCTCGCCGGCGAGCTGTTCGTGGGGCTGCCGGAGATCGAGGGCAAGCGGGCGGTGGACATGCACGAGCCGTCGGCGGACGGCGCGCGCCTGGTGAAGCGTACCGACGAGAACAACGCGGCGTTCCGCCGGGCCGGTACGCCGGGCGGCGGCGGCTACGCCACGGCGCGGGCGATGGCCGCGTTCTACCAGATGCTGGCGGCCGGCGGCACGCTGAACGGCGTCCGCCTGCTCTCGCCGCGGATGGTGCAGTACGTCACCCGCAACTTCACCGGCGACGTGGTCGACGGCTACATGGGCATGCCCATGCACCGCGGCCTCGGCCCCCACGCGCGCGGCACCACGCCGACCATCCGCGGGCTCGGCTCGCTGGCCTCGCCGCGCACGTTCGGCCACGGCGGCGTCGGCTCCTCGTATTGCTGGGCCGACCCGGACGCGGGCGTGTCGTTCGCGTACCTGACGAACGCGCGCATCTCCGACCCGTGGCACGGCGCCCGGATGGACGTGATCAGCAACTGCGTGCACAGCGCGATCAACCTGGAGGATCTGTCCCGATGACGTTCGATCCCCGCCACAAGAGCCGTGCGCTCCTGGACGGCGCCGACCGCGCCGCCGCCCGCTCCTACTTCCGGGCGGTCGGCTTCACCGACGAGGACCTCGCGCGGCCGCTCGTGGGCGTCGCCCACTGCTGGATCGAGCTGACGCCGTGCAACGCCAACCATCGCAAGCTGGCCCAGAAGGTGGCGGAAGGCGTCCGCGCCAACGGCGGCACGCCGATCGAGTTCAACACGATCTCGGTCACCGACGGCATCGCCATGGGCACCGAGGGCATGAAGGCCTCGCTCATCAGCCGCGACTGGATCGCCGACTCCGTGGAGCTGGTCGCGCGCGGCCACCTGCTCGACGGCCTGGTCACGCTGTCCGGCTGCGACAAGACCATCCCCGGCATGGTGATGGCGATGGCGCGGCTGAACCTGCCGTCGGTGATGCTCTACGGCGGCTCGATCATGTACGGGGAGTACAAGGGCCGGCGGATGACCGTGCAGGACATCTTCGAGGCGATCGGCGCCCGCAACGCCGGGCGGATCGACGACCGGGAGCTGCACGCCGTGGAGTGCGCGTCGTGTCCCGGCGAGGGCGCGTGCGGCGGCCAGTTCACCGCCAACACGATGGCGACCGCGTTCGCGATGCTCGGGGTCTCGCCGATGGGCTTCAACGACGTGCCGGCGCCCGACCCGCAGAAAGAGGAGCTCGCGTTCCAGACCGGCCGGCTCGCGATGGACGTCCTGCGCAAGGGGCTGACGCCGCGACAGATCATCACCAGGAAGTCGCTCTACAACTCGATCGCCGGCGTGATGGCCACCGGGGGGTCGACCAACGCCGTCCTTCACCTGCTCGCGGTGGCCCGGGAAGCCGGCGTCAAGCTCACGATCGACGAGTTCGATCGCGTCTCGCGCAAGACGCCCCTGCTGGCCGACATGAAGCCGTGGGGCCGCTTCACCGCGCCGGAGATGTACGAGGCGGGCGGCATGGCGGTCGTCGCGAAGCGGCTGCTGGACGCCGGGCTGCTCAACGAGAACGAGCTGACGGTCACCGGCCGGAGCATCGGCGAGGAGGCGCGGGCGGCGCGGGAGGCCCCCGGGCAGAAGGTCGTCCGCGCGCTGAGCGACCCGATCAAGCCCGAGGGCGGGTTCGTGATCCTGCGCGGCAACCTGGCGCCCGACGGCTGCGTGGCCAAGGTCTCCGGCCAGAAGCGGGACGTCCATCGGGGCCCGGCCCGGGTCTTCGACCGCGAGGAGGACGCGTTCGCGGCGGTCAAGGCGGGGAGGATCAAGGCCAACGACGTGGTCGTCATCCGCTGGGAAGGGCCCAAGGGCGGTCCCGGCATGCGCGAGATGCTGCACGTGACCGGCGCCATCCAGGGCGCCGGGCTCGGCGAGACCGTCGCGCTGATGACCGACGGCCGGTTCTCCGGCGCCACCCACGGTTTCATGATCGGCCACGTCGCGCCCGAGGCGGCCGACGGCGGGCCGATCGCCGCGCTCAAGACCGGCGACGTGATCGTGGTGGACATCAAGAAGCGGCGGCTCGACGTCGAGCTGCCGGGGGCCGAGCTGAAGCGGCGGCTGAAGGCCGTCAAGCGGCCGAAGCCGCGCTACACGAGCGGCGTCATGGCCAAGTACGCGCGGCTCGTCTCCAGCGCCTCCGAGGGCGCGGTCACCGGCTGATCACGCGCCCGGCGTCTCCGCCCGCGGGGGTGAGTCCCGCGTTCTGGGAGCTCCTGACCTCGGAGCCGCTGCCCGAGCTCGGCGTCCTCGACGTGGGGACCGGGACGGGGCGGGTGGCGCTGGCGGTCGGCCCGCTCAGCCGCCGCGTCGTCGGGGTCGACCGGGACCCGGTGGCGATCGGCGAGGCGGCGCGCCGGGCCGCCGCGGCCGGCCTGTGCGACGTCGAGTTCGTCGTGGCCGACGCCGAGACGATCGAGTATTCCGCGTTCGGCCCCGAGCTGGTCACGGCCCACCTGTGCATGTCCGACGCGATCGTGGAGCGGGCGGGGCGGGCGCTCGCCCCGGGGCGGGTTCTGGCGTTCGTGGCCTTCCACAGGGATCAGTGGCGGGAGACGGGCAGGCCGTCCCGCTTCGCGTACGATGAGGAGCGGGCGCGGCAGGTCCTGGCGGCCGGCGGCTTCCACGTCGAGCACCTGGAGGTCGAGCGCGAGGTGCGGCGCTTCGGGAGCGTGGAGGAGGCCCTGGCCGCGGCCATCGGGCTGCAGGAGCGCTGGCAGGCCGACGGGCGCTGGTTCCACTACGTCCGCTTCCTCGAGGAGGGCGGGCGCACCCTGACACGGAGTCACCTGATCGTGAAGGCGAGGAAAGCGTGAGTGTGACGGCGCTGGCGCTGGCGCAGGCCGTGAAGGCGCGCGCGCTGGCGGTGGGCTTCGACCGGGTCGCGGTGGGCCCGGCCGGTCCGGCCGACCACGCCGACCGGTTCGAGTCCTGGCTCGACGCCGGCTACTCCGGTGGGATGCACTACCTCGCGCGCACGCGGCGCGAGCGTGGCGACCCCGGCGCCCTGCTGCCCGGCTGCCAGGCCGTGGTGACGGTGGCGCTGGCCTACGGATCGCGGGAGGACGATCCCAGCTGGGATGCGGTGTCACGCTACGCGCGCGGCGCCGATTACCACGCCGTCATGCGGCCGCGGCTGGGGGCCATCGTCCAGTACCTGGGCGAGGCGGGCGGCCCCGAGGTCGCCAGCCGGGCGGCGGTGGACACGAGCGCCGTGCTGGAGCGCGATCTCGCCGCCCGCGCCGGCCTGGGCTGGATCGGCAAGAACACGAACCTCATCGCGCCCGGCGGCGGCTCGTACTTCTTCATCGGCTGCGTGCTCACGACCGCCGCCCTCGTCCCCGACGGCCCGATCGCCGACCACTGCGGCACCTGCACGGCCTGCCTGGACGCCTGCCCGACGAGCGCGTTCGTCGCCCCCTGGGTGCTCGACGCCCGCCGGTGCCTGGCCTATCTGACCATCGAGCACCGCGGCGACGTCCCCGACGAGTGGAAGCCGGCGATGCGCGACTGGCTCTTCGGCTGTGACGTCTGCCAGGAGGTCTGTCCCTGGAACCGCAAGGTTCCGGCGGCCCGGGAGCCCGCGCTGGCGCCCTCGGTTCCCCTGCCGGCGCTGCAGGAGCTGCTCGAGATGGACGAGGCGGCCTTCCGGGCGCGCTTCCGGGGCAGCGCGATGAGCCGCGCGAAGCGCGCCGGGCTGGCGCGCAACGCGGCCCTGCTCCTGGGCAACCAGCGCCGCCGCGAGGCGGCCCCCCTGCTGGCGCGCGGGCTCGCCGATCCCGACGACGGCGTGCGGCGCGCGGCAGCGTGGGCGCTGGAGCGTGTGAACGCGCGCTAGGGGGTTGCCCGTTCCGCCGCCCTCTCGCTGGTATCCCTGTTGCAGTTGCTCCTGTCCCGTACGCACGCAACGAAGCGGGCGGACCACGTCGAAAGGAGCCAACGATGACTGACGACATCAAGGATCGGGACAACAAGGACGCCGAGGAGAGCGGGCGTCCGGTGCAACTCGATCCCGAGGAGCAGGGCGGCAAGCCGGGTCAGGGGCAGCAGGACCGGGAGCACGACAAGCAGGGCGTGGAGCACGGCGGCCAGCAGCCGGCCGAGAGCCGGTAGTCCTCGGCGCTGAAGGGCGACTTTCGAGCCGCCCGGCCCGCGGCGCGCTATCCTGGGCGCATGCGGGTCCGGCGGCTCGATCATTTCGGGGTGGACGTCGCGGACCTCGGGCGCGCCGAGCGGTTCTATACCGCTGTGCTCGGCATGACGGTGCGGATGCGGCTGGCCGATCAGGTGTTGCTCGGCTACGGCGACGGCAGCTGTGCGCTCTTCCTCAAGCCCGACCGCGCCCCGGGCTCGCTCGACCAGATCGCCAACCCGCTCGGCAAGAGCCACCACGCCTTCGAGGTGTCGTGGGAGGACTACCAGTCGGCGCAGGCGCTGTTCGCCGAGCGTCGGATCCCGCACCACGCCCCCATCGACTGGGGCGACCACGAGTGCCTCTACTTCCTCGACCCCGACGGCAACCTGCTGGAGCTGGTCGGCTATCGCAGTTGACACGAGGGCCTCCCTCGGCGTACGGAGAGCCGCATGACAACCCCGGGCGCCGCCGCCTCATCGCCGTGGCCGAGTAGCATGCGCGTCGACGTTCACACCCACATCGTCCCCGAGGGCTGGGAGGACTGGGCCGCGCGCTTCGGCGGGGAGCGCTGGCCGCGGCTGGTCCGCCACGACGACTGCCGGGCCACGATCATGACCGGCGCCCAGTTCTTCCGCGACGTCGACGACCGGTCGTGGAGCCCGGCGCGGCGGATCGAGGACATGGACCGCCTGGGGATCGACCGGCAGGCCCTGTCGCCGCCGCCGGTGATGTTCTGCTACTGGGCCGACGCCCGGGCCACCGCGGCCTTCGCCCGCATGCAGAACGAGAACGTCGCGGACGTCGTGGCGCGCCATCCCGCCCGCTTCGTGGGCATGGCGACGGTCCCGCTGCAGGACCCCGACCTGGCCGTGAAGGAGCTGCGCTACTGCCGCGAGCAGCTGGGGCTCAAGGCCGTGGAGATCGGCTCCTGCCCGGCCGGGCGCGACTTCGACGACCCGGCGCTGTTGCCGTTCTTCGAGGCGTGCGCCGGCCTCGACACGGCCGTGTTCGTCCACCCGGCCACCCCCCTGGTCGGCCAGGAGCGGCTGGCCAAGTACTACTTCCCGCTCATCGTGGGCAACCCGCTGGAGACCGCGCTGGCCGCCTCCAAGCTGATCTACGGGGGGGTGCTCGAGCGGCTGCCGGGGCTGCGCGTGTGCTTCGCCCACGGTGGCGGCGCGTTCCCGTTCACGCTGGCCCGCCTGGACCACGGCTGGAAGGTGAGGCCGGAAGGGCCGGCGGCCATCCCGCGCCCGCCGCGCGAGTACGCGCGGCTGCTGTACTTCGACTCGCTCACCCTCAGCGCGGCCAATCTGAAGTTCCTGGTCGAGCAGTTCGGCGCCGACCGCGTGGTGATCGGAAGCGACTATCCCTTCGACATGGGCAGCGACGACCCGGTCGCCGCGGTCGGCGAGGCCGGGCTGCCGGCGGCGGCGCGCGAGCAGGTCGAGGGCGGCACCGCCATGCGCTTGCTCGGGCTTTGAGCCGGTGACCTGGATCGGGCGTCCGCTGCGCCGGCGGGAGGACGCGCCCCTCCTCGCCGGCCGCGGGCGCTTCGTCGACGATCTCCGCATGTCCGATCTCGCGCACCTGGTCCTCGTCCGCAGCCCGCACGCTCACGCCCGCGTCACCCGCCTGGACGTCGGCCGCGCGCGGAAGGCGCCCGGGGTCGTGGCCGTGGTCACGGCGGTCGATCTCGACACGACGGCGCCCATGCCCGTGAACCGGATGTTCCGCGACATGATCGTGCCGCCGTATCCGCTGCTGGCGCGCGACCGCGTGTACGCCCAGGGCGCGCCGGTGGCAGCGGTGGTCGCCGAGTCGGCCGCCGCGGCGTGGGACGCCGCGGCGCTGGTCGCCGTCGGCTACGATGCGCTGCCCGGGGTCTCGAGCGCCGCGGCCGCCCTGGCGCCGGGCGCGCCGAAGATCTTCGACGAGGCGCCCGGCAACCGGTCGCTCGGCCAGACGTGGCGGGCGGGCGATCCCGCCGCCGCCTTCGCCGGCGCCGCACGGGTGGTGGAACTGACCGTGCACCAGAACCTCGTGGCCGGCGTGCCCCTCGAGCCCAGGGGCGGGCTGGCCACCTGGGACACGGTGACGGACGAGCTGACGCTGTGGACGTCGACCCAGAATCCGTTCCGCGTGCGGACGGAGATCGCCCGCATGCTCGCCCTCGACGAGGCGCGCGTGCGTGTGATCGCCCCCGACGTCGGCGGCGGCTTCGGCGTCAAGGGCGGCCCCTATCGCGAGGAGGTCCTCGTGGCCTGGCTGGCCCGGCGCCTGCGCCGCGCGGTCAAGTGGGTGTCCACGCGCCAGGAGGATCTGCTGACGACCCAGCACTCGCGGGGCGCGGCGGCCACGGGCGCGCTCGCGCTGAATGCCGACGGCACGATCCGCGGCTTGCGCGCGCGCATCGTGGCCCCGCTCGGCGCCTACCTGTCGTTCTCGGCCTCGACCACCCCCCGCAACCACGCGCGGTGCCTGCCGGGCGCCTACACGATCCGCGACGTGGAGATCGAGGTCACCGGCGCGTTCACCACCACGCCGCCGGTCGGGGCCTATCGCGGCGCCGGCCGGCCGGAGGCCGCGTTCCTCATCGAGCGGCTGGTGGACGAGGCGGCGCGGGCGCTCGACCTGGACCCGGCCGAGATCCGCCGCCGCAACGCGATCCCGCGCGAGGCTTTCCCGTACCGGACCGCCACCGACCAGGTCTACGACTCCGGCGATTACCACGCGACACTCGAGCGGGTGCTCGAGACGGCCGACTACGCGGGCCTGAGGCGGGCGCAGGCCGAGCGGCGGCGGCGCGGCGAGATCGTGGGGGTGGGGCTCGCGCTCTACGTGGAGCCCGCCGCGCTCGGCTGGGAGAGCGGGCTCGTGCGCATGGAGAAGACCGGCGTGGTGACGGCCATCACCGGCTCGAGCCCGCACGGCCAGGGTCACGAGACGACGTTCGCCCAGATCGTGGCCGACCACCTCGGCGTGGAGCCCGACGCGGTCACGGTGCTTCACGGCGACACGCGCGGGGCGCCGCAGGCCACCGGCACCTCCGGCAGCCGCAGCACGGCGCTGGGCGGGGGGGCGCTGGCGCTGGCCGCCGGCGACCTACGCGAGAGGGGCCGCCGACTCGCCGCCACGCTGCTGGAAGCGGCGGTCGACGATGTCGTGGCCGTTCCCGGCGGCTTCCACGTCGCCGGCGCGGCCGACCGCGGCGTGACGTGGCGCGCGGTCGCCGAGCTGGCGTACCGCTGGGGCGCGCTGCCGGCCGGCGTCGAGCCGGGGCTCGAATCCACGCGGTTCTTCCAGGGACCCGGCGAGGTCTGGAGCGCCGGCGCCTTCGTGGTGGCCGTGCGGATCGAGCGCGAGACCGGGATCATCGTCGTCGAGCGCCTGGTCTGGGCCGACGACGCGGGCACGATCATCAACCCGCTCCTCGCCGACGGGCAGCTGGAGGGCTCGCTGGCCCAGGCCTGGGGCCAGGTGGTCATGGAGGCCGTGCAGTTCGACCCTGACGGGCATCTGCTGACCGGCACGCTCATGGACTACGCGCTGCCGCGAGCCGACGACGTGCCGGCGGCCGAGATCCTGCACCTGCACACACCCTCGCCGAACAATCCGCTCGGCGCCAAGGGCCTGGGCGAGGCGGGCACGATCGGGCTGCCGCCCGCGGTCGTCAACGCGGTGGTGAACGCGCTGGCGCCGTTCGGCGTCCGCCACCTGGACATGCCGCTCACCCCGGCGAGGATCTGGGCTAAGATCGCCCGACCATGAGGACCGACCGCGCCAGCGGGGTGGTGCTCGCACTCCTCGCGGCGGCCGTCCTGGAGGAGAGCTGGCGCCTGGGCCTGCCGCTGGGCACGCTGGCCACGCCGGGGCCTGCCTACATGCCCGCCGTGCTCGCCGGGGGGCTGCTGGTGGCCGGCGTGCTGGTGGCGGCGCTGAGCCGCTCCACGGTCACGCTCGGGGAAGCCGGCTGGAGCGAGTGGCGGCACACCGTCGCCATCCTCGCCACCTGCGCCTTCGTGGCGCTGGGGCTGGAGCGTCTCGGTTACCGGCTCACGATGGCCCTGGCCTGCGCGGTCCTGCTCGGCGCCGTCGAGCGCAGGCGGCTGCTGCCGACGCTGCTCTTCGCGGCGGGGCTCGCCGGCGGCACCTACTTCGTGTTCGACACCATCCTGAGAGTGCAGCTGCCGCGCGGCCCCTTCGGCTTCTGATGCTGGAGACGCTCGGCAACCTCGGCCTGGGCTTCTCGGTGGCGCTCTCCCCGCCGATCCTGATGTACGCGTTCGCCGGCTGCGTGGTGGGCACGCTGGTGGGCGTCCTGCCGGGCGTGGGGCCGCTGGCCGGGATCAGCCTGCTGCTGCCGGCCACGTTCGGACTGGACGCCACGCGGGCGATCGTCATGCTGGCCGGCATCTACTACGGCGCCATGTACGGCGGCTCGACGACGTCGATCCTGATGCGGATCCCCGGCGAGGCGGCCTCGGTGATGACGTGCATCGACGGGTACGCGATGGCCCGCAAGGGGCGGGGCGGCGCCGCCCTGGCGATCTCGGCCGTCGGCTCCTACGTCGCCGGCACGGTGAGCGTGCTGGGGCTCATGTTCCTGGCGCCGCCGCTGGCCGAGTTCGCGCTGCGCTTCGGCCCCCCGGAGTATCTCGCGCTGCTGCTGTTCGGCCTGCTCGTGCTCGCCTACATGAGCGCGGGCTCGATGGTGAAGTCGCTGGCCATGGCCGCCTTCGGCCTGCTGCTCGGCATGGTGGGCATCGACCAGATGAGCGGCTACTTCCGCTTCGCCTATGGCTTCGTCGAGCTGGGCGACGGGCTCGGCGTGGTGCCGGTGGCCGTCGGCCTCTTCGGCGTCGCCGAGATCCTGGCCACGGCCGGCAAGGCCACGCCGCCCGCCGTCATCAGGCCGCGCCTGCGCGAGCTGCTGCCCTCGCGGCAGGAGTGGCGGGAGTCGGCGGCGCCCATCGGGCGCGGCACCGTGCTCGGTTTCGCCATCGGCATCCTGCCCGGCTCCGCGCACATCATCTCCAGCTTCGTCTCCTACGTGGTCGAGAAGCGGCTGTCGAGACACCCCGAGCGCTTCGGCCAGGGCGCGGTCGCCGGCGTGGCGGGGCCGGAGTCGGCGAACAACTCGGCCACGTCGGGCGCCTTCGTGCCGATGCTCGCCCTCGGCGTGCCGTCCGGGCCGATCCCGGCCGTGATGCTGGCGGCCATGATGGTGCACGGCGTGTCGCCGGGACCGATGCTGATCCAGCAGCAGCCGGAGCTGTTCTGGGGGTTCATCGCCTCGATGTACGTCGGCAACGTCGTGCTGCTGATCCTCAACCTGCCGCTGGTGGGCGTGTTCGTGAATATCTTGAGGGTGCCGTACCCGTACCTCTACCCGGCCATCCTCGTGTTCTGCATCCTCGGCGTGTACGCGGTGAACGGCAGCGTGGTGGACGTGTGGATCATGCTGGCCATGGGGCTGCTCGGCTGGGTGCTGCGCAAGCTCGACTTCGAGACGGCGCCCATCGTGCTCGGCCTCGTGCTGGCCCCGATGATCGAGCTGAGCCTGCGCCAGTCGCTGGCGATGTCCGACGGCCGCTACGCGATCTTCGTGCAGCGGCCGATCTCGGCCGTGCTGCTGGCCATGGGGCTCGGTCTCGTGCTGCTCAACCTGTACTCGTTCGTCCGGCGGGGTCTGGACTGGCGTGCCCGGCTGGCCCTGGCGGACAAGGGGGAGGAAGCCTGATGACATCCCGGGGAACCCGTGGCGCGTTTCGCCTGGCCGTGCTCGTCATCCTCCTGGCGCTGGTGCCGCTGGCGGCTCACGCGCAGGAGGCGTATCCGTCGAGGCCGATCACCCTGGTGGCGCCGTTTCCGCCGGGCGGCGTGGCCGACCTCACGGCCCGGCCGGTGGCGGCGGCGATGGAGAAGGTGCTCAAGAACCCGGTCGCGGTGGTCAACAAGACCGGCGCAGCCGGCGCGGTGGGCATGCAGTTCGTGGCCACCAGCAAGCCGGACGGCTACACGCTGCTGCTGGCGCTGTCGTCGATCTCCATCATTCCCGAGGCCGACAAGATCTTCGACCGCACGCCCGCGTTCACGGTGGATCAGTTCGCGCCGATCGCGCTGATCTCGGCGGATCCGACGATCCTGGTGGTGCCGGCCGACAAGCCGTGGAAGACGGCGAAGGAGTTCATCGAGGACGCCAGGAAGCGGCCCGGCCAGATCTCGTACTCGTCGTCGGGCATCTACGGCACGCTGCACATGGCGATGGAGCTGCTGTCGCACTCGGCCGGCATCAAGCTGCGTCACGTTCCGCACGCCGGAGCCGGTCCCGCGCTGACGGCCATTCTGGGCGGTCACGTGGAGGCGCTCGCCTCGGGCCCGGCGGTGGTGCTGCCGCACATCCGGTCCGGCAAGCTCCGTCCGCTGGCTGGCTGGGGCGACAAGCGCGTCGCAGCCCTGCCCGAGGTGCCGACGTTCAAGGAGCTGGGCTACCCGGACGCCGAGTTCTACATCTGGGCCGGGGTGTTCGCGCCGCGCGGGACACCGGAGCCGGTGCTGGCGAAGCTGCGCGCGGCCACGCGGGCGGCGGTCGCGGAGCCCGAGTTCAAGGCGGCCATGGACAAGCTGCAGACGCCGATCGCGCTCAAGCAGGGCGACGAGTTCCAGCGCTTCTTCGACACTGACGCGAAGCGGTTGGCGGAGGGGGTGCGGAAGGTCGGGCGCGTCGAGGACAAGAAGTAACGCTCGCGCGTGGCGGCGTGGGCGGGCCGGGGGTGTGGTGGGGATCCGGGGACCACGTGGTGGGGGGCCGCATCGACGTCGTTGCGGCTGGATTCCTTCGACGGGGGGCGCACGGTCTGGGGCGGCGGGGAACGGGTCCACGGACCCCCACCACCCCCCCGGCCCGCCCACGCCGGCAACGCGTTGCGAGAATTCCCCGTCATCGAGGCACAGACCGGCGCACTTGCTCCGTCGGTTCATCGGCCGCGTCGAGGGCGCTGGCCGGCGAGCCAAAGACCTCATGACGCCCCCCTGCGCCCCCCCCGGAGCTCCCCGTGACGCTCCGCCGGCCTTCGCCGGCAATGTGAGGCGAGTTCGTCACCGAAAGCGGGACCCGGTCCCGTCGTCCACGGGCCTTTTTTCGTGCGGGGGCCGGGAGGGGGGGGTGTGACGTGCGTGTTACAATTTTTGGCGTCATGGCGATTCTGAAGGTGGCGAGGTTGGGGCATCCGGTGTTGCGGGAGACGGCGGTGCCGGTGCCGGTGGGGGACATCAGGTCGGCGGGGGTGCAGCGGTTCATCGATGACATGGTCGAGACGATGCGGGAGTACAGCGGGGCAGGGCTGGCGGCCAACCAGGTGCACACGCCGGTGCAGGTCGCGGTGATCGAGGTCGACGCCAATCCGCGGTATCCCGACGCGGCGGCCATCCCGCTGACCGTGGTGATCAACCCGGTGGTGACGCCGCTCACGGACGAGATGGAGGAGGGCTGGGAGGGCTGTCTCTCCGTCCCCGACATGCGGGGGATGGTGCCGCGCCACACGGCCGTGCGGCTGGAGTGCTACGACCGGGAGGCCAACCGCCTGAGCCTCGTCGCCAAGGACTTCTTCGCCCGCGTCATCCAGCACGAGACCGACCACCTCAACGGCATCGTCTACCTCGATCGCATGCGCGACCTGCGGACCCTCAGCCACATCGCCGAGTGGAATCGCCACTGGCTGGGTGTCCGCGAGCACGATGACTGACGCCGGCGCACCGGTCGTCGCGGTCGTCCGCGACCTGTTCTTCGTCGCGCGCCTCCGCGAGACCGCTCGCCTGAGCGGCGTGCCGCTCACGTTCGCGCGGACGCCCGAGGAACTGAGCGCGGCCCTGGCTCCGCGTCCCCGCTTCGTCCTCGTCGACCTCACCGCCGGCCTCGACTACGAGCGGCTGTTCGAGGCCGTCGCGATCGGCGGCAACCCGCCCGTGCTCGGCTTCACCACCCACGCCCTGGCCCGCCAGACCCAGCCCTGGCACCCGCGCTGCCAGCGCGTGGTCACCAAGGAGACGCTGACCCAGGAGCTGCCGGCGCTCCTGCGCGACGGGGTGGCCGCGTGACCGCCGGGGAGTTCGTCGCCCGGCTCGACGCCGACAACCAGGCGCTGCTGCGCGGACTCGAGCCCGACGCCACGCTGAAGCCGGAAGTCGACGGCCCCCTCAACGTCCCCAACCTCCTGAAGGTCGCGCTGAAGAACGAGATCGAGGCCACCGAGATCGCCGCCCGCTGGCTGGTCACGACCGGCGACGTCCAGGTGAAACTGGCGCTGGCCCGCCAGGTGGGCGACGAGGCCAGGCACTACCGGCTGATCGCCGAGCGCCTGAAGGCGCTCGGTGTCGACGCCGAGGCGCTCGACCCGCTGGCCGGCGGCTGGGGGCCGCTGTTCAAGTACCTCGACGGCCTGCCCACGACGGTCGAGCGCGTGGCGGCCGGGCAGTTCACCCGCGAGGCCATCGCGGTCGTCAAGAACCGGCAGTTCATCGAGTTCTGTGAGCGGGTGGGGGACAAGGACACGGCGGCGCTCTACCGGGACACGATCGAGCCGGACGAGCGCTACCACCACGAGCTGGGCCGGCGGCTCCTGCTGCGCCTGGCCGTGAGCGCCGACGCGCAGGCGGCGGCCACGGCGGCGGCCCGGCGCACGCTGGAGCTGGCCGACGAGCTGCAGAAGAAGGCCCTGGCCACGGCCGGCATCCACCACGCGCCGGGCTGCTGAATGGATCCGTCACTGCCACTGCGCGCGTTCCGCGACCTCGTGCGGGGGCCGGACGCCTCGCTCGACCTCGCCCGCGCCGCGCTGGCCGTGGCCCGCATCGAGCATCCCGGCCTCGACGAGGCGCGTGAGCTGGGCCGCCTGGACGAGCTGGCCCTGCGAGTCGGCCCCGCCCGCCGGGCCGATCCGGCCGCCGCGCTCGGGCGGCTCAAACGCCTGCTGTTCGACGAGGAAGGCTTCCGCGGCAACGCCGACGAATACTACGATCCACGCAACTCCTGCCTCAACGACGTCCTCGACCGCAAGCTCGGCATCCCGATCACGCTGTCGGTCCTCACGATGGAGGTTGGTCGCCGCGTCGGGCTCGAGATCGCCGGCGTGGGGCTGCCCGGCCATTTCATCGTCAGCGCGGCGGTCGGCGGCCGCTCGGTCCTGCTGGACCCCTTCCACGGCGGGGCAGAGCTGACGCCCTCGACGGCGGCCGACGTGGCCGCCCGCGCGGTCGGTCGGCCGGTCCGGATCGAGGAGTCGCACTGGGCGCCCTGCAGCCGGCGGCAGATCGTGGTGCGCATGCTGCGCAACCTCAAGACGATCTACGCACGCCGGTCGGACTGGGACCGCGCGCTCGGCGTGATCGACCGGCTGCTGCTGATCGACGGCGACACCCCCATGCACCTGCGTGACCGCGGCACCGTGCTGGTGCGCGCCGGCCGCTTGTGGGACGGCGTGGCCGAGTGGGAGTCCTACCTCAATCGCTACCCGCACGCGCAGGACGCCGAGTCGTTCCGCCAGGAGCTCCGTCGCGTCCGCCAGGAACTCGGCTCGCGCAACTAGCCCGTGAGGGCCTCACCCGGCTGGCTGCTGCTCCTGGCACTCCTGATGTCCGCCTGCGCTCCACGTCTGGCGCCCATCGGCGCCGGAGGACAGCCATTCACCCCCGCGGAGGACGAGCGGGGGCTGTGGGCCGATGCGGAGAAAGAGTCGGGCGTCCTGCTCCAGCGTGTTCGAGCTCATGATGACCCACTGCTGAGAAAGTACCTGACTCTCATGCTCGAACGCCTGATGCCCGAGGGGGCAAGCGGGCCAGGCGGACCGGCGTGGCGGGTCGAGGTGCTTCGCGATCCGACGCTCAGCGTCTTCGCCCTGCCGGACGGGCAGGTGATCGTGCACACGGGGTTGCTGGCCGCGCTCGAGAGCGAGGCGCAGCTGGCCCTGCTCCTGGCCCGCGCGGTGGCGCAGATCACCCACCGCCATGCGCTACGCGCGCTCCGCGCCGGGCGCATCGCGCCGGTCACCCACGCCGGCGTGGCGGTGCTCAGCCCGGCGGCCGCCGCGATGCTGGGCCGGAATCTGGCGGCCGCCACCGCCGCGTCCCTCACCGGCTACGGCGAACGTCTCGAGCGGGAAGCCGATGCGGTCGCGGTGGCTGCGCTGGTCCGGGCCGGCTGGGACCCCGAGGAGGCGACGACCGTCTGGGACCTGCTGGCCGGCGAGGCCCGCGGTCCGCTCGAGGTGTTCCTGCTCGGTCGGCCGGACTGGCTGCGCGAGCGGAGAGATTCGACACGCCGCGCGCTGGAGCCCGTCGCCCCTTCGGGCGGGGCGAGGACGACCGAGGAGTTCGAGATCGTCCTGCGACCGGTCGTGCGCGACAACGCGGTCGAAGACATGCGGGTGGGACGGTTCACCCTCGCCCGGCGTGCGCTCGACCGGGTGCTGGCCGCCGCGCCCACCGACCCGCTCGCGCACCTCTACGACGGCGATCTCCACCGGTTGCAGTCTCAGCGCGCGGGCCCGGCGGACGAGCGGGAGGCGTTGATGCGGCAGGCGGAGGCCCGCTACGCCCGCGCGATCGCGCTGGACCCGGCGCTGGCAGAGCCCCACCGGCAGCTGGGCCTGCTGCACTACGAGCGGGGCGACATCGCGCGGGCGCGGGCCGAGCTGGAGCAGTACCTGTCGCTGGCGCCCGGCGCCCCCGACGCCAGCCGCGTCGCCGAGTACGTGCGGGAGCTGGGGCGCTGATCGTCACGGCCAGGCGCCTGGCGCTCTCGGTGCCCATCGACGGCTTCACGCTGCCCGAGCACGCCGACCTCGCCCGCCAGGCGGAGCAGCAGGGGTATACCGACGCCTGGTCGTACGAGGCCGACGGGCTCGACTGCTTCGCCCCGCTGGCGCCGGTCGCCCTCGCCACGGGGATGCGCCTGGGCACCGCCATCGCCAACGTCTTCACGCGCGGCCCCGCCACGCTGGCGATGTCGGCCGCCGGCCTGGCCGACCTCGCTCCCGGGCGATTCTGCCTGGGGCTCGGCGCCGGCTCGCAGCCGATCGTCGAGGCCTGGAACGGCGGGCGCTTCGCGCTGCCGGCCACCCGCGTGCGCGAGATGGTCCACGTGCTGCGCGCTGCCCTCGCGGGCGAGCGGGTGGTCTTCCGGGGCAAGACGCTGGGCGTGGACGGATTCCGGCTCGGGCGCCCGCCGGCCCGGCCGGTGCCGATCTTCGTGGCGGCGCTGCGGCCCGGCATGCTGCGGGTGGCCGGGGAGGTGGCCGACGGCGTCATCCTCAACTGGCTCGCTGCCGCCGACGTCCCGCGCGTCGTCGTGATCGTCCGCCAGGCGGCCGCCGCGGCCGGGCGCGATCCGGCCGCCGTCGAGATCGCCGCCCGCCTGCTGGTCAACGTCGACCCGCCCGGCCCCGAATCCGACACCGGCGTTCGCCGCCACGTGACCGCCTATCTCAACGTGCCGGTGTACCGCGCCTACCAGGAATGGCTCGGCCGCGGGCCGGCCCTGGCGCCGATGTGGCAGGCGTGGGAGCGCGGCGACCGCAGGGCGGCCGTGGCCGCCGTGCCCGGGCAGGTCATGGGCGACCTCATCCTGCGCGGCTCGATGACCGATATCCGGGCTCACGTCCAGCGCTATCTCGACGCCGGCATCGACACCGCGTTCCTGCAGGTGTCCACGCTGGAGTCCGACCCGGAGCGCCGCCGCCGGGTCCTGCTCGACGCCCTCCGCGCCCTCGCGCCGGCCGCGCCCTGAACGTCTGCGCCTGAGCTGCGCACGAGCGCGAGCTGGCGCCGGTGCGCCAGGCCCTCGTCCGCGCCACCCCCGTCCCCCGGGCCCAAAGCCATCTACATCGGCTCCCACGCCTGGTACATCGAGGGGATGGAGTTCGCCGAGTCGCGCCGGCTGCTCGACGACCTGCTGGCCCACATCACGCGCCCGGAATGCGTATACCCGCACCGCTGGAAGCAGTGGGATCTCGTCATGTGGGACAACCGCTGCGTCCTGCACCGCGGCCGCCCGTGGGACGCCGCCCGCCACAAGCGCGTGATGCGCCGCACCACGATCGCGGGCGAGGGCCCGACCGCCGACCCGCCGCTTGCCACGCGCACGCCGGCCTGGGAGGGCATCATCGCGGCGGGCGTGGGGGTGTAGGACGGCGAGCCCCCGCTGATCGTCAGCGGCCAGTTCCTACGGGTGGCGCAGTTGCGCCTTGAGGACTTTCCCGGTGGCGCTCTTCGGCAGCGCCGGCACGATCGTCAGCCGCCGGGGATACTTGAACGCGGCCAGCCGGTCGCGGCACCAGGCGATCAGATCGTCGGGCGCCACCATCGCCGCCGGGCGCAGCGCGACGAACGCCGCGACCTCCTCCCCCAGCTCGGCGTGCGGGACCGGAATGACCGCCGCCTCCGCCACGGCGGAGTGCGAGAGCAGCACGCTCTCCACCTCGGCCGGGAACACCGAGTACCCGCCGCGAAGGATGCGCTCGCGCTTGCGACCCGCGATCTCCACGTACCCGTCGGCGTTCACGCGAGCGAGGTCGCCGGTGTGGAACCAGCCGTCGCGGAGGACGGCGCGGGACTCGTCGGGGCGGCCGAGGTAGCCGTCCATCGCCGCGGGCGTGCGGATCAGCAGCTCGCCGACCTCGCCGGCGGGCAACGCGCAACCCTCGTCGTCGATCACGCGGACCTCGACGCCGGGGACGGGGCGCCCCACGCACTCGGGATGATCGGCCGGATCGCCGGCCAGGTGAGAGAGCGGGCGGAACAGCTCCGTCATCCCGTAGCCGCGGACGATCCGCGCCCCGGTGCGGGCGCGCCACGCCTGGGCCAGCTCCCACGGGCAGGGCGCGGCGCCCGACACGCCCAGGCGCAGGCGCCGAGCGCCGGTGAAGCCCGGCAGGTCGAGCAGCCGATGGAACATCGTCGCCACCGCCGGCAGCACGGTGACGCCGTCACGCTCGAGAATCTCGGCCACCAGCTCGGGGACGAATCGCTCGACCAGCACCACCGTGGCCCCGGTGAGCAGCGGCGCCAGCAGGGCGCCGTTGAGACCGAAGGAGTGCGCCAGCGGCAGCGCGGCGAGGACGACGTCGTCGTCGCGAAGCCCCATCACGGGCCCGGCCCACGAGCGGTTGGCGAACTCGAGCGCGGCGTGGGAGAGGAGCGAGCCCTTGGGGCGGCCGGTGCTGCCCGAGGTGTAGAGCACGAGCGCCGGCGCCGGCCCGTCGCCGGCCGCCCCGGAGAGCGTATGCTCGACCGGCTCGCCGTCCGGCCCGGCCTCGATCGACAGCGCCGGCTGCAGGTCCCCAAGGATGGCAGCACGCTCCTCGGCCTTGAGCAGGACGTCGAGGGGAGCCACGGTCGCCCCGGCGGCGAGGCCGCCCAGCAGGGTGGCCACGAACTCCGGCCGGTTGGGGATGGAGAACGCCAGACGCTGCCCCGGGCGCACGCCGCGCGCGGCCAGATCGCGGGCGACGGCGGCCGCGGAAGCGCTCAGCTCGCGATAGGTCAGGATGCCGCCGTCCCAGCGCAGCGCGGGATGGTCGGGGCGGCGGCGGGCGACGCCGGCGATGAGGGCGGCGACGTTGTCGCTGCCCACCGGCTCAGCCCAGGTAGTCCTCGAGCCGCAGGCGCTGCCAGACGTCGGGGGGCACGCGGTGGCGCGGCGTGTAGGCGGCCAGCGACGGCTTGGCGGTCGCGTCCACGCCCCACTTGGCGGTGTAGCCGTCCTCGCGCGTGGAAGGGTCGAGGTCGGAGCCGCGCGCGTTCGTGACGATCGTGATGTCGCGGTCGGGCTGGCAGCGGGTGGCGAGTGCCCAGTTGACCTGGCGGTCGTCGAAGACGTCCACGTCATGGTCGACGACCACCACGCGCTTCATGTAGAGGTCGGCGCCGAGCACGGCCATGACCGCGTTCTTGGCCTGCCCCGGCAGCCGCTGCTCGATCGACACGTAGCAGGTGAAGGGGCCCGGCACCCGCACGGCCTTCACCGAGGGCACCATGGCCCGCACGGCCCGGTAGAGGTTGGCCTCCATCGGGATCGTGGACAGCAGCAAGTGGTCGAGGTGGGCGACCGAGATGTCCTGGAACATCGCGTCGCGCCGGTGGGTGATCGCGGTGTAGCGGACGATCTCGCGCTGGCGCTCCCCCAGGCTGTAGCCGGTGAACTCGCCGAACGGCCCCTCGGCCACCCGGGCGGCCGGCAGGATCTCGCCCTCCAGCACCAGCTCGGCGTGGGCGGGCACCAGCACGTCGGAGGTCTCGCATTTCACCAGCTCGAGCGGCTCGCCCAGCAGGGCGCCCATGATGGCGCGCTCGTCCTCGTCGATGGAGCCGATGGCGAGCGCGCCGAGCGCGATGGCCGGGTGCACGCCGATGGCGAAGGCCACCGGCAACGGCTCCCCGCGCGCCTCGGCGATCTTGTGAAACTCCCACAGGTGCTTGCCGAGCGTGAGGTGAATCGACGTGCGGTCGCGCCCCTGGAGCATCAGACGGTTGTAGGCGCAGTTCCAGGTCTCGCTCGACGGGTCCCGGGCGAACGAGATCGCCGCGGTCACGTAGGGGCCGGCGTCGCGCTCGTGGTGGACGATCTGCGGGAGCGCGCCCAGGTCCACGTCGCTTCCGCGCCGCACGACCTCCTTCACGGGCCCGGTCGCCACCACGCGGGGCGGGATCGGCCGTTCCATCGCGCGCAGGTACGCCGGCAGCATCCGGTCGGGCGCGGCGTTGATGGCGGCGGCGAGCCGGCTGCGGCTGGCGTGCAGGTTGGTGAGGACGGGGAACGCGGTGCCGCGGACGTTCTCGAACAGGAGGACGGGCCGGCGCCGGCCCTCCTTCTCGAGCTTGGCCACCAGGGCGGTGATCTCGTAGGCCGGGTCCACCGGCCGCGAGACGATCTGGAAGTCCGCCGGGCGGCTGCGCTTGACGAGGTCGAGAAAGGACCGGAGGTCCTGCGCCATCAGGCGCCCATTGTACTGAATTCAGCGCGCCAGGCTGTCGTGCAACGCCCGCCGGAGGCCCTCCATGTCCAGAGGCTTGTAGAGCACCCGGAAATCCAGCCGGCGGCCCTCGGGGTCGAGATTCCGCATGGACCCCGTGAACACGATGACGGCCACCGAACGGTCGCGGTCACGGACTTCGGCGACGACGTCCAGTCCGGAGACCTCGGGCATCGTCAGGTCGGTCAGCACCAGGTCATAGGCCCCGGGGTCGAACAGCGCCAGCCCCTCGCGGCCGTTCGGTGCCGCCTCGGCCGTATAGCCCCAGGTCTCCAGCGCGTCGCAGAGCAGGGTCCGGACGTGGCGGTCGTCCTCGATGACGAGAATCCTGGGTTGCCGGCCGTTCGGTCGGGCGGCGGACAGCGTGGACGTGCGATCGGCGATGGTCATGGCGTCGCAGACTACGGTTCCGCGCGCGGCGGCGCAACCACTATGACGACCGCAAGACGTCGGGCCGCGGGCGCCGTCACCCGCGTCGCAGGGCGCCGTCATGCGGGTTCGCTCGGCGGGGGTCGGCGGCGTGCTGGAAACAGGCGAGCCGTGAGGCGGCGCCCACCGCCATACCGCATCAGGTCGGTCGAATTTCGATTTGGGGATTCCGGTGGAAAAGTGGATAAGAGGCCGGGGCGAACGCGGGCGGCTCAGGCCGGCGTGCTTCGATCACTATCCTCGCTGGACAGCCACTCGATCTCCAGCGCGATCGCGTCGATCAGCTCGATCAGGTTGCCGACCCAGGAACCGTAGCCCGCGGTCAGCAACTCGTGACGGGCCTGCCAGAGGTGATCCCTGGCGTCGGTGAGGCCGACCAGCCTCGGCGCGTCGCCCATGACGCGGGGTATGTGCGCCCCGCTGCGCACCCCTGTCAACGGAAATGTCATCCACATATCCCCAGCAATCCACAGGCGAAGAATGCCCGTGCATCGCGAAGATGCGCGGTCCTGACAGGTGCTTGCCCCGGCTTACGCCAGGCTATACAGCCGCCGCGCGTTGTCGGCGAGGATCTTCCGCTTCTGGGTGTCGTTGAGGTCGCCGCGCTGGCGGATCTCGTCGATCGACGCCGGCCACGAGTGGTCCCAGTGCGGGAAGTCCGAGGCGTAGACGATCTGGTTCTCGCCGATCAGCTTCACCGCCTGCGGCAGCAGCCACTCGTCGGCCTCGCACGAGAAGTAGATCTTGCCCGAGCGCACGTACTCGCTCGGCTTCTTCTTGAGCACCGGCGCCTCGGCCGCCCGCTTGGCGTACTCGTCGTCCATCCGTTCCATCCAGTAGGGCGCCCAGCCGCAGCCGGCTTCCAGGAACGCGATGCGCGCGTCCGGGAACCGCTCGGGGATGCCCTCGAGGATGATGGAGGTGATCTGGCGCATCTGGCCGAAGGCGTGCGAGCACGTGTGGGCCTGGATGAAGGCCGGGAAGAGGTCGACGCCGGCGCCGCCCAGGTGGGAGCCGGAGGCGTGGATGCCGAGCATGCAGTCCAGGCGCTGCGCCTCCTCGTAGACCCCGGCGTAGCGCGCGTCGCCCAGCAGGTGCGTGCCGTCGGCCGGCAGCATGGCGCCGGAGTGCCCCAGCTCGCGCACGGCCCGCCGCAGCTCGGGCGCGCAGGCCTCGGGATCCTGCACCGGCATGAGCGCGACGGCCTTGAGGCGGGGACTCTTCTCGATGAACTCCTCGTGCATGAGGGTGTTGTAGGCGCGGCAGAGCGCGACCGCCCACTTGCGGTCCTTGATGAAGCTCATGAACAGGCCGAGCGTGGGATAGAGCACGACCGATTCCATGCCGCCCTTGTCGAGCGCCCGCAGCCACGAGTCGGCGTCGCCGGCCGCGTCGCCCAGGGTGCCGAGCAGCCGGCGGTCCCAGCCGTCCCAGGCGTAGAACGACGAGACGTTGGGCCGGCGGCGATAGGGCTCTTCGAGGTATCGCGACACCTGCTCCTGGCTCTCGGTCACGTGGCCGTCGGCGTCGATCACGGTCATGGCTGCATCCTCCAGCGGGGGATCGCTTCGGGGTTGATGGTGTGGGCGGGTGGCTCGCCGCGCCCGACTGCCAGGATCTGCTCGAGGGCCAGGCGGAGGTTGGCCCGCCGTCCGGCCTCGCTGTGGCCGATGTTGTGGGGCGTCAGGATCAGCCGCTCGGGGTCGGCGCTGCGGTACGGGTGCCGGGCGGGAAGCGGCTCGACCGCGAAGGCGTCCACGGCGGCCCCGGCGATCCACCGCTCGTCCACGGCGCGGGCCACCGCCGCCTCGTCCACCAGCTCGCCGCGGGCGGTGTTGAGCAGCAGCGCGGTCGGCTTCATCTGTCGCAGCGCTTTCTCGCCGATGAGCCCGCGGGTCTCGCCGGTGAGCACGGCGTGGATCGTCACGATGTCCGCCTCGGCCAGCAGCGTCGGCAGGTCCACCAGCGTCACGTCCAGCGCGGCGGCCGTCTCCGGCGCGACGTACGGGTCGGCGGCGACGAGGCGTACGTCCCAGGGGGCCAGCCGCCGGGCCACGTGGGTGCCGATGCGGCCGAGGCCGACGATGCCGACGGTCTTGCCGAACAGGAAGTCGCCGCGGTCCTCGCGCCGCGCCCACTCGCCCCGGCGCAGCCGGCTCTCCCCGCGCTTCACGCGCTTGAGCAGCATCAGCAGGAGCCCGATCGTCGCCTCGGCGACGGCGATGAAGTTCTCCGGTGTCGGGCTGTTGGCCACCAGCACGCCCAGGCGCGTGGCGGCCGGCACGTCGATCTTGTCCACGCCGATGAACGGCACGATGACCAGCCCGAGGTGCTCGGCGTGCTCCATGACCGCCGGGGTGATGCGCTCCAGGTGGGAGGCGAGCACGACGTCGGCGGCACGGACCTCCTCGATCAGCTCGGCCTCGGAGTACGCGGTGCGACCGGGCATGTCGAGCGGCCGGCCGACCAGCACCTCGTGGCCGGCCGCCCGCAGGGGGTCCAGCTCCTCCGGCCCGCCGCTGGGGCCGGTCGCGATGACGGTCAGTCGCCGGGCCGTCACGGCTTCTTGCAGATCACGTTGAGCAGCGCCGGCCGCCTGTCCTCGCGCACGACGCGCAGGGCCTGCCGCATCATGTCGGGCAGCACCGCGGGGTCGTCCACGCGCTCGGCCCAGTGGCCGGAGGCTCGGGCGACCAGCTCGTAGTCGGGCGCGGGATCCAGCTCGCTCATCGCCATCGTGCCGGTGCGCATCGCCCAGCCCTGCGGCGCGTGCGAGGTGACCGCCCGCTTGACCGCGTTCCACGCGCGGTTGTTGAAGATCACGTTGAGCACGGGCAGGTGATGAGCGCTGGCGGTCCAGTGGGCGGCCGTCGGCGTGCCGAAGATGTAGGCGCCGTCGCCGACGCAGCACACGACCGTCTTGGCGGGCGCCGCCAGCTTGGCCCCCAGCGCCGCGCCCAGCCCCCAGCCCAGCCCGGAGGCGGGCGACTGGCTGAAGTAGCAGCCGGGCACGCGCAGCCGGGTCTGCGTCGTGTCCAGGTCGTACTCGTTGACCACGATCGTGTCGTCGTCGATCGCCTCACCGATGCAGCGCGACACCCACGCCATGTCGATGGGCGCGTCCTGCTTCACGGCGGCGCTCTTCGCCGCCCACGCGTCGGCGAGCCGCCGGTGCTCGGCCTCCCACCGCCGGCGCCGCGATTCGAGGGTGGCGGCGTCGACGCCGCGCCGCCGCACGGCCGCCGCCAGCGCGGCCAGCGTCAGGCGGGGAGCGCCGGCCAGCCCGAGATCGACCGCGAACCCGCGGATCGGATAGCGCGAGAACAGCGGGTCGTGGCCGATCTGGATCACCGTGGTCTCCGGCCCCGGCGCCCGCAGCGCGGGGAACCACGGCGCGTCGGCCTCGACGACCACGATGGGGTCCGCCTCGGCCAGCTGCGGGGTCGGATCGCCGCCACAGTAGAGCGGATGGTCCTGGGGAAAGTTCAGGTGCGTGGCCGCCTGCTCGAACACCGGCATGCCGAGCGACTCGGCCAGCGCGACGAGCGGGGCGACCGCGGCGGGGTCGCGGCCCGACGCCTTGACGATCGCGATGGGATTGCGGGCGGCGGCCAGGATCTCGGCGGCACGCTCGACGGCGGCCGGATCGGCCACGGTGGCGGCCGGCGGTCCGACCCGGGGCGGGTCGAAGTACTCGAGGCTGTCCAGCCGCTCGGAGAGCGTCTCGCGGGGCAGCGTGAGGTACACCGGCCCCTGCGGCTCGGCCCGGGCGATGGCCAGCGCCCGGTCGACCACCGTCTCCAGCTGAGCGCCCAGGCGCAGCTCGTAGTCCCACTTGACGAACTCGCGGACCATCGCGCCCTGGTCGAACGACTCCTGCGCCCAGTGGATGTGGCGGTTGCGGGCGCCCGGCAGCTTGTCCTCGGTCAACGGCGTGCGGCCGGCGGTGACCAGGATCGGCGCGAAGGCGCGCGCGGCGTTGATGATCCCGCCGAGGGCGTTGGCCGTGCCCACGATCACGTGGACCATCACGACCTGGGGCCGGCCGGTGACCATGGCGTAGCCGTGGGCCATGCCGACGGCGGTGATCTCGTGCGGCACCGTGAGCGGGCGCGGCAGCACCTGGCCCTGGGCTGACCGCCTGGCGTAGGCCTCGATGATCGGCGCGAAGTCGGTGCCGGCGTTCCCGAAGAAGTACTCGACGCCCCGCGAGGCGAGCAGCTCCAGGTAGGCCTCGGCCGCGCTCTCGACGCTGACTTTCTTGAGCATGACGGTGCGCTCTCCTATGTTTCGTAGCGGTCCATGATCCTCAGGCGCAGCTCCACGTCCATCAGCGCCGGAATGCCGGTCATGCGCTTGTGCAGGGCCATCCCCCGCGGCTGGACCTGGACGGCGCGCTCGAAGTAGCGCCGCGGCAGGCAGTGGGGGAAGACGTCGATCTTCACGGCGGGGGTTAGCCTAGGCCGCCTGTCGCCGGAAGTAAAGATGGACGGAGGCGGCGTCGGCACACGACCCGCGGCTGGAGTAGAGTAGGGCCCATGAGGGCCGGGCGTGTCCGCGGCGGTTTCAACCAGTACGGCTTCACGGTCGGCATCCTCATGCTCGACACGCGTTTCCCGCGGATTGCGGGCGACATGGGCAACGCCACGACCTTCCCGTTTCCGGTGCGCTATCACCGCGTGGGAGGCGCCGGTCCCGACCTCGTCGTGCGGCGCGGCGCCGAGGGGCTGCTGCCGAGCTTCGTGGAGGGTGCCCGGGCGCTCGAGCGCGAGGGCGTGGGCGCGATCACCACGAACTGCGGGTTCCTGGTGAAGTACCAGCGCGAGCTGGCGGCGGCGGTGGCCGTGCCGGTGTTCACCTCCAGCCTGCTGCTGGTGCCGCTGGTGCACCGCATGCTGCCGGCCGGGCGGCGCGTGGGGCTCATGACCGTGAACGCCGCCTCGCTCGGCCCCGAGCACCTGGCCGGTGCCGGCATCGGACCGGAGCTGCCCCTGGCGGTGGCAGGGATGGAGGGCGAGAAGGAGTTCACCCGCGTGCTCCTCGACGACGAGCTGGAGCTGGACGTCGACCTCGCCCGTGAGGAGCACGTCCGGGTGGCCCGCCGGCTGGTGGCCGAGCACCCGGACGTCGGCGCGATCGTTCTGGAGTGCACCAACATGCCGCCGTACACCGCGGACGTCCAGCGCGAGACGGGCCGGCCCGTCTTCGACATCACCTCGCTCGTCCGCATGACTCACGACGCCCTGGCCGCCGGCCGCGCGCCGCGCCTGGCCTGACATGCGCTTCCGGGCGGTCGCGGGCCGCGTCGGGCTCCTCGGCCTCCTGCTGGTCCTCAGCCTGGCCCAGGCGACCGACGCCGCGCTCAGCATCTACCTGCGCGCATCGGTGGTGTCCTGGGACAACCCGATCAGCCAGCACAACGACGAGCTGGCCTCGCAGTCGGTCCCGTGGGCCGACGCGGCCGGCGAGAGCCTGGCTCACGCGCGAGCCGCCGCGGCGACCACCGGCGGCCTCGTCACGCTGCCAGCCGGCCCTGACCTCGCCAGTCCCGCGCTCGGCTCCGGCATCACCCGCTCGCCGCCCACCGCCTGACTCCGGTCCGCCCCGTTCGACTGAACGACCACCAGACGGCCGGCGTGCGCCGGCTCGCTGGGTGGCGACCACCGCGAGGGAGGCGTGCGATGCCCCAGATGGACCTGATCGTGAAGCTGTTCTTGGTCGTGCTGATCGGCCTGCTCGTCGGCGTCATCATCCTGTACCACATTTGGCTCGACCACCTGATCGCCCGCGAGCGGACACAGAAGCAAGCGAGCGCTCCGGCGCCGGAGCGTCAGCCCGGCAAGGTGGACGCGCGGGCGCCCGAGCCGGACCGGGCGCCGAGGTCGGCGTAGGGACCGGCGTCATCGCCGCCGGCGCAGCCGGTCGATCAACTCGCGGTCGGCGGGCGGGAAATCGTAGTCGGCGAGGCGCTCGGGCGCGACCCACTCCATCGCCTGCTCCTCCTGGGGCGCAATCTCGCCGGACTCCGGCCGGCAGTCGAAGAAGTGCAGGACCACGGTGCGGTCGGGATACTCCCAGCGCACCGTCTCGACCAGCTCGCCGACCGTGAACGTGGCCGACAGCTCCTCGATCAGCTCGCGCCGGAGGCAGGCGGCGGGCGTCTCGCCGACCTCCAGCTTGCCGCCGGGGAATTCCCACAGCCCGGCCAGATGCGAGCCCCGCCGGCGCTGCGTGATCAGGTAGCGACCGGCCCGATCCCGGATGAGAGCCGCGGCGACCTCGATGACGAGCGGCACCCGCGGTTCGCCTTCAGCGGCGGGCGCCGTTGGCGGGCGCCGGGCCGGTAGCGCAGAACGCACGCATCGGACAGCCGTCGCAGCGCGGCCGGTGTGGCGTGCACCGGGTTGCGCCGAAGTCCATGAGAGCCTGGTTGAAGTCGTAGCCCCAGCCCTTTGGCACCAGCGCCTCGGCCAGCTCCCACAGCGCCTTGTCGCCGCGCAGGCGGGCGCTGCGGCGAGGGCCCAGGAACACGCGGGTGAGCACGCGGCGGACGTTGGTGTCGAGGATGGCGGTGTCCCGGCCGTACGCAAAGGACAGCACCGCCCCCGCCGTGTAGCGGCCGATGCCAGGCAGCGCGCGCAGCGCCTCGGCGCTGTCGGGCAGCCGGCCTCGATAACGGGCGACGCTCTCGCAGGCGATCGCGTGCAGGCGCAGGGGTCGGACGTTGTAGCCGAGGGGGTACCAGAGCTGTCGCACCTGCTCGACCGGGGCCGCGGCGAGCGCGGTCAGCGTCGGAAACGTGCGGAGGAACTGGCGGTACTTGGGGATGACGCGGTCGACCTGCGTCTGCTGCAGCATGATCTCGGAGACGAGCACCCGATACGGCACCCGCGTGCGGCGCCAGGGCAGGTCGCGCCCGTGACGCCTGTACCAGGCGAGGAGGCGCCGCTGAAAGCGACGCACGGCGGCCCGCGGCGGCGGTCGCACGGCACGGCAGTCTAGCACGTGTACAATCACGCCATGCCCATCGCGGATCTCGATCTCGCCGCCGCCGAGTACCGCGCCGTGCGGGAGGGCTGCGGCCTCGTCGACCGCGGCGACCACGGCCTGCTGGAGGTCGCCGGGCGTGACCGTGCCAGCTTCCTGCACGCGCTGCTGAGCAACGAGGTCAAGGCGCTGGCGCCGGGCCAGGGCTGCGCCGCCACCCTGCTCGACATCCACGGCAAGGTTCAGGTCGTGCTGCTGGTGTGGGCGCTCGACGATCGGATCCTGATCGTCACGCCGCCCGGGCGGGCGCCCGCCACGCTGGAGGCGCTCGACCATTATCTCTTCTCCGAGAAGGCCGTGCTCGAGGACACCACCGGCTCGCTCGCGCTGCTGATGCTGGCCGGCCCCCAGGCGCCGGCGCTCGCCGAGCGGCTCACCGGCGCCCGCGCGCCCGAGACGGCGTGGTCGCACGCGGTCGGCGCCAGCGGCACGCCGGTGCGGATGGTCTGCGGCGGTGGGGAGACGGGCGAGGCCGAGGTCTGGCTGGTCGCGCCGGCCGCGGCGGGCGCCGGGCTGGCGAGCGCGGCCCGTGCGGCGGGCGCCCGGCCGGTCGGCCCGGCGGCCCTCGAGTCGCTACGCATCGAGGCCGGGACGCCGCGGTTCCCGGAGGACGTCGGGCCCCACGTGCTGCTGCCCGAAGTGCCGTTCCAGCACCTGCTGTCCTACACGAAGGGCTGCTATCCGGGGCAGGAGGTCGTCGTCCGCATCCGGGACCGCGGCCACGTCAACCGTCACCTCCGCGGCCTCGTCCTCGACGGCGAGATCGTGCCGGCGGCCGGCAGCGAGGTGGTGGCCGGCGACGCCGTCGTGGGCGCCGTCACGAGCGCCACCCACTCGTTCGGCCTCGACCGCCCGATCGCGCTCGCGCTGATCCGGCGGACGCACGCCGAGCCGGGCACCGCGGTCGGCGTGCGCGCGGGCGAGCGCGTGGTGCCCGCCACCGTGAGCGCGTTGCCCTTCCGCTGAGCGGGGGCCCGACATGGCTCCCACACACAACCGCCTGGCCCGCGAGACGAGCCCCTATCTGCTCCAGCACGCCCACAACCCCGTGGATTGGTATCCGTGGGGCGAGGAGGCGTTCGCCCGCGCCCGCGCCGAGGACAAGCCCTTGCTGCTGTCGGTGGGCTACTCGGCCTGCCACTGGTGCCACGTCATGGAGCGCGAGTCGTTCGAGAACCCGGACATCGCCGCCGTGATGAACGCCGGCTTCGTCAACGTGAAGGTCGACCGCGAGGAACGGCCCGACGTCGACCACATCTACATGCAGGCCGTGCAGTCGATGACCGGGCGCGGCGGCTGGCCGATGACCGTCTTCCTCGCGCCCGACGGCACGCCCTTCTACGGCGGCACCTACTTCCCGCCCGAGGACCGCCACGGCCTGCCCGGCTTCCCCCGGCTGCTGGCCGCCATCGCCGACGCCTGGCGCTCGCGCCGGGGCGAAGTGCTGCAGTCCGGGCGCGAGTTGACGGCGTCGCTTGGGCAGAGCGAGCGGCTGCGGCGCGCGACCACGCTGCTGTCCGACGAGGTCCTCTTCGCCGCCTATCAGGGTGTCTCCTCGCAGTTCGACGAGGAGTGGGGCGGGCTGGGGGGCGCGCCGAAGTTCCCGCAGCCGATGATCTGGGAGTTCGTGCTCCGCTTCTTCAGGCGGACGCGGAACCCCTACGCGCAGCGGATGGTGCACACGACGCTGGTGCGGATGGCCCGCGGCGGCATGTACGACCAGATCGGCGGCGGCTTCGCCCGCTACTCGGTCGACGCCCACTGGCTGGTGCCGCACTTCGAGAAGATGCTCTACGACAACGCCCAGCTCGCCTCGCTCTACCTGCACGCCTGGCTGGCCTTCGACGACCCCGAGTGCCGGCGCGTGTGCGAGGAGACGCTCGACTACCTGCTGCGGGACATGGTCGATCCCGCCGGCGGCTTCCACTCGGCGGAGGACGCCGACTCCGAAGGACACGAGGGCAGATTCTACGTGTGGACGGCCGACGAGATCCGCGCCGTGCTCGGCCCCGACGCCGACCGGGCGCTCGCCCACTGGGGGGTGGACCGCGGTCCGAACTTCGAGGGCACGAACATCCTCTACGTCGCCGGCGAGCCGGACCCCGAGGCCATCGCGCCACTGCGCCGGCGACTGTACGAGGCGCGCGAGCGCCGGGGGCGCCCGGGCCGCGACGACAAGGTGCTGGCCGCCTGGAACGGGCTGGCGTGCCGCGCGCTGGCCGAGGCGGGCCGCGCTCTGGGCCGTCCCGACTACGTGGCGGCGGCGGTCCGGACAGCCGAGTTCCTGCTGGGCACGATGCGCCTGAACGGCCGGCTGCTGCGCACCGCCAAGGGCGGGCAGGCGAGGATCCTCGGCTACCTCGAGGACTACGCGATGGTGGCGGCGGCGCTGGTGGAGCTCTACGAGACGACGTTCGAGCGCCGCTGGCTCGACCAGGCGCGCCGGCTGGCCGACGACATGCTGCGCCTGTTCTGGGACGACGCGATCGAGGGCTTCTTCGACACCGGCCATGACGCCGAGCAGCTGATCGTCCGCCCGCGCAACCTCTTCGACAACGCCGTGCCCTCGGGCTCCTCGGTGGCGATCGAGACGCTCCTGCGCCTGGCCGTGCTCACCGGCGAGAGCGCCTATGAGACGCGCGCGCTGGCCGCACTGCGGCCGCTCGGGGACCTCATGGCGCGCCACCCGAGCGGCTTCGGCCGCTTCCTCTGCGCCCTCGACTTCCACCTGGGCCCGCGCGTCGAGGTGGCGCTGGTGGCGCCGGCCCGCGACGGCGGGCTGGAGCCGCTGGCCGCCGAGGTGTTCGGCCGCTTCATGCCGAACCGTGTGGTGGCCGGCATGGTGGCCGGCGACGCCCCCGCCGCCGCGGGCCTGCCGCTGCTCGAGTCACGCGAGGCCGTCGGGGGCCGGGCGACCGCCTACGTCTGCCGCAACTACGCCTGCGATCTGCCGGCGACCGACCGCGCGACGCTCGCCCGGCAGCTCGACGCCCTGTGACGCGGCTCCGGGCGGCGGCGCTCGCGCTGCTGCTGGCGCTGGCCGCCGGCAGCACGCCGGCGTGGGCCCAGCTCGACGACCTGCTGAGGCGATTCCCCGGGTTTCCCCAGGCTCCCGGCACGGCGGGACCCGGTTCGCTCGGCGAGGTCCGGATCGGCCAGGCGCTCAAGGAAGCGCTCCAGGTCGGCACCGCGAACGCCGTGCAGCTCATCGGCCGTCCCGACGGATACCTCCGGAACGAGGTCATCAAGATCCTGCTGCCCGCGCGGCTCCAGTCGCTGGAGCGCGGGCTGCGGCTGGTCGGGTTCGGACCCCAGCTCGACGAGCTCGTGGTCGGCATGAACCGGGCGGCCGAGCAGGCGGCGCCGGCCGCCAGGCAGATCTTCTGGGACGCCATCGGCGCAATGACCATCGACGACGCCCGCCGCATCCTCGACGGCGCCGATACCGCCGCCACCGACTACTTCAAGAGCAAGACGACGTCGCGGCTGACCGCGACGTTCCGGCCGGTGGTGGAGAAGTCGATGAGCCAGGTGGGCGTCACCCGCCAGTACGGCGAGCTGCTGGCCCGCGCGCGGACGATCCCGTTCCTGGACGTCGAGCCGTACGACCTCGACGGCTACGTCGTCGGCAAGGGGCTCGACGGCCTCTTCCACGTGGTCGGCGAGGAGGAGCGCAAGATCCGCGCGAATCCCACCGCGCGCGTCACCGACCTGCTCCGCGAGGTATTCGGACGGCAGTGACCGTCCCGGTGGCCGGCGCCTCACTCGTGGCGTCGGCGAGTCGGCTTGCGATACCCGACGTTCTTCGGGATCCCGACTACCGACGCTTCTGGCTCTCCGGCCTCTTCGTCAACGTCGCCCGCTGGATCGACCTGGTCACGCTCGGGTGGCTGGCGCTGCAGCTCACCGGCTCACCCTTCATGGTGGGTGTCGCCGCCTTCGCCCGCTCCGCTCCCCTCATGGTCGTCGGCCCGTTCGCCGGCATCGTGGCCGACCGCGTGCCGCGCGAGCGGATCCTGGTCTTCGCGCAGGGCAGCGGGGTGGCGACCGCGCTGCTGCTGGCCGGGCTGTTCGGGAGCGGCGTCGGAGGGTACTGGACGCTCGTCGCGCTAGAGGTCCTGTTCGGGCTGGTCTGGGCGCTGGACTTTCCTGCGCGGCGGACATCGCTCTACGCGTTACTGGGAGCCGCTCGGGTCGCCCAGGCGGTCTCGCTCGAGACGGTCTCGATGCAGCTTGCCAAGATCCTCGGACCACTCGCCGCCGGAGTTTGCCTGGCCCGGATCGGTCCGGAGGCCAGCTTCGGGCTGATGGCGTTCGTCTACGCTGCCGGGCTCCTGGCCTCCAGCGGGCTCGGCGGGCGGCTCGGGGGGCCGGCCGGCCTGGGGCCGGTGTCGGTGGGCGCGAGCATGCGGGCCGGGCTGCAGGCGGCCTGGGCGAGCTCGACAGTGCGCGCGGTGCTGCTGGTGACGATCGCGATGAACACCCTGTTCTTCCCCTACCAGCACATGCTGCCGGTGCTCGCGCACGACGTCCTCGGCGTCGGACCGGTGGGGCTGGGTGCGCTGGTCGCGGCGGACGGCTGCGGGGCGCTGACCGGTGCCCTGCTGATCGCCAGCCGCCGCGGGAGCCTGGGACATCGGGCGTTGTTCGGCTCGGCGGTGATGGTGGCGCCCGTCCTGCTGGTCGGGCTGTCGGGGTCGCGCTGGTTCCCGATGTGCGTGGTACTGCTGCTGGTGATCGGCGCGGCGGAGTCGGCGTTCGCAGCGATGCAGAGCACGCTCGTGCTGCTCGCAGCACCGGAGCGGGTGAGGGGCGGGGCGATGGGGATCCTGTCGGCCTGCATCGGCACCCAGCCGCTCGGCACGCTGGCCATCGGCCTGCTGGCGGCGAGCGTCGGTGCGCCGACGGCGTTCGCGGTGAACGCCGTCGCCGCGCTCCTGGTGATCGTGCCGCTGGCCTGGCCGCTGGTGCGCGGCCGTCGCGACTGAGCCCGTTCATCTCCTTGCCCAAGGCCGGCAGCCTCCCCTATGCTCGGCGCAGTTCGCCGGGTCGAGGATCCGGGCGCGCTGCCCTGATTCGGCCGTCCCGGATCCAGCGATGGAGGTCAGGCGCGGCTGCTCCTTCATCGGCTTCGTCCTCACCGGTCTCGCGGTCCTCGCCACGGTGGCTCGAGGGCGCTGGAACGCGTTGACGATGTACGAGACGTTCGAGCACGCCGTGATCCTGATCGTGACCGGCCTCATCGCGGTCGTCATCGTGACGGCCGTGTGGCACCTCACCGTCAACATCGTCGTGCGCTTGCTGCTCTCCGAGGCGTTCGACCCCACCGACCACTCGGTGTTCCAGGCCGTGTTCGGCATGATCTTCACCGTGATCATCGCGCTGGAGTTCAAGCGCTCGCTCCTCGTGGTCGCCGAGCGGCGCTCGAGCATCGTCCAGGTGCGGACGGTGGTCCTGTTGGCCATGCTGGCCATCGTCCGCAAGCTCATCATCCTCAACCTGAAGACGACCGAGGCGCTGCAGCTGTTGGCGCTGGCCGCCGCGGTGCTGGCCCTCGGGGCAGTCCACTGGCTCGTCCGCGACCAGGACCGTCGCGACATCCCCCGACCGCCCGCGAATGCCGGGACCCGGGAGCCGACGGCG
>DASWJN010000206.1:0-19246 GCA_036397135.1 Candidatus Methylomirabilota bacterium
GTCGGCGGCCTCCATACGTCACGGGGCGCGCAGCCGGGGTTGGGAGTGAAATGGGTCGGCGGCCCCCTGCCCCACCCCCGCCCGCGCGCCCTCCCCCGTGGCCATGACGCGACCTGATCCGCCCGCGCTGCCAAGATCACGACACGTCCTGGCGGGCCGGCGACCACAAGGCCGGGCTCCGAGGGACGTCGGCGGCCTCCATACGTCACGGGGCGCGCAGCCGGGGTTGGGAGTGAAATGGGTCGGCGGCCCCCTGCCCCACCCCCGCCCGCGCATCCGGCCCCGTGGCCATCGTCGCGCCCTGATCCGCAAGCGCTCACCAAGCTCACAACGACGACGCGGCGGCGCGCTCGGGTGCCGAAGGCAATGCGGCCGGGAGCGCCGCCGTGCTATACGTGCCTCCCGCGGGCCGGCCGATCGCGCGCCCGCCAGGACCATGGTTCCGGGAGGTGGCGATGAGGCAGGTCGGCTGGATGAGCCCGCTCGCCGACACGCTGGGCCCCTTGCACGCCTGGACGGGCGAGGCGCTGCCACGAGCTCTCACCGCCGGGGCGCTGATGCTCGCGGGGTGGCTCCTCGCCCGTCTCCTGCGCGTCTGGGTGGTGCGCGGCGTCGCGCGCCTGGGCGGGTTCATGGGCGCGCGCCCACGCGACGCGGCCGCGCGTCCGGCCGGCGTCGATCCGGCCACCCTGCTCGGCGGCGTCGTGTACTGGGGCGTGCTGCTGGTGTTCATCACCGCGGCGACCGACGCGCTCGGCCTCCCGCTCCTGGCCGCCTGGCTCGGCGCCGCGTCCAATCACCTGCCGCGCGTCCTGCTGGCCGTGCTGATCGTGATCGCGGGTTTCGTGGGCGGCGCTCTCGCCCGCGACGCCACCCGGGCCGCGGCGCGCGCGGCCGGGTTCGCCCGGGAGGCGCTGCTCGGGCACCTCGTGCAGGGCTTGATCGTCACCGTCGCGCTGGTCACCGCACTGGACCATGTGCGGGTCGACATCGCCTTCCTGACCGCGACCCTGCTGATCGCGGTCGGCGCCCTGACGGGCAGCGTGGCGCTGGCCTTCGCCCTCGGCGCGCGAACGGCCGTCAGCAACATCATCGCCTGCCACTATCTGCAGCAGACTCACCGCATGGGCCAGCTGGTGCGTCTCGGTAACGTCGAGGGGCGGATCGTGGAGTTCACGAGCGGGGCGGTCATCCTGGAGGGGCCCGACGGCCGCGTCATGGTGCCGGCGAAGGTGTTCGGCGAGTCGGTCTCCTTCTTCGGGCCCGGCGACGAACGATGAGCCTGGCGAGCCGGCTCGCCACTGCGTTCCTGGCGACGCACCCGCTCGACGCCGCGCCGGTCGTCGAGCGCCTTCCACCCGCCGAGGCCGTGCAGGCGCTGGCCGCAGCGCCGGCCAGCGTGGCGGCCGGCGTGCTACGCCACATGGCGCCGCCGGCGGCGGCCGAGTGCCTGGAGCGGCTCGGACCGGCGGGCGCCGCGCCGATCGTCGCCGCGCTGCCCCTGGACGGCGCGGCCCTGCTCCTGCGGCGGCTGCCGGAGCCGACGCTCGGCGCGACACTGGCGGGGATGCCCGCGGAGGCCGCGGCGGCGCTCGCGACGGTACTGCGGCACCCCCCGTACACGGCGGGCGCCCTCATGGACCCGCGGGTGCTCGCCGCGTCCGGCGACATGACCGTGGGCGAGGCGTTCGCGCGGATACGTCAGTCGCCCCGTCACGTGCTCTACTACCTTTATGTCGTCGACCGCACGGGGCGCCTGGTCGGGGTTCTGAACCTGCGCGAGCTGATGCTGGCGCCGGTCGACGCCACGCTGGGAGCGGTCATGCGGCCGGCGACCGCGCGGCTCACGGCGCTCGACGGCATGGGCGTCGTCGTCGTCCATCCGGGCTGGCGGGCCCTCCACGCGCTGCCGGTCGTCGACGCCGGTGGACGGTTCGTGGGCGCCATCCGCTACGAGACCATCCGGAGGCTGGAGGCCCATCCGGAGCGCGTGGCGCCGGTCGGCAGCCGTGTCGGCCTCTGGCTCGGGCTCGCGGAGCTGTGCTGGATCGGGCTGACCGGCGTCCTGGTCAGCCTCGGGTCGCCGCCATCGGGGTCGAGCGGAGAGGCGCCGGCCGGCGGGCGCCCGTCATGAGCGTGCCGGCGCCGGCTCTGACCCGGCTCGGCGCCGAGTTCGTCCGCCTCTACCCTTACGAGGTGGCCGGCATCCTCGAGAACGAGCCGCCCGAGGCGACGGCCCACATGCTCGCGGCGTGGGACGCGGCACGATCCACCGCGCTGCTCGAGCGGCTCACGCCGGAAGTTGCCGCGGAGGTGCTGGCCCGACTCGACGCCGAGACGGCGCGCGCCGTGCTTCCGGCGCTGGATCCCGCCCGGACCGCGATGCTGCTGGCCCGGCTCGACGACGACGTCCGCCGTGATCGCCTGGCCCTCGTGGCCCCGTCCACGGCCGCGGAGATCCAGGCGCTCCTGCGATATCCCGCCGACAGCGCCGGCCGGCTGATGGACGTGGCGGCCCTGACCCTGCGCCCGGACGCGACGGCGGCGGGCGCGCTGGCCCGCCTGCGCTCGGCGCGTGGGCGGCGGGTCCACGACGTCTTCGTGGTGGATGCCGACGGACGGCTGACCGGCGTCGTCAGGGTGCAGGATCTGGCCACGGCCGAGCCGGAGACCCGGCTGGATGCCCTGACCCAGCCCCCGGCGGGGTTCGTCCTTCCGGTGGCGTCGCGCGAGGAGGTCGTCGAGCTCTTCGCGGAGCGGCCCCTGTCGAGCGTGCCGGTGCTGGACGTGGACGGGCGGTTGCTCGGCGTGGTGCGCCACGCGGCCGTGGTCGCCGCCGCCGAGGCCGAGGCCACCGCTGACATCCAGACCATGGTCGGCGCCAGCGCCGACGAGCGCGCGCTCTCGCCGGCGCTCTTCTCGGTGAGCAAGCGGCTGCCGTGGCTGCAGCTCAACCTGGCCACCGCGTTCCTCGCCTCCGCAGTGGTCGGGCTCTTCGAGGGCACCATTGCTCGATTCACCGCGCTGGCCGTCCTCCTGCCCGTCGTGGCCGGCCAGTCCGGAAACACCGGCGCGCAGGCCCTGGCGGTCACGATGCGGGGCCTCGTCCTGCGTGAGATCCGGACACGCCACTGGCCTCAGGTGACGAGCAAGGAGCTGCGCGTGGGCTTCATCAACGGTGTCGCGATCGCCCTCACCACGGCGGCCGGCGTCTGGCTCTGGAGCCGCTCCGGTGGGCTCGCCCTGGTGATCGGCGTCTCGATGGTCGTCTCGATGGTCGCCGCCGGGCTGGCCGGGGCGACGATTCCCATCGTCCTCAGCGCCCTCGGTCGGGACCCCGCTCAATCGTCGTCGATCTTCTTGACGACGGTGACGGACGTGGTCGGCTTCCTGAGCTTCCTCGGCATCGCGACGCTGCTGGCCGGCCTGCTCGGCTGACCGCCCTGCCCCACGCCTCAGCTCGCATCCGGCTTGAGAAAGAGCACGGCCAGCGGTGGCAGCGTGACGACGAGCGAGTGGGGTTGTCCGTGCCAGGGGATGGGCGCCGCCCAGGCACCGCCGGCGTTGCCGGCGTTGCTGCCGCCGTACAGCGCGGCGTCGCTGTTCAGCCTCTCCTGGTAGAAGCCCGCGCGCGGCACCCCGATGCGGTAGCCGGGTCGGGAGACCGGTGTGAAGTTGCAGGCGACGACGACGACGTCCGGCGGCCGGCGCCCGCGGCGCACGAAGGAGACGATGCACTGCTCGGAGTCGGAGCCGTCGATCCACTCGAAGCCGGCGGGGTCGGCGTCCAGCTCGTGCAGGGCGGGCTCGCTCCGGTGCAGATGGTTGAGGTCGCGGACCAGACGCTGAAGCCCCCGGTGGAACGGTCCGGCGTCCAGCAGGTGCCAGTCGAGGCTGCGGTCGTGACTCCACTCCCGGATCTGCCCGAACTCTCCACCCATGAACAGCAGCTTCTTGCCCGGATGGCCGTACATGAAGGCGTAGAGCGTCCGGAGGTTGGCGAATCGCTGCCACTCGTCACCCGGCATCCGGCCGAGCAGCGAGCCCTTGCCGTGGACGACCTCGTCGTGCGAGAGGGGGAGGATGAAGTTCTCGCTCCAGGCGTAGAGCAGGCCGAAGGTCAGACGGTCGTGGTGGTACTTGCGGTGCACCGGATCGAGGCTCATGTACTCGAGGACGTCGTGCATCCACCCCATGTTCCACTTGAAGCCGAAGCCGAGACCCCCGAGGTGCGTCGGCCGCGACACCATCGGCCAGGCGGTCGACTCCTCGGCGGCCACGACGACGCCGGGGCGGTCGCGGTGGACGAGCTCGTTGAGGCGGCGCAGGAACGCCAGGGCCGCGAGATTCTCGCGCCCGCCGAACTCGTTCGGCACCCATTCCCCGGGCTGGCGCGAGTAGTCCAGGTAGAGCATGGAGGCGACCGCGTCCACGCGGAGGCCGTCGACATGGTAGCGGTCCAGCCAGAAGAGCGCGTTGTCCAGCAGGAAGTTCGCGACCTCGTTCCGGCCGTAGTTGAAGATGAGGGTCCCCCAGTCGGCGTGCGCGCCCAGCCGCGGGTCGGCGTGCTCGTACAGGTGGGTGCCGTCGAAGTAGCCGAGCCCGTGGGGGTCCCGAGGGAAGTGCGCGGGGACCCAGTCCAGGATCACGCCGAGGCCCTGCCGGTGGAGGCGATCGACGAAGGCCATGAACTCGCGCGGCGTGCCGTACCGGCGGGTCGGCGCGAAGTAGCCGATCACCTGGTAGCCCCACGAGCCGTAGAAGGGGTGCTCCATCACCGGTAACAGCTCGACGTGGGTGTAGCCGAGGTCGCGCACATACGCGCCCAGCTGCTCGGCCAGCTCGTCATAGCCGAGGACGCGGTCCCCCTCCTCCGGGACACGCCGCCAGGATCCGAGATGCACCTCGTAGATCGTCATCGGCCCGTTCTGGGGGTTCTCCCGACTGCGCACCGCCAGCCAGTCGTCGTCCTGCCAGCGATGCCCGTCGAGCCGGGACACAACCGCGGCCGTGCGGGGGGTCTCCTGCTCGAAGGCGAAGGCGTAGGGGTCGGCCTTGAGCGCGATGGGCTCGCCCGAGCGCGACCGGATCTCGAACTTGTATCGCGCGCCCTCCGCCACCCCCGGCACGAAGATCTCCCAGATGCCGTTCGCGGGATGCAGCCGCATCGGGTGGCGTCGCCCGTCCCACGCGTTGAAGTCGCCGACAACGCTCACCCGGCGCGCATTGGGCGCCCAGACCGCGAACACCGTGCCCGCCACGCCTTCCAGGACGGCCGGGTGCGCTCCCAGCTTGTCGCTGGCGCCGTAGTGCGTGCCCTCGGCCAGCAGATGACGATCGAACTCACTGAGCGTCGAGGGAAACCGGTAGGGATCCTCCACCGCCGCCACGCCCTCGCCCTCATCCACCTCCAGGCGGTACGGGAACGGCTGGCGCTCGCCGAGGAAGACCGCCTCGAACAGGCCGGCGGGGTGCACCCGCACCATGGCTCGCGGGGGGCGGTCCGGGAAGGCCGGGATCACCCGGACCCTGGTGGCCTGCGGCAGGAACGCCCGCACCTCCACCGCGGGGCCGTGCTCCGTCTCCACCACCTGGGGACCCAGGACGCTGAAGGCATCCGCGTGGTCGCCTTCCGCGAGGGCGCTGATGTCCCGGGCGGCCAGCGTCATGGCTTACGAGGTGCCGCTGGCGGCCCGCGCGGTCGAAAGCTTCCAGCTGCTCGGGAAGCGCACCTGGCCCCCTCCGAGCCTAATCCCGGCAGTTCGCCCAGTCGAAGCTGGCGATGGTGACGCGGTAGGAGGGGGCGGCGGGGACCGGCGTCGTGAAGCAGCCGCGCTGGTGGGCGGGGAGGAGACCCAGCACCCGCGTGTCGAGGCGGCCGGTCACCGCGCCGCTCGCGTCGAGAGACTCGACGAGCAGCTGGATGCGATCGAACGGCAGGTTGCTCAGGTTCTCGACGTAGCCGGTGAGCGCCGGCCCGCGGGCGCCCGGCATGGCCTCCCACTGGAGGCGGAAATACTCGGCCAGGGTCGCGTCGGCGTAGAGGGGCCCGGCGGCGCCGGCCGCGGGGAGCAGCGCGGCGCCCGCGAGCAGGATGGCGACGAGCGCGCGCATGACGGGGACCGGGCTTACGTCTCGTAGGCGCGCTCGTACTGCGAGCGCAGCCGTTCCAGCTCCTCGGGATCGAGCTTCATGCCGAGCGACAGTCCCATCTCGCCCAGGATGGTCTTGATCTCGTTCAGCGACTTCTTGCCGAAGTTCTTGGTCTTGAGCAGCTCGGCCTCGGTCTTCTGCACGAGATCGGCGATGGTGCGGATGTTGGCGGTCTTCAGGCAGTTCGACGCCCGCACCGACAGCTCCAGCTCGTCGACGTTGCGGAAGAGGTTGTCGTTGAGCTCGGTGCGCGGATGCGCCTCGTCACGGCCGGGCTCTTTCGCCTCCGGCATCGCCTCCGGGAAGTCGGTCAGCAGGTTGAAGTAATCCTGCAGGATGCGCGAGGCCTCGCCGACCGCGGTGGCCGGCGCCACGCTGGCGTCGGTCCAGACCTCCAGCACCAGCCGCTCCGGCGGCTCCTGGCCGGCCGGCGCCGTCCCGATCGGCTGGACCGTGAAGTTCACGCGCTGCACGGGAGAGAAGTCGGCGTCCAGCAGGATGGCGTTGATCGGCAGCGCCTCCGGCTCCCGCTTCTCGGCCGAGATGTAGCCGCGGCCGCGCTCGATGCAGACCTCCATCTCCAGCGCCCCGTCCTTGTCGAGCGAGGCGAGGGGGACGTCGGGCGTGAGGATCTCGACGTCGGCGTCCGGCTCGAAGTCGCCCGCCTTCACCTGCCCGCCGCCCTGGGCCTTCAGCCGGAGGATCTTCGGCCGGTTGACGTGCAGCGCGAAGACCACCTTGCGGAGATTCATGATGATGTCGAGCGTGTCCTCGGTGATCCCCGGCATGTGCGAGAACTCGTGCAGGACGTTCTCGATCTTGACCCACGTCGGCGCCGCGCCGTGGATGGCCGACAGCAGCACACGACGGTACGCGATGCCGACCGTCAGCGCGAACCCCGGCTCGAACGGCTCGATGGTGAGCTTGCCGTAGGTCGGGTCGGATTGGATCCACTCGTGACGCGCGGGGAGCTGAAGCTCGAGCATGAGACCCCCTTCAAAAAATCGCCGGCTCAGGTCGGACAGTATACCAGAGGGTGGCGCCCCGCGTCACACGCGGGCGCGACGCCCCGGTCGGGGTAGACTCGAATTATCATGCGGTTGCGCAGTCTGACGCTCGCCGGATTCATCGGGCTGGCGGCGACGGGAGGGGCGGCCTGGCTGGCCCTGAGCCCGGCGCCCGCCGTGCAGGCAGGGCCGCTCGTCGTCGAGATCCCGGCCCACCAGAGCGCGCTGGCCATCGCGAGCCGGCTGAGCGAGGCCGGCGTGGTCCGCAGCCGCGTCGCGTTCCTCGGGCTCACCGCGGTCCGCGGCAGCATCCGCCAGCTCAAGGCCGGCGAGTACGAGATCCCGCGCGACGCCTCCACCTTGGACGTCGTCGACCTGCTGGCCAGCGGACGGGTCCGGCAGCACCTCGTGCTCCACCCCGAGGGCGCGACCCTCAGCGAGCTGGCCCGGGCGCTGGAGAGCGCGCGCCTGGCCCGGGCCGAGGACGTCATCCGCGCGGCCGGCAACGAACGGCTGCGGCAAGCGCTCGACGTCAGTGGTCCCTCGCTGGAGGGTTATTTGTTCCCGGACACGTACCAGTTCGTGCGCGGGCTGTCGGTCGAGGAGATCCTGGGGCGAATGGTGCAGCGGCTGCGCTCCAAGCTCACGCCCGAGCTGCTGGCACGCGCCCAGGCGCGCGGGCTCGACCTCCATCGGTTGCTGACGCTGGCCTCGATCATCGAGCGCGAGGCGGTGGACCCGTCGGAACAACGGCTGATCTCGGCCGTGTTCTGGAACCGCCTGGCCCTGGACATGCCGCTCCAGGCGGACCCCACCGTGCAGTACGCCGTCGCCCGGGAGCGGCGGGCGCTGACGCGCGCCGACCTGGTGACCGACCACCCCTACAACACCTACGTGCGCCGCGGACTGCCGCCTGGCCCCATCGCGAACCCGGGGCTGGCGGCCATCGCGGCCGCCGTTGATCCGGCCCCGGTCAAGTACCTGTACTTCGTCGCGCGGGAAGACGGCCGGCGCCACCACTTCTCCCTGACAGTCGCCGAGCACAACGCAGCAGTCGCGCGCTACCGGCTCTCGCGGCGGCAGGAATGATCTACCGCGGCTTGGGGCACACGATACAGCGGCCCTCGCGGCAGCGCAGGCACAGCATCCGGCGATCGCAGCCACAGACTGAGCACTTCATTACGCATGACCCCCTTTCACCGGCCGAGTGCCCCGCTGTCCAATCGCGCATTCAAGACTCGTGCCCGAAGCTTTCCACCCGTAAGCTTGAAGCTCTGTAGCGATCAGCCTGAAGCTTTTTCGGAGGTCAGTGCCATGACGTCCACCCTCGTGCTCGCCTCGCTGGCACTGCTGCTGGTCGGGTGCGCGACGCCCACCGTTCAGGGTCGCGCAGCGTTGAGCGGGGGCCGCTACGACGAGGCCGCTCGTCACTTCGAAGAGGCCCTCGCCGAGGGCCCGGGGCGGGCCTCGGACCTCGTCGGCCTGGGGATCGCCCGGTACAAGCTCGGTGACCTCGATCAGGCCCAGCGGGCGCTCGCGGAAGCGGTGGCCCGGGAGCCCAACGTCCCGACGCCGCATCTCTATCTCGCGCTGATCGGCATCCGGCAAGGCAACGACACCGCCGCCGACGAGCACCTCGGCCGCTATCTGCAGCTCGGCGCGCCGCCCCGGCTCGCCGCCCAGCTGGACCGGACGCGAACGGCCTTGCGCGGGCCGGTGACGCCCGCGATGCGCGAGTACATGGCGGCCAGCCTCGAGGACGGGTACCAGTGGGCCGGCGAGGTCGCCGGAGCGCTACGGGCCGCGCGTGACGCCGAGCTGCGCGTGCTGGCCGCCGAGCGCGTCTACCTGCTGCCGCGAGCCTGCCGCTGCCGGTGAGCGCAGTCCCCGGCCGCCTATACACCTCCCGGGCGGCGTGCTATAAAACCGGCGCCATGTCGCGCTCGACGGCCCTGTCTCCCAAGCCCGGCGAGGGCCGCGCGGCGACCCCGTTTCCCCTTCTCTACCGGACGCTGCGGGGCCCGGTGCGGGCGGCGCTCCAGCGGTGGTTCGACCTCCGCGTCGAGGGGCTGGAGCACCTGCCGGCCGTCGGGCCCTACATCGTCGCCGCCAACCACCACAACTACCTCGATGGCGTCGTGCTGGCCGCCGCCCTGCCGCGCCCCATCGCCTTTCTCGTCATGCCGCGCGTGTGGCGCGCCACGCCGCTGCACCCGCTCCTGCACCGGCACCTCGGCTCGATCCCGCTGACGCTCGCGGGGGCCGACGTGGTGGCCCTGCGCGGCGCGTTGCGGGCGCTGGGGAAGGGGCGCGTGGTCGGCATCTTCCCCGAGGGTCCGTTCAGCGTGCGCGGCCGGCTCGAGCGGGGTCTGCCCGGCGTGGGGCTGCTGGCGCTCCGGGCCGGCGTGCCGGTGGTGCCGGCCGGGATCCTCGGCACCTTCCAGGCGCTCGTCGGGCGGCGCGGTTATCTGCCGCGCCGCCATCCCCTGGCGGTCAGCTTCGGGCCGCCGCGTCGCTTCGCGCGCCACGACGGCCATGGCCGGCTCGGGCGCGGCCGCGCCACCCAGCGGATCATGGACGACATCGCCGCGCTGCTGGCATGAGCGCACCCGATCCCGCGCTGGCGCGGGCCCGCCTCGACCCGGCCGATCCGACCGCCGCGCGCTTCACCGGCTCGCTGGCGTTCGACCGGCGGCTGTGGCCCCACGACATCGCCGGGAGCACGGCGTGGGCCCGGGCCCTGGCGCGGGCCGGTTTGCTCACCGATGCCGAGCGCGACCGGATCGTCGAGGGCCTCGCGGCCGTGCGCGCCGAGCTGGAGCGCGGCGCCTTTCTGTTCCGGCCCGAGCTCGAGGACATCCACATGAACGTCGAGCGCCGGCTCTCCGAGCTGGTGGGCGAGGTCGGCGGCAAGCTGCACACGGGACGCTCGCGCAACGACCAGATCGCCCTCGACGAGCGGCTGTACCTCAAGGACGCCGTGGCCCGCGCGGTCGAGGGGCTCCGCGGGGTGCAGCACGCCCTGGTGAGCCGCGCGGCGGAGACGGTCGAGGTCCCGATGCCCGGCTACACCCACATGCAGCGGGCGCAGCCGATCGTGCTGGCCCATCACCTGCTGGCCTACGTCTTCATGCTGCAGCGCGACCGCGAGCGGTTCGCCGCCGCCGGCGCGCGCGCCGACGTGCTGCCGCTCGGGGCCGCCGCGCGGGCCGGCGCGGCGTTCCCGATCGACCGCGAGGCGCTCGCCCGCGACCTCGGCTTCGCGGCCGTCGCGCCCAACAGCCTCGATGCGGTCAGCGACCGCGACTACGTCCTCGAGTACCTGGCCGCCGCCGCCATCACCGGCATGCACCTGTCACGGCTGGCCGCCGACCTGATCCTGTGGGCCACCGCCGAGTTCGGCTTCGTGGAGTTCGCCGACGCCTTCGCCACCGGCTCGTCGATCATGCCGCAGAAGAAGAACCCGGACGTGGCCGAGCTCATCCGGGGCAAGAGCGGGCGTCTCTACGGCAACCTCATGGCCGTGCTCACGGCGATGAAGGGGCTGCCGCTCGCCTACAACTCCGACATGCAGGAGGACAAGGAGGCGTTCTTCGACTCGGTCGACACGCTCGAGGCCATCCTCGGCGTGCTGCCGCCGATGCTGACCTCGCTCACGTTTCGCGCCGAGCGGATGCGCGCCGCCGCCGGCGAGAACTTCGCGACGGCGACCGACCTCGCCGACTACCTGGTGCGCAAGGGGCTGCCGTTCCGCGAGGGCCACGAGATCGTCGGCAAGGTCGTGCGCTACGCGCTCGAGCGGGGCGTCACGCTCGAGCAGCTCGGCCTCGACGAGCTGCGGCGCTTCTCCGACCGGATCGAGGCCGACGTCCACGGCGCGCTCACGGTCGACGCCTCCCTGCGCGCGCGCGCCGTCACGGGCGGTACCGCGCCGGACGCGGTCCGGCGGGCGCTGGCGCAGGCGCGCCAGATCATTCTTCCCGGGACCCCCGGCATGACCCCCGATCCCCCGGACGCTCGGGGCGCCCCGGCGGAGCCGTGACGCCTCTCGACCTCGTATGATTTCGGGGCGCCGCTCCGCGGTGGCCGCGATGCTGGCGGCGGCGTTGGTGGTGGCGGCGCTCGGCGCCTGCGGGCGCAAGGGCCCACCGGTGGCGCCCGAGTTTCGGGTGCCGCAGCCGGTCAGCGACCTCCGCGGTGTCGTGCGCGAGGGCGGCATCGAGCTGGCGTGGTCGGTGCCGCGCAGTCGCGTGGACGACACGCGGCTGATCGATCCCGGGCTGGCGCGCGTGTTCCGCACGGACGATGCCGGCCAGGGCGATCCCAAACCTGCGCTGCTCACCGGCGACCGGATTGCCGGCTACACCGAGGTCGGCACCATCCGGCTGACCGATGCTCCGTCGCCGCTCGTCCAGGATGGTCGCGTCGTCTTTTCCGACCGCCGCAACCTGGCGGCGGGCCGGCGCTACACCTACGTGGTCGTCACCACCGACACCCGGGGCCGTTCGAGCCAGCCGTCGCCGCGGCTCACGCTCACCTTCCTGGTGACGCCCGGGTCACCGACGGATCTGACGGCGGACCCGGGCGAGCGGCGCGTGCGACTGAGCTGGCGCCCGCCCGCCCGCTTCAGCGACGGCAGTCCGGTGGACGCGCCGCTCGTGTACGAAGTCTTGAGGTCGCCGGCGCCCGATGCGCCGCTGGTTCCGGTGGGGCGCACGGAGCCCGGCGCCACCACGGCCACCGACTCCGGGCTCGAGAACGATCGCACGTACCACTACGCCGTGCGCGCCATCCGCCAGGAGGGCGCGTCGCAAGCCCAGGGGGAGGCAACGGCGCGCGTGGCGGCCACGCCGACCGATCTGACGCCGCCCGCGCCGCCCGCCGACCTCCTCGCGATCCCCTTGCCGGGCACGGTCCGCCTGTCGTGGACGCCGAGTCCCGACAGCGACGTGGCGCGCTACGTCGTTCACCGCGCCGACGGCGCCGGCCCCTTCGTGCGGGTCGGCTCGGTCCGGGCGCCGGCGACGACGTTCACCGACCAGGACGTGCCGCCGGGCAGCTACCGGTACGCCGTGACCGCCCAGGACGGGAGCGTGCGCGCCAACGAGAGCCGGCACTCCAACCAGGTGAGCGTCACGGTGCCCGCGCCTTGACTTCCCGCGCAAAAAGGGCAACGATCACGTACACCTGAGCCACCGGGGGGACGCACCCATGAGCCAGACGACTTTCCAGGGATCGTTCGTTGCGTTGGTCACCCCGTTCCGCGACGGTCGCGTCGACGAGACGAAGCTGCGCGAGCTGGTCGAGTTCCACGTCACCCACGGCACCGACGGCCTGATCCCGTGCGGGACCACCGGCGAGTCCCCGACGCTGAGCCACGACGAGCACCGGCGCGTCGTCGAGCTGGTCGTCGAGGCGGCCCGCAAGCGGCTGCCGGTCATCGCGGGCACCGGTTCGAATTCCACCGCCGAGGCGATCGAGTTCACCAAGCACGCCGAGCGCGCCGGCGCCAGCGGGGCCCTCGTGGTCAACCCCTACTACAACAAGCCGACCCAGGAGGGGCTGTACCGCCATTTCCGGGCGGTGGCCGAGGCGGTCGCCATTCCGATCATCGCGTACAACATCCAGAGTCGCACCGCGATCAACGTCGAGACGGCGACGATGGCACGCCTGGCCCGCGACTGCCGGAACATCGTCGGCGTCAAGGAGGCTTCGGGCAGCCTCGACCAGATGAGCCAGGTGATCGCCGCCTGCGGGCCGAACTTCTCGGTGCTGTCGGGCGACGACAACCTCACCCTGCCGCTCCTGGCCATCGGCGGCCACGGCGTCATCTCGGTGATCGCCAACATCGTCCCCCGCGAGACTGCCGACATGGTGCACGCCGCGCTGGACAACGATTTCAAGCGCGCGCGCGACCTGCACTACCGGCTGTTCCCGCTGGCCCGGGCCGCCTTCCTCGAGACCAACCCGATCCCCATCAAGGAAGCGATGGCGATGGCCGGGATGCTGGAGCCCGAGTTCCGGCTGCCCATGTGCCGGATGAGCGACACGAACCGCGACACGCTTCGCGGCATCCTCCGGCAGTACGCGCTCGTCAAGTAACCGGGGGCGCACCGTGGCCGCCGCCCCGCTCGGCGACCGCCCCGACGCCCGCCCGGCCGACCTGGTCGTCGCCGGCGCCGCCGGTCGCATGGGCTCCCGCATCGTCGCCCTCGCCCGCGAGACGCCGGGCGTGCGCCTCGTCGCCGCGCTGGAGGCGGCCGGCCATCGCGCGCTCGGCGCCGACGTCGGGGAGACCGCCGGCGTCGCCCGCACCGGGGTCCCGCTGACCGGCGACGCCGCTGGCGCGATCACCGCGGGCCGCGTGCTGGTGGAGTTCTCCACGCCGGCGGCCACGCTCGAGCACCTGCAGATCGCCGCCGCCGCCGGCGCGCGCGCGGTGATCGGCACTACCGGCTTCTCGGCGGGCCAGCGGGAGGAGATCGCCGCGCTGGGCCGGCAAGCGCCGATCATGCTGGCGCCGAACATGTCGGTGGCCGTGACGCTGGCCTTCAAGCTGCTGCCGCTGATGGCCAGGGCGCTCGGCGATGACTACGACGTCGAGATCACCGAGATCCATCACCGCTTCAAGAAGGACGCGCCCAGCGGCACCGCCGCGCACATGGCCGAGCTGATCGCCGAGGCGCTCGGCCGCGACCTCGGCAAGGTGGGCGTCTACGGCCGCCAGGGACTGCCGGGCGAGCGCCCGGCCAAGGAGATCGGTGTCATGTCCCTGCGCTCCGGCGACGTCGTGGGCGAGCACACCGTCTCGTTCGGCAGTCTCGGTGAGCGGCTGGAGCTGACCCACCGGGCCCACAGCCGCGACACCTTCGCACGCGGCGCGCTGCGCGCCGCGCGCTGGATCGTCCACCAGCCGCCCGGCCTCTACTCGATGGCCGACGTCCTGGGCCTCGCCTGACCGGTGGCCCGTTTGTGACGACGGACCGGCTGCTGCTCGAGGACGTCCGGTTCTACGGGCACCACGGCGTGAGCAAGGCGGAGCAGACGGTGGGCGTGTGGTTCTCGGTCGACGCCGAGCTGGCGGTGGACCTGGCGCCGGCCGCCGTCTCCGACGACCTCGCCAGCGCGGTGGACTACGGCGACGTCGCGCGGCGCATCGTGGAGATCGGCACCCGGGGTCGCGTGAACCTCATCGAGCGCCTGGCCGGGCTGATCGCCGAGGCCCTGCTGCGCGAGTTCCCCGCCCGCGAGGTCCGGGTGCGCGTGCGCAAGCTCACGCCTCCGCTGCAGGGGCTGGTCGGCACGCCGTCGGTGGAGCTGGTGCGGCGGCGCTGATGGCGCAGGTCTACCTCTCGCTCGGCTCCAACCTCGGCGACCGGCTGGCCCTGCTGCGGGCGGCCGTCGCGCGCCTGCGCGCGGAGGGGCTCGCGCTGGTGGCGGCCTCGCCGCTCTACGAGTCGGAGCCGTGGGAGGCGGAGCCGGGCCAGACCGAGTGCGAGCGGCCCTGGTACCTCAACTGTGTCGTCGCCGTCGAGACCGCGCTGCCGCCCCGCACGCTGCTCGAGCGCGTCCAGGCGATCGAGGCCGCGCTGGGCCGCACGCGCGCGCCCGGGCGGACGCCGGAGGCGCGCCGGTTCGACGCCCGCCCGCTCGACATCGACATCCTGTTCTACGACGACACCGTGATCAGCGCGCCCGACGACCTGCACATCCCGCATCTGCTGGCCGCCGAGCGCGCCTTCGTGCTCCGCCCGCTGGCCGACATCGCGCCCGAGCTCACCCACCCCACGCTCTACCGGCAGGTGCGCGAGCTGCTCGCGGACCTCGCCGACGAGCACGAGGTGCGGCGCGGCGCCTATCCCGCCCGCTGGCTCGACGACTGAGCGATGGCCGATCCCGACTTCCACCGCCAGGCCCTCGCGCACCTCGACGCCCTCTACAACTTCGCGATGTACCTGACCAGGCGCCCGCCGGACGCGGACGATCTGGTCCAGGAAACCTACCTGCGGGCGTTCCGGTTTTCCCATCGGTTCCAGCCGGGAACCCACCTTCGGGCCTGGCTGTTCCAAATCTTGAGAAACACGTTTCTCACGTTCTACCGGGTCCGCGAACGGGAAGCGCCGGTCGCGGAGGACGGCGTCCCCGAGTGGGACGTCCCCATGTTCCATCACGCCCCGGAGGACGACGGGGCCGCGATGGACGCGCACACCGACCTGGAGCGGGCCATGCGCCGCCTGCCCGAGGAGTTCCGCACGGTGCTCCTGCTCGCCGAGGTCGAGGGGATGCCGCTGGAGGAGGTGGCCCGGGTGATGGCCTGCCCGGTCGGCACGGTGAAGTCGCGGATCTTCCGGGCCAAGGAGCGGCTGCGCGGTCTCCTCCGCGACTACGACATGACATGAGCGAGCGCTTCGAGGAATCGGACGATCTTCTGGGCCGCCGCCTGATCGAGCTGCCCCGCTACTCCGCTCCCGCCGGCTTGCGGGGGGCCATCGTCGCGGCGGCCGCGCCGGCGTCGCGGCGGCCGGCCTGGCTCGCTCCGCTGCTGGCGGCGGCGGCGACCATCATGGTCCTGGCGCTGCTCGTGCTGCCCGTCCTGCCGCGCATCACGCCCGCCGATCCCCTGCAGCGCTACGTGCGGGCGGTGGTGAGCGAGCACTCGCGCACGCTCATGTGGGGCGCGCGACACGGCGAGATCGTGCCGACCGCCCTCGCCTGGGTCACGCAGGAGTCCGGTATCGCGCTGCCCACGGTGTTCGCGGGCGACGACCGGCTGACGTTCGTCGCCGCGGAGCCGGTCTACCTCGAGCGGCAGCGCGGCGTGGCCATCCACTATCGCGACGTCGACGGCCACATGCTCACGTACATCGCGCTGCCGGCGCCGGGACTCACCGTGCCCGACCGCGCGCGCGTGCAGATCGGGCGGTGGCGGCCGGCGCTGGTCCGCGACAGCGGGTTCGCGTCGTGGGTGTGGAAGCAGGGGGACGTCGGTTGCTTCATCGTCTCCGACATGGTCTCGACGGACGACGTCGAGCGTTTCAAGGAATACTTCGCCCGCATCCGCGCGACGACCGAGCCGGTTCTCGCTCACTAGGGCGTCGCGGCCTCTTCATCGCCGGCGGGCGGGGGTGGGCAGGGGGCTTCCGCCGTTCCGCGTGGTTCGACACGCAGCGCCTGCCGACGTTTGGCGAAGTCCCGCGTGAGACGGTACACCATCGAAGCCAACGGAACGGCGGAAGCCCCCTGCCCACCCCCGCCCGCCGGCGATGGCTGTTCGGGACGCCCGGGGCGGCGTGAGCCGGGTCGAGGTGCGCCCTGGGGCCTTGTGGGCGTCGCCGCTGCGCGGCGCGCCGGACACGCGCTGTTCTGAGCCCAACCTCCGTGGAAGTTGAGTTAGCGGGGGCGGTGGGCGGCGAGGATGAGGTTGCAGACTTCGCGGACGGCGCCGTGGCCGGGTTTGGCGCGCGTCACGTAGGTGGCGGCCCGGCGCACCTCGGCGACGGCGTCGGCCACGGCGACCGGCAGGCCGACCGCGGCGAGGGCCGGAAGGTCGCCCACGTCGTCGCCAACGTAGCACGCCTGATCGGGCGTCAGCCGGTGCCGGGCAAGGAGATCCTTCACCGCGGCGGCCTTGTCCACCACGTCCTGGTGGACCTCGGCGATGCCGAGGTCTTGGGCGCGCCGGCTCACCATGGCCGACTGCTTGCGGGTGACGATGGCGACCAGCAGGCCGGCCTCGCGGAGGAGCACCAGGCCCTGGCCGTCGCGGACGTCGAAGCGCTTCAGAACCTCGCCGCGGTCGCCGTAGTAGAGGCCGCCGTCGGTGAGCACGCCGTCCACGTCCACGATCAGCGCACGGACCGCCCCCCACCGCGGCCCTCGAGCGCCCCGCCTCACGTCAGCCCCCGTGGACGCATCGCGGCCACCACGAGGCCTTCGCGGGTCAATCGGGGAGCGCCCCGGCTTCGCCGGGGCGTGACGAGCGTCGGGGTGGCGTGGGGGGCCATGTCAGTGGATCGTACGGTACCGCACTCGCCGATGGCTGCCGAGTTCTCGGGCGCCGTCTCCTCGCGGTAGCCTCGCACGGGCGGGCTCGCTGTCGCAACGCCGGTGAGTCCCGCTCGCCAGCGAGGTGCCCGCCGCACAGGATGCTGATCTCACCAGCCACCGGCGGGCGACGTAACAGTCTGGCGTGGGGCTTCATGGACGTCGTCGACGACCAAGGTCAGGTTCGACTACGATATACAGTAGCTCGTTGACCAGAAGTCGCTTGGGGTCGGGCAAGCCGCTCGCCGCAGCTCGTCCGCGCTGACGACACAGATCGGGGGTCGGGGCATGGCCGTATCTGAGCATCATATTCGAGAATCGGTCGCGCGTTACTTGTCCGAGAGGATGTCTCTTCTGGACTTCCAGACGTGGTTCGTTCCTCGCGCCTGGGAGATTCTCGAAATGGGCACTCCCGCTGCGGCAGTGGCGTCTCAGGTAGAACTTCTGCTCGCAGAGTTCACGAACGGTGACCTCGCAGAGGAAGAGCTACGGGAGGCTCTCACGCCGTTCGGCAGGTAGCGACTTCTGCCCACCCGGCGTCTCTGCGGCTCTACGACATCCCTCGAACTGAGGACGCCTGGGTCCGCGTGAGCCAGCCAGAGGAAGCGAAAGCCGCATGAACGTGACGATGATGTTGTGCGACGCCGCTCAGGCCGTGAACGGGAAGCTCTACGTTTTGGGCGGCGGCTGGAACATCATCGGACCCGAGCCGAGTCCGACCGGGATTGCGATTCTCGTGCGCGTCCCATGGGACGAGGCTAATCGTCGCCACCGGCTACGACTTGAGCTGGTGACGGAAGACGGGCACCCTGTTCACGTTGACGGACCGAAAGGACTGCAACCCGTCCAGATCAGCGCCGAATTCGAGGTTGGTCGACCGGTAGGACACCGGCCCGGTAGACCGCTGCCTGTCACACCCGGGATCAACGTCGGGCCTCTGCCTCTGAAGGCGGATACCCACTACGAGTGGCGATGCTATATCGACGATGAGACGCGCGACGATTGGAGAATGGAGTTCTCCACGCGCCCACAGGTGAGGCAGCCAGCGTGACAATGTAGAAGCATCGAAGATCGCATCAGAGCGGAGTGACCGTCCGCCACCAACCTGACGCCTCCAATGCGGGTGCCGCCACCGGCGATACAGTCCGGCCACCGAGAATGAGCACGGATCACCTCGCGCCCGAACTTGACGCCTTCATCACAGAGCATCGCCATCGCGGTGACCTCGCGACGGGCGTGGCTGCTACGGAGCTGGAGCGGGTGTGGCTGCATGCTCGCAATTTCGCGAGGTTCCGCGTGGACAGTTCGGGCCCCCCACTCGGTCAATACGCGTTGCGGTTGCGGAAGCCGAGCCACAGCGTCTGGAGCAGGATCGAGAGGTCGAACCGGAGGGACCAGCGTTCGATGTAGTAGAGGTCGTACTCGATCCGCTTTTCGATCGAGGTGTCGCCGCGCCAGCCGTTGATCTGGGCCCACCCGGTGATGCCCGCCTTGACCTTGTGGCGGAGCATGTAGCCCGGCACTCGACGGCGGAACTCCTCGACGAAGCTCGGCCGCTCCGGACGCGGGCCGACCAGGCTCATGTCTCCCCGTAACACGTTCACGAGCTGGGGCAGCTCGTCGAGGCTCCAGGCTCGCAGGAACGCGCCAAGCCCGGTGCGCCGGGGATCGCCGGGCGTCGCCCACCGGGGGCCGGTGGCAGCCTCGGCGTCCGGGCGCATCGTCCGGAACTTCAGCATCCGGAACCGCCGCCCGTCGAGCCCCATCCGCTCCTGGCGGTAGAGGATCGGCCGCCCCGAGGTGAGCGCGGTCGCGGCCGCGACGGCCGCCATGACCGGGAGCGCGACCACCAGGGCCGCGGCGCCGAACGCGAGGTCGAAGGCGCGCTTGAGCACGCGGTTCCAGCCGTGGAGCGGTGACTCCCGCAGGTGGATGAAGGCGATCGACTCGAACTCCTCGACGCCGCCCCGCAAGGAGGCGAGGCTGAACAGGTCCGGCACGAAGTGGATCGCCACCGGCTCGTCCCCGATCTCGCTCAGCAC
>DASWJN010000207.1:0-2920 GCA_036397135.1 Candidatus Methylomirabilota bacterium
TATGTCGTCCTGGTCGTTGTCGGGCTGTCCGTGTTCTACCTGTTTTCCCGGCTCGGCTGGCGTCAGTGGTGGCACTTCGTAGGAGCAGGGGCGTTGGCGTGCTGCGTATTTCTACTCTCTCTGCTTTACGAGTCTCCGCCAACCGAGATACGGCTCGGGTATCTCTTCACGTGGGCCGCAAGGTTCATAAGCCACGCAGCAATGGCGGGTCTCATTTCTGGGCAGTGGGTATTCGGCCACGCCGTGAACCATCGCTCTCACAACGCGCCCGGCGCTCGCGTTGTTCGCGCCGGCCGCTGAGCGGGGGCGTTGGCGTGGCAAACGCGGCGGCGGCGATGGCTACCTGACTGCGGCCTCCTCGATCGCGAACGGCTCCGGCACGGTCGGCCCATCGCCCGCGATCGTGGTCCGGTGCATGACCCGCCGATAGCGGGTGGTGTCCCACGGTCGCCCGCGATGGAGCACCGCGCGGTTGTCCCACATCACGGCGTCGCCGGCGCGCCAGCGGTGCTGGTAGACGTTCGCCGGCCGCGTGGCCCCCTCCAGCAGCTCGCGCAGGAGCGCGCGGCCTTCCTCCACCGGCATGCCCAGGATGTGCGAGGCGTGCGAGCCGAGATAGACCGCCTTCCGCCCGTTGACGGGGTTGGCGCGCACGAGCGCCTGCTTGACCGGCGGTAGCGCGGCCTCCTGCTCGGGCAGCAGGAGACCGGGGGCGATGAGGCTGCGCGAGTAGGCGAAGGAGTGGACGGCGACCAGCCCGTCCAGCCGCTCCTGCATGGATCGCGGCAGCGCCGCCCAGGCCGCCCGCAGGCTGGCGTACTCCGTCTCGCCGCCCTCCGGCGGCACCTCGCGCGCCGACAGCAGCGAGGCCATGGCCGGCACGCGCTTGAACGAGGAGTCGCTGTGCCAGAGCTGGTTGCCCTTGTGGTAGAGCATCCGGCGGTCCTCGGCCGACATCATCCGCCCCTCGGGATCGACGTTCGAGAGATCGGCGATCTGCGGGGCCACCTGCGTGTTCCGGGCGATGCTGGTGGTCGTCTCCTCCAGCGGCCCGAATCGCCGGGTGAAGGCGATCTGCTCCTCGTCGGACCAGCGCTGGTCGTGGAAGACGAGCACGGAGTGCTCCTCGAACGCGTCGCGGATGGCGGCGAACGTCGCGTCGTCGAGCCGCGCCCGCAGCTCGACACCCGACACCTCGGCCACGAAGCGCGCGTGCAGGCGGCGGATGCTGAGCGTCATGCCGGCTCCTCCCGCTTGGCAGGGGGTGCGAACGGGTGGATCATAGGCGCCGGCCGGGCCCCCGCGCAAGCCGGCGGATCCGCCAGCCCCGATCACGAGGAGAGTCCCATGGCCGACGACGCGCTCTGCTGGATGCCGGCTGCCGATCTCGCCACCGCCATCGCCCGGCGCCGGGTATCGCCGGTCGAGGTGGTGAACGCGGTGCTCGACCGCATCGGCCGCCTGAAGGATTTGAACGCCTACTGCCTGGTGGACGCCGACGGCGCCCGCAAGGCGGCCCGCGCCGCCGAACGCCTCGCGATGAAGCGCGGCGCGAAGCTCGGCCCGCTCCACGGCGTGCCGTTCTCGGTGAAGGATCTCGTGATCACCAGGGGCGTGCGCACGACGTTCGGCACGCCGCTCTACCGCGACCACGTCCCCGAGGAGGACGCGCCGTCCGTCGCCCGCCTGAAGGCGGCCGGGGCCATCATGCTCGGCAAGACCAACACGCCGACGTTCGGCTGGGTGGGCGTCACCGACAACCTGCTCTTCGGGCCCACGCGCAACCCGTGGAGCCGCGACCACACGCCGGGCGGCTCGTCGGGCGGCGCCGGCGCCGCCGCGGCGGCCGGACTCGGCCCGCTGCACATCGGCACCGACGGCGGCGGCTCGATCCGCAAGCCGGCGGCGTGGTGCGGGATCTTCGGCCTCAAGCCGTCCTACGGGCGCGTGGCCCTCCATCCGCACGGCGCGGCCTGGAGCCTCTCGCACGCCGGGCCCATGACACGCACGGTGAAGGACGCCGCTCTCATGCTCGATGCCATGGCCGGACCCGACGAGCGCGACCAGTACTCGCTGCCGGCCGGCGGTGTCGACCACGTCAAGGCGCAGGGCGGCAGCCTGAAGGGCCTGCGCGTCGCGTACAGCGCCACCCTCGGCGGCATCGCGCCGGCCGTCGACCCCGAGATTCGGGCGGCGACCGCGAAGGCGGCCCGCGAGCTGCGCTCCTTCGGCTGCCGCGTGGAGGAGGTCGAGCCCGCGTGGCCCTCGCCCTACGAGCCCTGGCGCGCGACGTTCTACGGCGGCATCGCCACCCGGCTGCTGCCCTACCTCGACCGGAAGTCGGAGATCGACGCCGGGCTGCTGTCGATCGTCGAGGAGGTCAGAGGCTGGCCCCCGACCCGCTACGTGCAGGCGTGGTTCGACCGGCTGGCGTGGTGGCAGCACCCGCGCGCGTTCTTCGAGAAGTACGATCTCCTGCTCTCGCCGGCGGTGGCGTGCCCGCCGCTGCGCATCGGCGAGCTGTTCGCCACCGAGATCGCCGGCGTGAAGGTCGGGCGGGAGGCCGGCAGCGCCTTCACCTTCCCGTTCAACCTGACGGGCCAGCCGGCCGCCAGCGTCCCGTGCGGGTTCACGAAGGCGGGCCTGCCGATCGGCCTGCAGATCGTGGGCCGCCGCTTCGCCGACGCCACGGTGCTGCGCGCCTCCGCCGCGATCGAGCGCGCCCGCCCGTGGTCGGCGACCCGTCCGGCCGATGGCTGATGAATCTCGTGAAACGTGGTGACGCCGGGGGCGGGGCACGGGGGCCCTGGGCGCGCCACGTCGATGGCGAGCCGTCGTCGCCGTTGCGAGCGCAGGGCTCGGCGGGCGCGCGATCGGCGATTCGACTCACTCCGGGCCAGCCCCCTTCAGGGGGATGGGG
>DASWJN010000208.1:0-47217 GCA_036397135.1 Candidatus Methylomirabilota bacterium
GGAGTCCGCCTCGCACCGGCCACGGCTGGGCTCCATCAGGCTGGGGGGCGCACGGTGACGGGCGGCGGGAACGGGTTCCGCGGACCCACCCCATGGGCACCGCGCCCACGTCGGCAACGCGCGCGATTTTTGACTCGGGACGCTAGCCCAACTTTCGGGTAGGAGCGCGCCGTCAGGCGTGCGACGAGCGTCGAAGGAGGGGCAAGCGCCGTCGAGCTACTGCGTTTCGGGGTTGCGCGGGAACTTGAAGAAGGGGAGACGGACGCCGCCGATGATGACGCGGTCGGCGCGGATCTCGGGGGGCGCCACGAAGCTGAACGGGCAACCGGGGCAGCCGGCGCCCGCGGCCGTGACCAGGTCGTCCTGCTCGACGCCGTCGCCGCTGACGCCGAGGCCGCCGATCAGCGACATGCCCTCGTACAGCCCGATGCTGCCCGGAAAGAACACGACCCCGCTCTGGTTGGCGTTGAGCGCCTGGAACCCCTGCGTGCAGACGGTGTCGACGTCCTGGAGGTAATTGACGAAGAAGGGGCCCGGTGCGGTGCCATCGATACCGGCCGGGAAGAGGGGCTGGGCCCCGAAGCCGAGCGTGCGCGCGGTCATCGCGAAGCCGAGCGGGAAGCCGGGCATGTCGCGGGGATCGCGGGCCGGGCTGCTGAAGTAGGCCGCGTTGCGCGCCTTGGCCACGGCGACGTCGATGCTGAAGATCGTCGCGTCCGGCATCCGGAACAGCCCCAGGATCGTGCCGGTCGAGTCGCCGACCGCCATCACCATCCTCGTCTGGCTTCCGAGCGGCAGCCGGATGGCGGCCCGCGTGCGCTGGGCCTGGTCGATCGTCCGCTGGATGATCGTGTCGACGGCGACGACCGTGAGCTGTGGATCGACCGTGCTCGCCCTCGGCCCGACGAGATAGCCGCTGGGCGGGCCCACCGGGCCGTACGGGCTGGCGAACGGCCCCAGCACGAAGTCGGAGCCGGCGGGGCCGGGGAAGCTGCCGGGCGTGGTGCCGGCCGGCCGGGTGGTGTTGTTCACGAACGGCAGTCGGATCCCGTCGAGGATGACGGCGCCGGGATCCGGCACCACGGGCCCGAAGAGCGGGCTGAACCCGAGGCTGCCCACGAAGGCGGCGAACTCGGCCTGGTCGAGCGGCAGGCCCGTCACGCCGATGCCGCCGGCGACCCGGCCGCCCTTGAAGATCGGCACCCCGCCGCCGTTGACCGCGGCCGGATTGCTGTCGAAGACGTCGGCCTTGCCCGTTACCATGCCGGTTCCGCATGCCGCCGTGTCGCCGGCCTGGCAGTTACCCGTGGTGGCCACCGACGTCGCTCTGGGGATGTCGGGGACCCCGGGGTTGAAGGCCACGCCGAACGCGCAGCCGCGGTTGGTGTTCTCGATGCCGTAGAGCGCGGCCGGCGGCTTGTTCTCCACGCCGGGCGGGAAGTGGATGCCGCTGATGAACCGCACCGTGCGGGAGGACAGCGGCGCCTGATCGTTGCTGAAGAAGGCGCCCGTCCGCGCCAGGCCGATCGCCTGATCCCGTGGATTGACGGGGCGGCCGAAGTTGCCGGCGACGGTGAGCGGCTCCGGCCCCTTGACGAACACCGCCAGCGGGTTTCCGCCGCGGTCCACCACCCCGACCACCATGTTGCCGTTGACGGCCGTCACCGCCGCCCGCACCACGTCCCTGACGTCCTGGATGGTGAGGCAGGGGCCGGTCACGGCGGTGCACTGGGCTCGGGCCGGCGCGGGCCTGACGAGCAGCAGCGCGGTCAGGATGAAGCCTGCGGCGGCGAGACGACGCAGCATGGCGGGCGCTATCTTATCCGATCCCGGTCCGGAGCACCAACTTGGCTGCGCAACTGCCGGGCCGTGAAGGGCCCGCTGGGGTCGCGCTCCTGGGTCTTGTCGTGATACCGGTGGCACTCCACGCACACGGCACGCGCGCCCGCCCGGGGCTTGTGGCACTCGCTGCAGGTCTCCAGCCGCGGCAGCAGGACGTCCGTCGTCTTGTCGCTGGCCGTGGCCCCGCCGTGGCACTCGGTGCAGGCCAGCGGCCGGTGGGCGGCGTGGTCGAAGCGCGAGTGCGGCAGCCAGCGCGCCGGGATGGCGGGCGGGACCACGCCGACCGACGACGGCTCGTCGCCCTCGAGCGTGTGGCAGTACCCGCAGCCCTGCTTGCCGAACAGGGTCGGTTCGATGGTGGCCATCTTCTGGGCGACCCAGCCCCTCGGGGCGGGCGGCGCCTCGGCGGCGGCGCCACCTCGCCGCAGCCCGCGCGGGGCCTCGGCCGCGGGCTCCTCGGCCTCGGCAGCCCCCCCTCGGCGCAACCCGCGCGGGGTGTCGGGCGGCGGCGTCTCGGCCTCGGCGCCGGCGCCCCGGCGCAGTCCGCGCGGTGCATCGCTCGGCGGCGTCTCGGTCTCGCCGCCGCCCCGTCGCCGGCCCCGGGGCGCGTCGCCGGCCGGCTCCTTGATCAGGCCGAGGTCCACGCACCGGGTGCGGATCTCGGCGCCCGCCTTGCCGCCGGGGATCGCCTGGCAGCGGTCGTAGGCCTCGCTCAGCGTGCCGCGGATGAACGCGCGCACGATGGCCGGCTTCTCATGGGGCGCGACGGTGTCCGAGCCCTCGAAGCCCAGGGGATGGCAGGCCGCGCAGTGCGTCTCGTACACGATCTCCTTCATGTACTGCCCGCGCTCGTCGAGGCGGTGACAGAAGGTGCACGTCAGCTGCAGCCCCTCCCTGTCCGCGATGCCCTCCCGCTTGATCGTCACCTTCGCGATGCCGGCCATCCCCTGTTGCTTGGCCACGTCCTCGGTGCCCTTGAGGCCGGCCTTCAGGTGAGTGGCGTGGCCGAGCTTGATCGGCGTGGCGTCGGTCGGCTCCGGCTTGGCGTCCAGGCGCACGCGGGCAACCCGGTCGCCGGCGCCGGCGTTGACGGCGAACTCCGGATGTTTGCCCCGGGCGAAGGCGGTGACGCTGCCGTGGAACGCCGGTGGCGAGCCGTCCTTGGTCTCGAGATCCCCGTGACACTGCACGCAGTGGCGGTCGGCGATCTGCACGAGCACCGCGCGGCCGACGTGCTCGACGTGACAGCTGCCGCAGGCCGGCGTGTCCGATTTCGCATTGTGGTCGGGTCCTGCGTGACAGGCCGTGCAGGCGGCGTCCGAGACTGGCAGAAAGAACCCGGCCGGCGCGGCCGCCGCCGCGGCCCCCAGCGAGGCCTGCGTGACCGGCGCCCCCGGGGTGGGGCCGGGGCCGTGACAGAGCCGGCACTCGCTCTCGAACATCACGTGGGCCGTGGACACGGGGCCGCCGTTGTAGATGCGCTGGTCGTCGAGGGCGGCGTGGACCAGGAGCCACAGGGCTCCCACCGCCGGCGCCGCAACCGACAGGAGCCGCTTCCAGCGGCGGAAGGGGTGCAGGCGCGTGAAGTACTGGAGCGCGATGCGCTTGGCCCGGACCTTGGTGGTATAGCGCCGGGGACCGGCCATCAGTACCTCAGGGCGATGACGGCATGGACGGCGCCGAGCAGGAGCACCGCATAGGACAGCGGCACATGCACGAGGAGCCAGCCGTGGAGCACGTGGTGCATCCGCTTCTGGTCGGCCAGCTGGCGGCGCTCGTCACAGACGGCCTCCAGCTCGCTGACCGTCTCCTGAAGGGGGGGCGGCAGCGTCGTGCGCAGGTGCCGGAACAGCGTCGCGGCCCGGCTGGTCGTGCCGAGCCCCCCGTTGGGACGGTTGGCCGGGTCCAGGAACGGCCGGATGTCGCGCAGGTAGGTCTCGCGCAGGACGCCGCTCTCGCGCACCGGCGCCAGCGCGGTCGGACGCGCGCGGGGGCTCGAGCGCGGCTGCCCGGGGCGCACGGGTGCGCTGCCGCCGCCGGCCCGCCGCGCCTCGGGCAGCGCCACCGGCGCCACCGGGAGCGGGCCGCATGCCGCGGTGACCAGCCCGTCCGATTCCGCCAGCAGCTGCAGCACCACCTCGTCGATCTGCTCGTACACCGTCTCCAGCGGCACCCGGGTGAGCATGAGCCGGGGCAGCGCCTGCTGGAGCAGGAGGCCGACGATGCCGCTGGCGAAGACGGCGATGAACAGGAGCATCAGCACGATGGTGAGCGGGCCGCCGAAGCCGAAGCCGCCGTGGAACAGGATGAGCGGCAGGCTGAGCAGCCCCAGCCAGATGTGGGCGCGCATCCAGGTGGTGGCGCGGCCGACCCGCCAGGTCGGCACCTGGCGGCGGGCGCCGAGCAGCCCGGCGAAGAGCATGAAGGCGAAGCCGACGAAGCCGAAGGCCAGCCCCACCCAGCTGCCGCCGCTCGGCCCGTTCAGCGCGGCGCGCGCGTAGGGCACGTAGACCGCGGTCGCGACCGCCAGCAGGACGATGCTGGCGACGATCCAGGGGCGATGGCTTCGGTCGATGAGCATGGCGGACCCCGCCTAGGACGAGATCCCGAAGAACTTCACCGGCTCGATCCGCTTGAGCGCATCGTGCGGGCACGCGTACACGCAGGCGGGTTCGTGGTACTCGCGGCTGAGGTCGCAGGTGGTGGCCTTCTCCCGCACCACCGCCTTCATCACGCCGGGATGGTCGGGGTCCTCGGCGACGACCTTGAACGGATGCAGGTTGATGTTGCCGTACGGGCACTGGGTGCCGCACAGGCCGCAGCCGATGCACCAGTCCTCGATGATGATCTCGAGCGAGTCCGGATGCCGGCGGATCGAGCCGACCGGGCAGCCCACCATGCAGAGCGGGTCGCGGCACGACCGGCAGGAGGTCGCCACCAGGTACTTGTCGTAGCGCAGCCCGTCGCGGACCAGCCGGGTCACGCCCTCGTGGGCGTCGGCGCAGGCCCGCACGCACTCGTCGCAGCGGGTGCAGCGCTCGAGGTCGATGACGAGCAGGTTCTGCGCCTGCATGAGCCCCTGGCTCAGGAAGTCGTCGAGGGCGACGGTGGTCTCGGTCACCCGCCGCTGGACATCGTTGTGCGACCGTTCCCGGGCCACCTCGACCAGCCCCGCCTGGATGTCGGGAAACTCGCGCATCATGTCGCGGAAGTCGTCGGCGGCGATGCGGACGACCTCGACGTGGTCGAGCGCCGTGCAGGTGGCCGTCCGCACGCCCTCGCCGAGCAGGCCGACCTCGCCGAAGTAGTCGGGGCGGTTGAGATAGCGCACCACCAGGTCGCCGCCCGGGAACTCCTGGGTCACCTTCACGAAGCCGATGCGGATGAGGAAGAAGCCGTCGGCCGGATCGCCCTGCTTGCAGATGACCTGCCCGGGTTCGAAGCGGACGAGCTGCACCCGGTCGCGCAGCCGGGCCACGAAGCCCTCGCTGAGGCTCGACAGGATCGGCACCGAGCGCAGGTGGGTGTCGAGCGCCCGCGCGCGGTAGCGGCGATCCAGCTCGGCCTTGAAGACTTTGTCCTTCTGGAGCATCTGCAGCACGTTGCGCAGCATCTCCAGCACGACGGTCTCTTCGACGGCGCGCACGGTGGCCGAGCGCGGATAGAAGCTCAGGCACGTCATCTCGCCGAACAGGTCGCCGGGGCCCAGCTGGGCCACCGGGTTGCTCAGGTCGAGGTCGACGGTGGCGTCGATGGGGATCGTGCGGGGGGCGGCCGCGGTGGAGGGGGCCGGCGGGCTCTTCACCAGCTCGGTGAGCATGCGGAAGAAGCCCTTGCGGCCGCCGGCGCCGCCGCGGCGGGCGGCGCTGTGGCCGAGCGGGGTGGCGATCGAGACCTCGACCGTGCCGCTCAGGATGTAGAACGCCGTCGAGCCGAAGTCGCCCTCGCGGCAGATGACCTGGCCCGGCCGGATGCGCCGCCGCACGACCGCGCCGCGGTTGAGGTCGAGGAAGGTCCCCGACATCCGCGCGAAGATCGGCAGCGCCTTCAGCTCCTCGGCCGCCATCTCCTCGCCGTGGAGCAGCTCGACCTCCAGCTCGCGGCGGTTGGTCAGGGCGCCGGTCGGGCAGGAGACCATGCACTCGCCGCAGCCGACGCAGCTGGAGGCGGCCATGGGCTGGTCGTTGTCGAACGAGATCCCGGCCTGGTAGCCCTTGCCGCTCCGGCCGATGACGTTGTTGTGCTTGACCTCGGTGCAGGCGCGGATGCACCGGTCGCACAGGATGCAGGCGGTGTGGTCCACGGCGATGAACAGCGACGACTGGTCGAGGCCGCGCGGCCACGTCCGGCCCCCGAAGCGCGGCGGGCCGACCGCGTAGGCCGCGCCGAGCCGCTCCAGCTCGCAGTCGCCGGTGGCCTTCTCGCGCTCGCACGGCGAGGGATGGTCGGCCAGGAGGATCTCGGCCAGCGTGCGGCGCGCGCGGCGCACGCTGTCGGAGGCCGTGGCCACGACCATGCCGTTCTCGGCCGGCCGCACGCAGGAGGCGGCCAGCACCCGGTTGTTCTTCACCTCGACCGTGCACACCCGGCAGACGCCGACCGGCGTCTGGCCGAGCGCGGGGGTGTGACAGAGGGCCGGGATGTCGATGCCGAGCCGGCGGGCGGCGTCGAAGATGGTCGTGCCGGGGTCGACGCTCACCTCGCGGCCGTCGATCGTGAGCTTGACCGCCGCCGGCGCGGTCATGCGCTGCTCACCGGGCAGACGCCGGCGGGACAGCGCCGGCGGAGCAGGTGATCGTCCACCTCGTCCCGGAAGTGGGTCAGGGCCGAGCGGATGGGCATCGGCACGACCTGGCCGAGGCCGCAGATGGACGTCTGCGTCAGCGCGTGCGACAGGTCGTCGATCATCTGCAGGTGCTCGGGGCGGCCCCGGCCGCGGGCGATCTCGCCCAGCACGTCCACCATCTTGGCCGACCCCACGCGGCAGGGGACGCACTTGCCGCACGACTCGTTGCGGAAGAACCGCACGGCGTTGAGCGCCATGTCGAGCATGCAGGCCTCGTCCGAGAGCACCAGCATGGCGCCCGAGCCCAGCATGGAGCCCGCCTTGCTCAGGGAATCGAAGTCCAGCGGCACGTCGACCATCGACGGCGGCAGGAAGCCCGACGACGGCCCCGACGGCGCCCACGCCTTGAAGGGGCGGCCGCCGGCCACGCCGCCGGCCTTGTCGAAGATGACCTCGCGGGCCGGCGTGCCCATGGCGATCTCGTACACCCCGGGCCGCGCCACGTCGCCGCTGATGCCGACGAACTTGAGGCCGGAGGCGCCGTTCTTGCCCTGGGCCCGGAACCACTCGGGGCCACGGTTCAGGATGGCCGGCACCATCGAGAAGGTCTCGACGTTGTTGATCACGGTCGGCTTGTTGTAGAGCCCGTGGGTGACGGGGAACGGCGGCTTGTTGCGGGGCTCGCCCCGCTTGCCCTCGAGCGCCTCCAGCAGCGCCGACTCCTCGCCGCAGATGTAGCCGCCCGGGCTCACGAACGTTTCCAGCTCGAACTCCCGGCCGGAGTCGAACACGCTGGGGCCGAGCGCGCCGGCGGCCCGGGCGGCCTGGATCTCGTGCTCGATGATCTCCAGCTGCGGCTCGTACTCGTGGCGAATGTACACGATGCCGAGGCGGGCGCCGGTGACCAGGCCGGCCAGCAGCATGCCCTCGATCAGCAGGTGGGGCGCGCGCTCCAGCAGGAACCGGTCCTTGAACGTGCAGGGCTCGCTCTCGTCGGCGTTGCAGATGATGTACTTGTCGTCGGCCGACTCCTTGCGGACGAGCTCCCACTTGAGCCCGGTCCGGAAACCCGCCCCGCCCAGGCCCCGCAGGTCGGCCGCCTTGAGGGCCGCGATGATACCGGCCGCATCGCCATCGGCGGCCAGCCGCCGGGCGGCCCCGTAGCGCTCGGTCGCGCCGTAGGGGTCGACGGTCAACGTCCGCGTGTCGCCGCCGACGTGCTCGCCCGGCACCCGCTCGCCGCCGACGGCCGCGGCGACGTGGCCGAGCACGATTTCCATCGTGGCGCGGGAGATGATCGCCTCGTTGATCGAGCAGGCCGGGGCGCGGTCGCAGCGGCCCAGGCACGACACCGAGCGCACGACGGCGCCCTCCGGCCCGCCCTGGCCCACCTGCGCCTCGACGGCCGCCAGCAGCGCAGCCCCGCCCCGCCGATGGCACGAGAGATCGTCGCAGACGAGCACCTCCACCGGTGGAGGAGGCGCCAGCCGGAAGTGCGGGAAGAAGCTGACGACGCCGTGCAGCTGGTACAGGGGCGTGCCCGTCCGCTCGGAGAGCTCGCGCAGCGGCGCGGCCGGGAGGAAGCCGTGCGCACGCTGGATCGCCCGCAACTGCGCGACGATCGGAGAGCCCCCGGTCATTCGGCGTGCATCTTTTTCATCGGCTTGGCATCTGGGGCGTCGAGACTTGCGACGATACGGGACGCCTCAGCGCTCTGTCAAGGTTGGCGGGAGCCGCGCCTAGCGCGGGGTCCACGAGGCCAGGGCCTGGGCGGCGATGCCGAGGCCCAGCAGCGTCATCACGGCGGACGACGTCAGGGGCAGCCAGCGGCGGATCCACGGCCCATCCTCCCGGAAGCGCGACATCAGCCGGCCGGCGTAGACGATCAGGATCCCGATGGCGACCAGCACCGCCGCGAGCCCGATGCTGAAGGCGACGATGAGGACGAGGCCGAACCCGACCCGGTGCATCGACAGCGCGCTCAGCAGGACCACCAGGGCTGCCGGGCAGGGGATGATCCCGCCGCTGATGCCGAGCGCGACGAGCGCGCGAAGCGAGACGGGCTCGTGGCGGTGGTCGTGTTGGTGCGCGTGCCCATGTCCGTGCGCGTGAGCGTGATCGTCCTGGTGGGGATGGGTGTGGTCGTGCTCGTGCTCATGGGCATGCTCATGGGTGTGCCCGTGATGATGCCCATGATGATGATGGCCATGGTCCCCGTGCCCGCTCTCGGGCGCCCGGTACCGCCGCAGGAACAGCACGGCGCCGAGCACCGCGATCGTGAGGCCCGAGCCGAGGCTCAACCAGGGGTAGAGCCGCTCGGGGACCACGTGCTGCGAAGCGTAGAAGGTCACCCCCCCCAGCAGGTAGACGCCCGCCGTGTGGGAGGCGGTCACGACGAGGCCCAGGATGAGCGCGTGCCGGGCGGTGCCGCGCGAGCCGACGAGATAGGCCGCGACCACCGTCTTGCCGTGGCCGGGCTCCAGGGCGTGGAACGCGCCCAGCGCCACCGCGACCAGCAGCGCCATGGCCACGATCCCGGCGCCGGGCTCGCGCGGCGTCACGAGGCTGGCGAGCGTGCCGGCGGCGGAGGGCTGGCGGTTCGGCTGCAGCGCCACCGCCGGCGCCGGCGCCTCCGGCGGCGTCGGGACGGCCGGCGGTGTCGCGGCGATCGGCGCTTCGCGCGTGAACGTCACGCGCGCCTGGAGATCCTGCGGAGGGCTGTCGAGCAGGTCGCTCGGGTAGTCGGACAGCTCGGCGCTGCGATCGGTGGCCGGTGCCGTGCTCGCCAGGATCGCCACGCCCGCTTGGCCCCGCACGACGATCTCCTTCCAGCCGGCGCGGTCGGGGAAGTTCTCGTCCGCGTAGCGCAGCTCCTCGGGGCCGGCGGTGTCGCGGTCGAGCGCGGCGCGATACACGACACCGAGCTTCAGCGTGGGCAGGTCGCCGGCGCCCGGCGGGAAGATGATCTCGGCGGCCGTGACCGCCAGCGCCACGGGGCGCCCGCCGATCTCCAGCCGCAGGCCGCGCAGGAGCTGGTCAGCCATCCGGGCCAGCCACGGCGCGACGGTCGGGTGGCCCACCTCGGCCACGAGCCCCGTGTCCTGCATCGCCTGGAATGTCGGGATCTCGGCCATGTCGATCAGGTACCGGACCTGGACCGCCTCGGGCTCGATGTCGATGCCCGCGTAGTGGCTGATGCTGAAGTTGCCCAGCGGGTGGGCGACAGCGGACGCAGCCGCCAGCAGCACGATCGCCGCCACGGCGCCCAGCAGGCCGGCGCGCCGGCGACCGGTCACCGCGGACGCTCCCCGGGTTTCGCGCCACGCCCCAGGTCGGCCAGGACGCGGGCGGCGACGTCGGCCTGCAGCGGATGGAAGCGCGGATTGATCGCCAGCGCGCCCGAGAGGTGCTCGCGGGCCCGCCTGGAGTCCCCGAGCGCGGCGTGGATCATCCCCGCGTGGAAGTACAGGCGCGCGTCGCGGGTGCCGAGCCGCAGGGCCTCCGCCATGGCGGCGGCGGCCTCCCGGGCGCGGCCGTTGCGGTAGAGCGCCCAGGCCAGGACGTCGTACGTGTAGATGTCGCGCCGGGCCTGCAGCTCCCGCTCGGCCAGCTCGAGCGCCTCCCTGGGCTTCACGTCGTGATCGGCGTAGAAGAGCGCCAGTTCCCGGTTGTAGATCGTCTTGTTGAGCGCGTTGAGCCGGCCGATGAACTCGACCAGCTCGTACTGCTGCCGCGCCTCGTCCGTCCGACCGCTCTTCGTGTACACGTCCCCCAGGGCCGCCGCGTACTCCGGCAGCGGCACCACCTCGATCGCCTTCCGGTAGAGGGCGATGGCCTCAGCATAGCGCGCCTGGGCGGCCCGCACGCCGGCCAGCCCGGCCACGGCGCGATGGTAACCCGGACGCCGGGCCAGGGCGTCCTGGTAGGCCTTCTCGGCGCCTGCCAGGTCGCCGGTGTGGAACAACAGCTCGGCGAGCTGGGCGTGCGTCCACGCGACGTTCTCGGCCGGTGCGCCGCCGGGGACGGCGGCGACGGCGCGCCGCGCGTGGACGATGGCCCCGGCGGGGTCGTTCGTGAGGAACTTCAGGTAGGCCACGCGGCTGTGGGGATGGAGCGGTCCGCTCAGCTCCGACATCTTCGCGTACGCCTGGGCGGCCCGGTCGTACTCGCCCAGCTCGACGTAGGCGTCGCCCAGGATGGCATACGGGTACAGCTCGCCTGGGCCGAGCGCGATCGCCCGTTCCGCCGTCGCCAGCGCGTCCCGGAATTGATGACGGGCGAGCTCGACCACCGCCAGCCACGCCGTGGCGGCGCCCGCCGCCGGTCCCCGGGGGACCAGCGCCAGCGAGCGCCGCAGCGCCTTGTCGGCCAGGTCGTAGTAGGCGACGTCACCGGTGTCGCGCGCCTTCTGGACGTACGCGATCCCGAGCTTGCTGTAACCGAGGAAGTCGTCGGGATCCCGGGCGACGCGCGCTTGATAGAAGCGAATGAGGTGGTCGGTCTCGTGCGGCTGGGCGGCGGGGCCACCGGCGGCTGCCAGCACCAACAGCGCGGCGGCGAGAGCAGTCGCCCTCGCCGCCGCGGTGCTTCCCCTCTTCATCGACTCCCGGTTGCTTGCCGCCTCACGCGCCTCGCACGCGACGTCAATCGTTGCCGGGCGACGGCGGGTAGCCGACGGTGCCGGGCGCGGGCGTCGGGTTCCCCGGCAGCGGGTGCGGCTCGCCGAGGAACGGGAAGCCCGCGAGCAGCGGCCGGTCCTGGCCGCTGTTGCCCACGTTCGGGACGTCGGCATCGGGCTCGATGAAGTCGGTCCCCTGGAGGACGGCCAGCACGCGCCGGTCGGGGCAGTTCGGCAGCGACGAGCAGTCCAGGGCCCGGCGGCCGTCCAGGGGCCCGTCGCCGGGCACGCCGGCCGGGAACTGCACGTCGAGGAGCTGGCGGCCTGTTCGCAGCAGGATGTCCGTCACGTCGTCGTCGAGCCGCCGCCCGTTCTGCAATCCGTTGTTCAAGATGACCAGGTCGTTGAACAACGGAACCGGGAGGATGTCGAGATTGATCCGCAGCACGTCTGGGAAGATGACCCGCCGGGCCAGGTTCACATCGGTGTTGGACAGCGCGTCGAGGTCCGGAAGCAGCGGCGCCCCGTTCGGCAGCGCCGTCACGCCCAAATCGATCAACAGCTGGGCTCGCGCGGCGATGGTGTTCGTCGGGTGGGTGCTGGTCAACGTGTCCGGGATGAAGCGGCTGAAGCCGCGAGGGCCGGAGAAGCTGCCGAGGTCGGCGAGGTCGTTGTCGGGCGTGCTGCGGTTGTACCGCTCCCGTTCCGGGGACGGGATGAACACGGTCTTGATGAGCTGCTGTCCCGCCCGCTGGATCTGCACGAACTGGCCGCTGCCGAAATCGTTGTCCTCGTTCTTCGTCAGGTGGAAGTTCTGGCGGCGGCTGGTCGTGGCCCAGACCCCGATCGTCGTGTCGTTCCCGAGGTACGTCCCGCTGCGTGACCGCGATCCCTGCACCATCGCCTTCGGGACCTCGACGACGATTGCCGACACGTTGAAGCCCCCGAAGGTGTCGAAGCCGCTGCGTCCGCTGCCGTCGACGGGACGGCCGTCGAGGGGCCCGAGGACCGGAGACGTGACGTCCCGGAACACCTGCTCGGTGCCGCCGAGGATACGGTTCAGCTGGGCCGGGTCGGTCACGAAGGGATCGTCCCGGAGCCCCGCGAACACGGTGATGCCGTCGGCGCGGCCGCTGCCCGGCAGGGACAGGTTGGTGCATCCGGTGACCTCGGGCACTTTCTTGCCGAGCTGCTGATGGTTCACCGCGCCCGTCTTGGTGGGCTTCGCGGGACCGCGCACCGTCAGGAATTGCCCGCCCGGCGCCGACGGACCGGTCCCCGGGGGACAGCGCGGGTCACGATCCGACTCGAAGCCCGCGAAGCGGATCTGGATCACCAGGTCCTCGCGGGCGTCGCCGGTGTTGTCGATCTTGATCTGGTAGAGCACGTCCGGGTCGAAGGAATAGGAGCCGCGGACTCCGGGGACCGCGAAGCCGTTGACCGTCAGCGCGAACACGACGGACGACGGACCGACGGGACTCAGGAACGCGAAAACGTCGGCGATGTCGGCCGTCGGGTCCAGGCTGATGATCGGAGCCTCACGGTGGTCGGCGCCCTGCACGGTGCGCCCCCATGGCAGTGCGACCGCCAGGACCAACAAGGCCAGGGACACGCCGGACAGAGAAATGCCAATGCGACGGGACGTGAGGTGTGCCATCTGCGGGCTCTCCACGGCGGAGGCCAAGCGCCTCCACCGGCGGGTGCACAGCGACGGATGAAGAGGGGCCGACGTTACTTCAATCGCCGATGACGCGTCAAGGGCCAATGTGCCCGATTCGAAAAGTGGAAAGAGACTCGACGACCACGCGCGGTGAGGGGCATGATCCCGGAGGGCATCACGGACTTTGACAGTGCGAAGGAATTCGCGATACGATTCCGCCGCTTCCAGGCTCCGACAGCTTTACCATTGCCGTTCCTGAGTGGGGGTAGATGCTAAAGCGTCTTGCGTTCGTCGTCGTCGCGGTGGCTGTCTGGAGCGCGTCCGCCCTGGCGCAGACCGCGCCGGCCCCGGAGTCCGGCACCGACAAGCCGGCCGGCTTCGTCGGCCCCTCGCTCGGCCACCCGAGCCCGATCGACAGCAGTCCCGACTTCGTGCCGATTCCAGATCGCTGGCGTCTGGGGCTGCCCCACTGGAACCGCTACGAGCGCCCGATCGAGGCGCCGTACGTCCCCGGCCGGTGGTGGGATCCCTACAACCAGAACGTCATCAAGGGCGACTATCCGATCCTGGGCCAGAACATCTTCATGAGCCTGGCGGCCATCTCCGACACGCTCTTCGAGGCCCGCCGGATTCCCACGCCCTGCAACGTCAGCTCGGCGGAGCCGGACTGCCCCGACGTCTTCGGCAATGGTGACCAGATCCTGGGCAACCAGAACTTCATCCTCTCGTTCGAGCTGTTCAAGGGCGACACCGCCTTCAAGCCCCGGGACTGGGAGCTGCGGCTGACCGGCGTCTTCAACTTCAACTACCTCAAGACCAACGAGCAGGGCGTCGTCAACGCCGACGTCCGCGAGGGCACCGACCGGTTCGAGGACCACGCCACCCTGCAGGAGTTCTTCGTCGAGTACCACCTGGGCGATATCAGCCCCACCTACGACTTCGTGTCGAGCCGGGCCGGCATCCAGGGGTTCGTCAGCGATTTCCGGGGCTTCATCTTCACGGACAACGCGCTGGGCTTCCGCCTGTTCGGCGACCTCGGCTCCAACCGCCACCAGTTCAACGCCGCGTACTTCCGGCCGTTCGAGAAGGACACCAACAGCGGCCTCAACCGCATCTTCGACACGCGCGGGCAGCACGTCGGCATCGTCAACTACTTCCACCAGGACTTCCTCACGCTCGGCTACACGACGTCGTTCAGCGCCCACTACCTGCACGATGCCGGCGGCGAGCACATCGACGAGAACGGCTTCGTCGTGCGGCCGGCCATCGTGGGCACCCCGGAAGTGCACGTGATCGACGCGGTCTACCTGGGATGGACAGGCGACGGCCACCTCGGACGGCTCAACGTGAACCACGCCTTCTACCAGGTCGTCGGCCGTGACAGCCGCAACCCGATCTCCGCCAGCTCGGCCAAGATCAACGCGCAGATGGCGGCGGCGGAGCTGTCGGTGGACCTCGACTGGGTGCGGCCGAAGTTCACCTTCTTCTGGGCCTCGGGCGACGACAAGCCGCTGGACCGGCGCGCCCGGGGGTTCGACTCGATCATCGACAACCCGAACTTCGCGGGCGGCGGGTTCAGCTACTGGGTGCGCCAGGGCATCCCGCTGGCGACCACGAGCGTGGAGCTGACGGGACGCAACAGCCTGCTGCCCGCCCTGCGCAGCAGCAAGATCGAGGGGCAACCCAACTACATCAACCCCGGCCTGTTCCTGTTCGGCGTCGGTGCCGACTTCGAGCTGACGCCCAAGCTCCGCCTGTCCTTGCAGGCCAACAAGGTCCGCTTCCACAAGACGGAGACGCTCGAGGTGCTGCTGTTCCAGGACCGGGTGCGCAACGACGTGGGCTGGGATCTCAGCATGGGCGTGCGCTGGCGCCCGCTGCTGATCGACAACGTCATCGTCAACGTCGGCGGCGCCACGTTCATCGGCGGCGACGGATTCAAGGACATCTACCAGTCGAAGGAATTCCGCTTCGGGCCCCAGGGGCTGGAGAAGGTCGAGAGCACGGCGAACACGATCCTGTACTCGGGCTTCGTCTCCCTCACGCTGACCTACTGATGCGCGACGGCCGGGGCGCGGGGGCAGGCGGGTGGCCGGGCGCGGCGGCGCTCGTGGCGGCCCTGGCGCTGGCCGCCCTCGCGGCGCACCGGTGGGGCGACGAGGCTGCGCAGCCTCCTGCGGGGAGCGTCGGCGAGCCCGTGACGGTTCGCCAGGCGCCCGCGCCGGGGCGTCCTGCCGCGGCCGCGCCGCGGGCGCAGCCGGCGCGGATTCCGCCGGAGGCCGCCGCCCGCGGCACCGGCAGGCGTGGCGAATGGCGGGCCGGCGAGGTGGAGGGCCCGGGCGGGACGCCGGAGATCCGCTTGCCGAGCGAGCTGGAGCCCGTACGGCCGGATGTCGTCGTCGCCCTGACTCCGGCGGAGACGGCGCCGGCGGTGGTGCCACACGCCCACGTCACGGACAGCGGCCACGCGCGGACACCGGACGCCCTCGGGATGCTCGGCGGCGGAACGGCGATCCAGGAAGGTGCGGCACGGGACGGTGACGCGGTGGACGGGCCCGAGCCCGGGGCCCTGTACTGGTTCGGTCCCGATGGTCTGGTGAAAGTGCAGGCCCCGATGGAGGCCCAACGGTGAGGGACGCGCAGACGGGAGGGCGGTGGCGGGGGAGCGCGGTGGCGGCGCTGATCGCGGCGCTCGTGCTGGGCGCGCTGGCGCCATGGCCCGTGCGCCAGAGGACCCCGGCGGCCGACGGCGGCATTGCGGTCGCACAGGCCAACGAGGGCAGCCCGGTCCGGCTGGCCCAGCGCATCCGGCGCGCACCGACGCAGGAGGAAAAGCCGGCGGAGCCGGCGACGCCGGCCGAGCCCGCGAAGCCGGAGCCCCCGAAATCGCCGCTGGCCACCCAGAACCAGGCCGAGGCCGACCGCAAGAGCGCCGGCTGCGTGACCTGCCACACGAAGACCGACTCGCAGAGCATGCACACGGCCACCACGGTGAAGCTCGGCTGCGTGGACTGCCACGGCGGCCGCCTGGACGTCCGCGCGCCGGAGGGGGCCAGCCCGGGCTCGCCCGCGTACGAGGCGGCCAAGCAGCAGGCCCACGTGCCGCCGCGCACCGCGGCCCTGTGGCCGACCTCCGCCAACCCGGTGCACTCCTACACGGCGCTCCTGAAGGAGTCCCAGGAGTTCGTGCAGTTCATCAACCCCGGCGACCTGCGCGTGGCGCAGCGCACGTGCGGGGTGGGGGGCTGTCACCCGGCCGAGGTCGCCCAGGTCGAGAAGAGCATGATGCGGACAGGGCCGATGCTGTGGGCGGCCGCCGTGTACAACAACGGCGGTTACCCGATCAAGCGCCCGCGGTTCGGCGAGGCCTACGGCCCCGACGGCCTGCCCCAGCGCCTGCTGACGCTGCCGCCGCCGACCGCCGACGAGATCGTCAAGAGGGGCGTGCTGGCGTTCATCGACCCGCTCCCGCGCTTCGAGATCGGGCAGCCGGGCAACGTGCTGCGCGTGTTCGAGCGCGGCCAGCAGCGGCCGCTCGAGATCGGCCTGCCCGCCATCGACGAGCCGCCGGGGAGGCCGGCCAACCGGCTGAGCCAGCGGGGGCTGGGCACGCTGAACCGCACGGACCCGGTGTGGCTGAATCTCCAGAAGACGCGGCTGTTCGATCCCGCGCTCTCGCTGCTCGGCAACAACGTGTATCCGGGCGAGTTCCGCTCGAGCGGCTGCTCGGCCTGCCACGTCATCTATGCCAACGACCGCTCGCCGGTGCACTCCGCCGAGTACGCGCGCTACGGGCACCTGGGACGGACGGCCACCGTCGACCCGACGATCCCCAAGGAGGAGTCGGGGCATCCCATCCGCCACCAGTTCACCAACTCCATCCCGTCCAGCCAGTGCGTGAACTGTCACCACCACCCGGGGACGACGGTCACCAACAGCTACCTCGGCACGATCTGGTGGGACAACGAGACCGACGGCAAGCTCATGTACCCGGAGACGGAGAAGAAGCTCACGGCCCATGAGCTGTTCGAGATCCAGCAGAACAACCCCGAGGGGGCGGCCGTCCGCGGCAAGTGGTCGGACAAGGACTTCCTGGTCAACATCACCGATCTCAACCCCAAGCTCACCCGCACCCAGTTCGCCGACTACCATGGTCACGGCTGGGTGTTCCGCAACGTCTACAAGGCCGACCGCAAGGGCAACCTGCTCGACGCCGACAACAAGGTCGTGGCGCCCGACGACCCCGACCGCTTCAAGAAGGCGGTGCACCTCAAGGACATCCACCTGGAAAAGGGGATGCACTGCTCGGACTGCCACTTCAAGCAGGACAACCACGGCAACGGCAAGCTCTACGGCGAGACGCGGGCGGCCGTCGAGATCACCTGCGTGGATTGCCACGGGTCGATCACGGCCAAGAGCAACCTCAAGACCTCGGGCCCGGCCGCGCCGCCCGGCGGCACCGACCTGTCGCTGCTGACCACGCCGTTCGGCCAGCGCCGCTTCCAGTGGCGTGGCGACACGCTGATCCAGCGCTCGACGGTGACCAAGGACCTCCAGTGGGAGGTCGTGCAGGTCCTCGACTCGATCGACCCGGCCTCGGCCTGGGCCGCCAAGAACCCCCGGGCGGCCGAGCGGTCCCGGCTGGCCAAGACGTTGCGCCGCGACGGCACCACCTGGGGCGACGCGCCGGCCAAGGACACCGAGCTGGCCCACGCCGACGCGAAGATGACGTGCTTCTCCTGCCACACCTCGTGGGTGACCTCGTGCTTCGGCTGCCATCTGCCGATGAAGGCCAACGAGCGCAAGCCACAGCTGCACAACGAGGGCGACATCCTCCGCAACTGGACGCCCTACAACTTCCAGACGATCCGCGACGACGTCTTCATGCTGGCCCTCGACGGCACCAGCGCCGGCAAGCGCCTGTCGCCGGCCCGCTCGACGTGCGCGGTGCTGGTCGGCTCCCAGAACGGCCAGCGGGAGTGGGTGTACTCGCAGCAGCAGACGGTCTCCGCCGAAGGCTTCAGCGGCCACTCGTTCAGCACGTTCGTGCCGCACACGGTCCGGGCGACCGAGACCAAGCACTGCACGGACTGTCACGTCTCCCGGGCCAACGACAACAACGCCTGGATGGCCTCGCTGCTGATGCAGGGCACGAACTACTACAACTTCATCGGCCGCTTCGCCTACGTGGCCACCGGCGGCAACGGCCTGGAGGCCGTGGTCGTCACCGAGCGGGAGGAGCCGCAGGCGGTCATCGGCAGCACCCTGCACCGCGACGCCTATCCCACCGCCTACGCCCGGCACCGTGACGGCGGCGGCGAGCTGGAAGACAGCATCCGCCATCGTGGCCGCGACGTCCTCGACCTCTTCGGGCGCGACGAGGTGCTGTCCATCCAGCTCCGCGGCGAGTACCTCTACACCGCCAACGGCCGCGGGGGGTTCCGCGCCTACGACGTGGCTCAGGTCGACCAGAAGGGCTTCTCGGAAAAGATCGTGACGGCGCCGGTCTCGCCGCTCGGCCAGCGGCTGTACGTGAAGACCAGGTACGCCACGGCCGTCGCCTCGCCCTCCACGCTGGCCGTCGACCCCACCCGCACCCAGCGGCCGGAGAACGAGGAGCAGAAGATCCACCCCGTCTACGCCTACCTCTACGTGACCGACCGTGAGGAAGGGCTGGTGGTGATCGGCAACGCCCTCGACAGCCCCAACCGCCCCGGCGTCTCCACGCTGCTCGACGGCGATCCGACCAACAACTTCCTGGAGCGCGCGCTGGCGTTCAACCCGGACGGCCTGCTGACCGGGGCTGTCAACATCACGGTGGCCGGCCACTACGCGTACGTGCTGGCGCCGCGGGGCCTGTTCGTCGTCGACCTCGACAATCCATTGCAGCCGCGGATCGTCGCCACGGTGGGCGAGCCCCACCTGGTGCGGCCGCGGGCGGTGGCCGTGCAGTTCCGCTACGCCTTTGTCACCGACGCCGAGGGCCTGAAGGTCATCGACGTGACCCAGCCGGCGCGGCCGCGCCCGGTGCGCAATGCGGTGGTGCGCCTGGCCGACGCCCACGGGCTCTACCTGGCCCGGACGTATGCCTACGTCGCCGCCGGTCCCCAGGGCTTGGCCATCGTGGACATCGAGCGCCCCGAGATGCCCGCGCTGGATCAGATGTATGATGCCGGGGGTGCCATCGACGACGCCCGCGACGTCAAGGCCGGCATGACGAACGCCAGCCTGTTCGCTTACGTCGCCGACGGCAAGAACGGCCTGCGCATCGTGCAGCTCACCTCGCCGGAAGAGGTGCCGACCTATCTCGGGTTCAGCCCGCGGCCGCAGCCGCAGCTGATCGCCACCGCCCGGACCCGGGGGCCGGCCCTGGCGGTTTCCAAGGGGACCGACCGCGACCGGGCAGTGGACGAGAGCGGCCACCAGGTCGCCGTCTTCAATCGCGTGGGCTCGCGCCCGCTGACGCTGCCCGAGATGCAGCGCCTGTACCTGCGCAATGGCGAGCTGTACACGGTGAGCGAGGAGCCCCCGGCGGCTCCGCGGGCGCCGGCGGCCCCGAAGCGCGAGCAGCCGGCCACCGAGCCGGAACCCGGCCCCCGGCTGCGGCGCTCGCGGTGAGCCGGCTCCGCGCGATCGGGAGCGCCACGGCCGTGCCCGAACGCTCCGGGCGTGAGAGGGGCGCGGAGATGGGGCCACCTCGAGGCCCGAGCGGGTGATCGAAGGCGCGCCCCGGCTCCGCCGGGGTGCGACGAGCGTTTGGGGGTTTGGGGGCCATCTCTGGGCCCCCAAGGAGGATGGAAACATGTCGCATCGTGCCGCTTGGGGCGCCGTGGTGGGCGCCGTGGTCGTCGCCGCCGTCATCGTGGCGGGGCTGCTCCCGACCGCGTCGCTGGCCCCCGACGCCGTCCACGCGCAGGGCAACCTCAAGTACACGGGCGCGGCCTCGTGCGGCGCGTCCAACTGTCACGGCAGCACCAAGCCGAAGGCGGATTATCCGAAGCTCAACGAGAACATCATCTGGTTCCAGAAGGACAAGCACGCCAAGGGGTACGCCACGCTGATCAACGAGAAGCTCAAGTCGGGCGTGAGCCCCTCGAAGATCGCCGCCAACATGAAGATCGCCAAGGCCGAGCAGAGCAGCAAGTGCCTGGTCTGCCACGCGGTGGACGTCCCCAAGGAGCTGCACGGCCCGAAGTTCGACATCACCGAGGGCGTGCACTGCGACGGCTGCCACGGGCCGGCCGAGAAGTGGCTGGAGCCGCACGCCGAGAAGGGCTGGACGCACGAGCAGTCGGTGAAGCTCGGCATGTACGACACCAAGAACTTCCTTCTCCGCGCCGAGAAGTGCGTGTCCTGTCACCTGCAGATCGACCACGAGATGGTGGCGGCCGGGCATCCCGACCTGCTCGCCTTCGAGCTGGACACCTTCAGCCTCCAGATGCCGCCGCACTGGCGCGACAAGGGCACGTGGGTCGGGACGAAGGCGTGGGCGACCGGGCAGGTGATCTCGCTGCGCGAGGCCGCCAGGCAGCTGGCTGATCGCGCGGCCGGCAACGCCTCGCCCCAGCTCCTCAAGGACGCCCTCGGCAAGGTGCAGGGCCACGGCGCGGTGGTGCGCCCGCTGATGGGCGTGGTGGCGCCCGACGCCCAGAAGTCGGTCGAGGCGGACCTCGCCACGCTGGCCGACGCGGTGGCCAAGAACGACAAGGCGAAGATCACGGCGACCGCCAAGAGCTTGCAAGGCGCGATGCAGACGCACGCGCCGCGGGTGGCCGGCCGCGAGTTCGACGAGGCGGGCACCCGCAAGCTGCTCGCCGACATCGCCGGCGCCGGCGACGCCATCGGCGCCACCGGCCTGCGGGCGGCCGAGCAGGCGGCCATGGCGCTGGACCGCCTCTACAGCACGTACTCGAAGGCGCCCGGCAAGAAGGCCGATGCGGGGGCGAACAAGGCGCTCGACGCCATGTTCGGTACGCTCGAGGACCCGAAGAAGTTCGATGCCAAGGCGTTCGCCGCTTCGGCCAAGGCCTTCACCGGCGCGCTGAAGTAGTCCCGGGGCCGGCGGCCGCTCAGCGCGTGGCGCTGAAGCGGCCGCCGCCCAGCTTGCCCGCCTCGATCAGCCCCACGAAGAACGCGTAGAGCCGGTCGTACTCCTGGTAGCGCGCCTCGCCCAGGCGCGCCACCGTGTCCGCGCGCATGGCCCGGAACATCTCCAGGCGCGTCCGCAGCACGGCCCGCCACTCGTCGGCGAGGTCCTCGGCCGTGACGCTGCCGAAGCCGGCGGCGCCCAGCAGCGCCCGGTAGCCGTCGAGCGTCTGCAGCGTGGTGGCGGCCATCCACCCGTGCAGCCGGCGGCGCTCGCCGTCGCCGAGCGCGGGGCGGGCGACCCAGTCGGTGAACGCCAGCCGGCCGCCGGGCGCCAGCACCCGGCGCGCCTCGCGCAGCACCGCCGCCTTGTCGGCGACGTGCAGGAGGGCTTCCTGGCTCAGGCAGGCGTCGAAGCGGGCCGGCGCGAACGGCAGGGCGGTGGCATCGCCGCGCACCACCCGCACGCGCCACCCCAGACGCACGAGCGCGGTGAGCCGGGCGGCGCCCGCCGCCCGGCCCGCGTTCAGCTCGAGGGCGACGACCGGACAGCCGCGGCGAGCTGCCAGGAACCGCGCCGGGCCGCCCAGGCCCGCGCAGAGGTCGAGCACGCGAGTGCGTCCGCCGACGCCGGCCAGGCGGGCAAGCGTGTCCACCGCGCCCAGACCGCCATAGTGATCCTGGTCGAAGTCGAACAGGTCGTCGGCGGTGACCGGCGTCGCCGCGAGCGCACCCCGCCGGCGGCGCAGGGCCGCCAGCACCTGCGCCTCGCTGATCGGGTGCCGGTCGTAGAAGTCGCTGACGTCGTCGCTCATGACACGGGCGAGGCCGTTGAAGCGGTCGGCGTCCTATGATACAAGCAAGGGCGTTCTCACCCCATCGCGCGAGGGAGCGCCATGAGCACCGTAGGGAAAGCCGGCCTCGAGGACGTCGTCGTCTCGACGTCGGACATCTGCTTCATCGACGGGCACGAGGGGCGCCTGCTCTACCGCGGTTACGACGTGGACGACCTCGCCGCCCACTCGACGTTCGAGGAAGTGGCCTACCTCCTCTGGCATGGCGCGCTACCGAGCAGGAAGGAGCTCGACCGGTTCGTCAAGGCGCTGTCCGCCCCCGCCAACCGCAAGCTGCCCCCCAAGCTCCTCGCGCTGCTGCGGACGCTGCCCAAGAAGACGACGCCGATGGAGGTGCTGCGCACCGGGGTGTCGGCGCTGTCGGCATGGGATCCCGACGCCGACGACAACTCGCGGGAGGCGACGCTGCGAAAGTGCATCCGCCTGACCGCGCAGATGCCGACGCTGGTGGCGGCCTGGGAGCGCATCCGCCGCGGCAAGCCGCCGGTGGCGCCCAATCCGAAGCTGAGCCTGGCCGCCAACTTCCTCTCCATGATGACCGGCAAGAAGGCCTCCGACCTCGCCGTCAAGACCTTCGACATCGCGCTCATCCTGCACGCCGACCACGAGTTCAACGCCTCCACCTTCGCGGGCCGCGTGACCGCCGCCACGCTGTCCGACCTGCACTCGGCGATCACCTCCGCCATCGGCGCCCTCAAGGGTCCGTTGCATGGCGGCGCCAACGAGCAGGTCATGCTGATGGTCGAGCAGATCAAGGACCCGGCCAGGGCCGAGGCGTGGATCCGCAAGGCGCTGGCCGACAAGGCGCGCGTGATGGGCTTCGGGCACCGCGTCTACCGCGTGGAGGACCCCCGCGCCAAGCACCTGCGGCGGCTGGCCACCGAGCTGGGGCAGCAGGCCGGCCGCACCCACTACGTGCAGATCCTCAACACGGTGGCCCGGGTGGTCACCGAGGACAAGCACATCTATCCGAACGTCGACCTCTACTCGGGCGCGGCGTACGCGGCGATGGGGATCCCGACCGACCAGTTCACGCCGATCTTCGCCATGAGCCGGGTGGCCGGCTGGGCGGCGCACGTCCTCGAGCAGCACGGCAACAACCGGCTGATCCGCCCGCGGGCGGAGTACACGGGGCCCACGCGCGCCACCTACGTGCCGATCTCCCAGCGCTGAGCGGGCACGCCGTGGCCATCCCGTTCGTCAAGGGCCACGGCCTCGGCAACGACTACATCGTCCTCCGCCGCGAGGACCTGCCGTTCGAGCTGTCCGAGGCCTCGATCGTCCGGATCTGCGACCGCAACTGGGGTATCGGCTCGGACGGCATCCTCATGATGGTCCCGTCGGCGCGGGCCGACTTCGGCTTGCGCATCTTCAACCCCGACGGCAGCGAGGCCGAGAAGTCGGGCAACGGCCTGCGCATCTTCGCCAAGTGGCTGCGCGACCACGGCCACGCCACCCGGGACCGCTTCACGGTGGACACGCGGGGCGGGGTCGTGGAGTGCCTGTGCCACGGCAAGGACGGCCGGGTGGCCTTCGTCACCGTCGAGATGGGGCACGCCACGTTCCGGGCGCCCGGGATCCCGATGAACGGGCCCGACCGCGACGTCGTCGGCGTCCCGCTCCAGCTGGCCGACGGCAGCGCGGTCACGGTGACGGCGGTCTCGGTCGGCAACCCCCACTGCGTCGTCTTCGTCGACCGGCTCGACAGCGACACCTGCCGCCGGGTGGGACCGCTGATCGAGCGGCACCCCGCATTTCCCCAGCGCACCAACGTGCAGTTCGCGCGGGTCGCCGACAAGAACACTCTGGACATCCTCATCTGGGAGCGCGGCGCCGGCTACACGCTGGCCTCCGGCTCGTCGTCGTGCGGGGCGGCGGCGGCGGCCGTCCGCAACGGGCGCTGCGCGCACGGCCGCGTGACCGTGCGCATGCCCGGTGGCGACCTCGTGATCGAGGTGCGGTCCGACTGGTCGCTTCGGCTGGAGGGGCCGGTGGAGGAGGTATACACCGGCGCGCTCAGCACCGAGTTCGCGGAGGCCTGGCTCACGCCCGCCACCCCGTGAAGCGGCTGTGCGTGTTCTGCGGCTCGGCGCTCGGGGCCCGGGCCGAGTACGGCGAGGCAACGCGAGCCGTCGCCGCCGAGCTGGCCCACCGCCGCCTCGGCCTCGTGTACGGCGGCGGCTCGGTGGGGCTGATGGGCGTGCTGGCCGACACCGAGCTTCGCCTGGTCGACAGCATGCACGAGCGCAAGGCCACGATGGCCGTGCTCGTCGACGGCTTCGTGGCGCTGCCCGGTGGGCTGGGGACCCTCGAGGAGACGCTGGAGATCCTCACGTGGTCCCAGCTCGGCATCCACCGCAAGCCGGTCGGCATCCTCAACACCGCGGGCTACTACGACTCGCTCCTGCTACCTCGACCTCTTGCTCTTCGCCGACACGCCGAGCGAGCTGCTCGGCCGCCTGCTCTCCTGGCAACCTCCGGCCATCCCGCGCGCCTGGCTGTCGCCGTCGCAGACGTGACGGCGCCGCGCTCGACGGCGGGGTCGGGGGTGGGGGTCCGGCGACCACGAGCCCGGGGTGCATTGATACCGTGGACGTGATTCCATCCTTGCGTCGCGCGCAGCCTTCGTTGGGAGGGGAACGGGTCGGCGGACCCCCACCCCCGACCCCGCCGCCGAGCGCTCCCGTCGCGGCCACGACGCTACCGCCTGCCGCAGGGAAGACGGGAGTGCCGGCAGGTTGACGTCCGCCGCGCGCGCGAAGCGCGCGACGCTCAACACACGCCCGGTAGCGGCGGCTCCGAGGACGTCGGGCGGGGCTTCTATGTACGCGTTGCGTTGAGCCGCCGGCGGCCGATGGTCGCAACGGCCGCGATGGTCACGCGCGATCCGCGTGCGGTCCTCCGATGAGCGCGGCCGTCTGGTGCGGAACGACTCTCACGCTCAGTCCGCTGTCCGCGGCCTGGCGGGTGGGCGGCGGGGGTTGCGGGGTGGGGAGGGTCCGCCGACCCGTTTCCCTCGCGGTTCTACGCCACGCCGATCGAAGGAATCGGGACCGACGATCTACGCCGTAAACCTCGTGGTCGGCGGACCCTCCCCACCCCGCAACCCCCGCCGCCCGGAATGTCACGCCGCGCGGAGGCGGTCGGAGCGCGCGTAGACGTCCTGCATCTTGGTCGCCGCTTCACGGAAGGTCTCCCCGAGCGTCCGCGTGGTCGTCTCACGGCTTCTTCCGGGCGTTCGGCGGGACTTATCCACCACTATCCACAACGGGCTGCCCGAAGGAGCCAAAAGCAGAAGTGTCCGTGGTGATTAGGGAATTTCCCTGACACCGGGCAGGCATTCTCGTTGCAATCCACAGCCCTGTCGGAGCCTTTGGTGGCCCTCACCGGGCCGGGCGGGCCCAGGCCAGGAGCGAGTCGAGGGGACGTGTGTTGAGGACCTGCTCCGCCTCGATCCACGCCCGCCGGGCCACGCCGATGCCGAGGGTGACGTTGTCCAGCTCGTTCAGATAGTGGGTGTCGGTGCTGATCGCCAGCGGCACCCCCAGCGTGGCGGCACGGCGAGCGTGAACGTCACCGAGGTCGAGCCGGTCCGGCGAGGCGTTGATCTCGACGGCCTTGCCGTGCTCGCGGGCGGCGGCGAAGACCGCGTCGAGGTCGACGTCGTAGGGCTCGCGCGAGCCGATCAGGCGGCCGGTGGGATGCACGAGGACGTTGACCCACGGGTTGCCCAGCGCGCGGACGATGCGGGCGGTCATCTCCCCGCGGGACTGCTGGAAGCGCGAGTGCACCGCCGCCAGCACGAAATCCAGCTCCCGCAGCACGTCGTCCGGGAAGTCCAGCGTGCCGTCGGCGAGGATGTCGCACTCGCTGCCGGCCAGGATGCGGATGCGAAAGCGCGGCTGCAGCGCGCGGATAGCGGCGACCTGCGCCCGCAGCTCGTCCACGCCGAGGCCGCCGGCGATCGCCGTCGAGCGCGAATGGTCGGAGACGATGACGTACTCGTAGCCGCGCGCCTGGGCGGCGGCCACCAGCCGCTCCAGCGAGTGGTGGCCGTCGGACCAGTCGGTGTGGGCGTGCAGGTCGCCGCGGAGGTCGGCCGCGGTCACGAGCGCCGGCAGCCGGCCCTCGCGCGCGGCCTCGATCTCGCCCTGGTTCTCGCGCAGCTCGGGCGGGATCCACGGCAGCCCCACCGTCGCGTAGACGTCCTCCTCGGTGGCGCCGGCCAGGCGGGCGCCCGCCCGCTCGTCGAACACGCCGTATTCGCTGATCCGCAGCCCGCGCCGGGAGGCCATCTCGCGTACGCGCACGTTGTGGTCCTTCGAGCCCGTGAAGTACTGCAGGGCGGCGCCGAAGGCCTCGGGCTCCACCACGCGCAGGTCGATGGCGAGGCCGTCCCGATGGCGCACGGTCGCCCGGGTGGGGCCGTGGGCGACGACCTCGGCCACCGAGGGCAGGGCGGTGAAGGTACGGATCACGCGGTGGGGCTCGGTGGAGGTCACCAGCAGGTCGATGTCCTTCACGGTGTCGCGCATCCGGCGCAGCGAGCCGGCCACCTCCAGCCGCTCGACGCCGCCGTGGGCGCGCAGCGCCTCGCCGACCTGGACGGCGACCGCCCGGGCCGTGGACAGCCGCGTGCGCGTGCGGCCGGCCTTCCAGCGCTCGATGGATCGCAGGATGTTGTCGCACGTCTTGTCGCGAATGCCCGCCACGCCGATGATCTGCCGGCTCCGGCACAGCGCCTCCAGCCGCTCGATGGAGTCCACGCCGGCCTGCTCCCACAGCGCGCGGGCGGTACGGGGACCGAGGCCGCGGAGCTCCAGGAGGCCCAGGAAACCGGCCGGCAGCCGCGCGCGCAGCGCCTCGAGCTGGGCAATGCGCCCGGTCGCCAGGTATTCCTCGACGCGGGCCGCGAGGTCGCGGCCGATACCGGGCAGCGCGGTGAGCGCGCCGCGGGCGGCCACGGCCGCCACGTCCTCGCCGAGCGCCTCCAGCGTCTGGGCGCCGCGCTGGTAGGCGCGGACGCGGAAGACCGACTCGTCGCCCGCCTCGAGGAGGCTCGCCATCTCGTAGAAGAGCCGGGCGGTGGTGAAGTTCGTCAGGCGCGCCTCGCCGGTCCCGTCACGGGCTCATGGTACACTGCGCTGCGACGTGATTGCCGCGTGGTGCTGGGACCTCGTCGAGCCGTACCTGACGCGCAACCTCCTCAACCGCGGCATCGGGCGCCCCACCCGCAAGCAGGTCCTCGAGGAGTTCGCCCGCGTGTGGCCGGACTTCACCGCGACGCTCGGCGTGCAGGAGCCGTTCGCCGGCACCATCCGCTTCAAGTGGCTCGTGCGCCTGCCCGCCGGTGAGATGGCGGCGTTCCTGGACGATCCCGAGGGCTGGATCGCCGCCCGCTACGGCGGCGGCAAGTTCAAGATGAACCTCCACCACGGCCTGCACTTCGTGAACACCAAGAACTTCAAGCCGTCCGGCGATCCGCTGTGGGCAGCGGTCCAGGCGATCGACCTGGAGTAGCCGGTATCGAGGAGCGCCACGGCTTCGCCGGGGCGCTCCGAGCGTTGGGGTTTGGGGGCCATGTCGGGGCCCCCCAGGAGGAGGCGCGAGGCCATGCCGAGCGATGACACACGGAGGGTGCTGAAGCTGTTCGGCGTGGCCGTCACCAGCCTCGAGGACGCCATCGACCAGGGCAAGCCGTTCGAGGAGATCATGAAGTGGGACGCCGAGCTGGCCGACCGTACCCGCGAGGTGCTGGCCATGCTGGATCGCCTGCGCAGCCGCCGTATCGGGTGAGCCTGGTGCGCGACGCCTCCGGGACCGAGCTGTCCCTGCCGCGACCGCCCCGCCGGATCGTGTCGCTCATCCCGTCCGTCACCGAGACCCTCTGCCACCTGGGCCTCGCCGACGCGCTGGTCGGCGTCACCGCCTACTGCGTGGAGCCCCGCGACGTCGTGCGCGGCAAGACGCGCATCGGCGGCGAGAAGGATCCCGACCTCGAGAAGATCCGCGCGCTCGCGCCGGACCTCGTCGTCGCCAACGTCGAGGAGAACGTGCGCGAGCACGTCGAGGCGCTGCGGGGGTGGGGCCTCGCGGTGTGGGTCACGTACCCGCGCACGGTGGCCGAGGGCCTGGCGATGATCCGCGAGCTGGGCGAGGTCACCGGCACCCGCGAGCGCGCCGAGGCGATCCTGGCCGAGCTGGAGCCGCTCCACGGGCGCGTGCGGGCGGCCACGGCGCGGCGGCCGGCGGTGCCGGTCTTCTACCCCATCTGGCGGCAGCCGTGGATGACGATCGGACGCGACACCTACATCCACGATCTGCTGGCGGTGTGCGGCGCCGCCAACGTCTTCGCCGACCGGCCCGAGCGCTATCCAACCGTGACGCTCGACGAGATGGCCGCCCGGCGCCCGGCGGTCATCGTCCTGCCCGACGAGCCGTTCCGGTTTCGCCGCGCGCACCTGGCGGATTTCGCGCCGTTCGCCGACGTGCCCGCGGTGCAGGACGGCCGCATCCACCTGGTGGACGGCAAGCCCTTCTCCTGGCACGGTCCCCGGATCGGCGAGGCCCTGCGCACGCTCCCCGCCCTGTTCGGCGCCGCCGATGGCTGACCTCTGCCCCCGCTGCAACGCGGACGTCGCCGGCGAACGCTGCCCGCAGTGCGGACTCGTCGTCGCCCTCTACCGGGCCTCGCTGGAAAAGCTCCGCCGCGGCCCCAGCGCGGCGCCGGCGGCGGTCTTCCGGCGTCCTGCCCGACCCGCGGCCGCCGTGCCCGCCACTCCGGCCCCGCCCGCCGCGCCGGCTGCAAGCCGGCGCCTGCGCTTCCATGGCTCGGCCGGTGGACTCCTCGGCATCCAGGTCGTCAACGTGCTGTTCACGCTGCTCACGCTCGGCGTCTACTTCTTCTGGGGCAAGGCTCGCGTGCGCGCGTACCTGCTCGGGGCGACCGAGCTGGAGGGCGACCGCTTCGCCTACCACGGCACCGGTCGCGAGCTGCTCGTCGGCTTCGCCAAGGGCGTGGCCGTGCTCTTCATCCCCGTCGCGCTGCTCAGCATCCTGCCGCAGGTGTACGGCGTCCCCGGCGAGGTGACGAGCGCCCTCGCCTTGCTGCTGTGGCTGACCGGCCTGCTGCTGGTGCCGGTCGCGATGGTCGGCGCCCGCCGCTACCGGCTCAGCCGGACCTCGTGGCGGGGCATCCGCTTCTCGTTCCGCGGGCGGGCGCGGGAGTTCGTGGGGATCTTCGTGGTGGGGACCATCCTGATCTCGCTCACGCTGGGGATCTACTACCCGGTCTTCGCCACCCAGCGGCAGGCGTTCATGATCGGGCACTCGTACTTCGGCTCCCGCAAGCTCGACTTCGACGGCCGCGGCCGCGACTTGCTCGCGCCCTTCCTCGTCATGCTCCTGCTCTTCCTGCCGACGCTGGGCCTGTCGTGGTTCTGGTTCTCGGCGCGGCGGCAGCGGTACTTCACCGCGCACACGCGCTTCGGCGCCGCGCGCTTCCGCTCGGCGGTGACGGGCGGCCGGCTGGCCTGGCTGACCCTCAGCAACGTGCTGGCCGTCCTGCTCACGCTGGGCCTGGCGTGGCCGTGGGCCGTCGTGCGCGGGCTGCGCTTTACCTTCCGGTACGTGACGCTGGAGGGACCGCTCGACGTCGCCGACATCCGGCAGGACGCGCGAGCCGCCTCGGCGACCGGCGAGGGGCTGGCCGGCCTGCTCGACGCCGACTTCGGCGTGAGCTGAGCCCGCCAGTGCCGGCGCCGGGAGGCCGCGTCTGGGACGCCTCCTACCTGGACGGTCGCACGCCGGTGCGGCGGCCGGCGCGGGTGGCCATCGGCCAGTCCGGGCTGGAGATCACGCTGCTGGAGAGCGGGACGGCGTTCCGCTGGCCGCTCGGCGAGGTCCGCCAGACCCAGGGCTTCTACGAGGGCGAGCAGGTCCGGCTCGAGCGTGGCGGCGACCTGGCCGAGACGCTGCTCATCGGCGACCTGGCGTTCCTGTCTGCGCTCCGGGCCGCCGCGCCCCAGGCCGCCGGCGGGTTCCACGACCCTGCCCACCGCCGGTTCCGGGCCGGGCTCACGGTCCTGGCCGCCCTCGCCGCGGTCGCGGTGGGGGCCGGCCTGTACGTCTGGGGAATCCCGGCGCTGGCCGACGTGGCCGCGGCCCGCGTGCCGGTGTCCTGGGAGATCGCGCTCGGTGAGGCCGCCATGGCCCAGCTGGCGCCGCCGGCCCAGCGCTGCCACGATCCCGGGCGCCAGCGCCGCCTCGACGAGGTCGCCGACGTGCTCCTGCGCACGCTGCCGGAATCGCGCTATCCCTTTCGCGTCATCGTCGTCGACCATCCCCTGGTGAACGCCTTCGCCGCGCCCGGCGGCGGCGTCGTCGTCTTCCGCGGGCTGCTCGAGCGGACCGGCAGCGCCGAGGAGCTGGCGGGCGTCCTCGCCCACGAGATGCAGCACGTCCTCCACCGCCACGCGACGCGCGCGATCCTGCGCCAGGCGTCCACCGGCATCCTGCTCGCCGCCCTGGTGGGGGACGTCAGCGGCGTGATGGCCTTCGGCATCGAGCGCGCGCGCATGCTCGGCGACCTCCGTCACAGTCGCGAGGCCGAGCACGAGGCCGACCGTGACGGCTTGCGGATGCTGCAGGCGGCGGCGGTGGACCCCGAGGGGATGCTGGCGTTCTTTCGCGCGCTCCAGCAGGTCGAGGGCGCGACGCCGGCCGCCGCGCGCTATCTGTCGACCCACCCCGCGGCCGGCGATCGCCTGCAGGCGCTGGCCGCGGTGGCCGCCGCGGCCCCCCGGCCTCCGGTAAAGCTGCTGCCCGACTACGACTGGGCCGACATCAAGAAGCTCTGCGCCGCCGGTCGCCGCGCGCGTGAGCCGCTATGAACGTCGTCTCTCGTCGTCCGCGCGCTCGATGAGCGCCCGGACTCGAGCGGGCAGCGCGGGGGTGGCCGTGAGGCGGACGCCGAGCGGCGCCAGCGCATCGTCGATGGCGTTGGCGATGGCGGCGGGCGGCGAGATGGCGCCGCCCTCGCCCAGGCCCTTGGCGCCCAGCGGGTTGCGCGGCGAGGGGTACTCCAGGTGCTCGCACTCGATCAGCGGCAGGTCGTCGGCGCGCGGCACCGCGTAGTCCATCAGCGAGCCCGCCAGCAGCTGGCCCGTCTCGTCGTAGGCCATGTCCTCGAAGAGGCCGCCGCCCACGCCCTGGGCGACGCCGCCGTGCACCTGGCCCTCGACGATGATCGGGTTGATCACGGTGCCACAGTCGTGGGCGACGAGATACCGGAGCAGGCGGACGGCGCCGGTGTCGGGGTCGACCTCGACCTGGGCCACGTGCACGGCGCTGGCGAAGGTGACGGTCGGCACGTGGTGATAGGCGGTGGCGTCGAAGTCCGCGCTCGCCACCCCGGGCTTCGCGAAGGTCGGGATGGCCGCCTGGACCACGCGGGCCAGCGGCACCGCGGTGGCGCGGGCGCCGCGCACGAACACCTGACCGTCCTCGACCTCGATGTCGGCCTCGGCCGCTTCGAGCAGCGCGGCCGCCGCCGTGACCACCTTGGCCCGCACCGCGCGGGCGGCGTCGGCGATCGAGTTGCCGGCCGTCACGCCGCTGCGGCTGGCGAACGTCCCGACCCCGAACGGAACTGTCCCCGTGTCGCCGCCGGTCACCGTGACGTGCTCCAGCAGCACGCCGAGGACGTCGGCGCAGACCTGCGCGAACGAGGTCTCGTGGCCCTGGCCGGAGTTGACGGCGCCGGTCGCCACCACGGCATGGCCGGCCAGGTCCAGCGTGACGCGGGCGCCCTCGTAGGGGCCGATCGCCGTGCCCTCGACGTAGCCCGAGATCCCGATGCCACGCCAGACGCCGCGCTCGCGCAGCGCCGCCTGCTCGCGCCGGAACGCCTCGTAGCCGGCGGCCCTCAGCGCCGTGTCGAGCACCTCGCGGAAGTCGCCGCTGTCGTAGACGAGCGGGTTGCCGTCCCGGTAGGGCATGCCGAGGTCCCACGGCAGCTCGGCCGCCGTCAGGTAGTTGCGCCGGCGCACCTCGGCCGGGTCGAGGCCGAGCTGGCGGGCCAGGCCGTCCACCGCGCGGTCCATCGCGAACACGGTCTCCGGCCGGCCGGCGCCGCGGTAGGGCGCGTTCGGCGTCTTGTGGGTGACCACGCCCCGGAACGTGACGTCGAGGTCGCGCACGCGGTGGGGGCCCAGCAGGTGGGCGACCGTGTTGTAGGGCAGCACGATGCCCCAGCAGTTGTAGGCGCCGAAGTCGAGCCAGATGTGATCGCGCACGCCGAGGATGGTGCCGTCGCGGCGCGCAGCCAGGCTGATCCGGTGCGTCTGGTGGCGGGCGTGGGCCGAGCCCATCATGTGCTCGCGCCGGCCCTCGATCCACTTGACCGGGCGGCCGAGCGCGCGGGCGGCCAGCGGCACCAGCACGTCCTCGGGGTAGCCGGAGGCCTTGGTACCGAAACCGCCGCCGAGGTCGGGCGCGATCACGCGGACGCGGTGGGGCGGCAGCTCGAGGGCCGCCGCCAGGCCCTGCTGGACGAAGTGCGAGACCTGCGTGCTGTTCCAGGCCGTGAGGGTGCCGTCGCGCCGGTCCCACTGCGCCACCACACCGCGGCCTTCCAGCGGCATCCCGACGTAGCGCTGGATGGCGAACGTCTCCGTGAACACCGCCTCGGCGGCGGCGAACGCGCGGTCGGCGTCGCCGACGGCGTGGTGGAAGCCGACGGCCACGTTGGTTCCCCACTCGGCGTGGACGAGGGTGGTGCCGGGCGCAGCGGCCGCCACCATGTCGACCACCGCCGGCAGCGGCTCCCATTCGACGTCGATGCGCTCGAGCGCGTCCTCGGCGCGCGCACGGTCGTCGGCCACGACCATTGCGACGATCTCCCCGACGTAGTGGGCGCGGTCGCGGCAGAGGGCGTACTGCGGCGCCTGGCGGAGGTCGAAGTGGACGGCGGCGGCCAGGCCGGGCGGGGGCGCGCCGAAGAGCGGCAGCGGCCTCAGCGAGGGCTCGAGATCGGTGAACGCGTAGACGCCGGCCACCCCGGGCATGGCCCGCGCCGCCTTCGTGGCCAGTCGCGCGATGCGCGCGTGGGCGTGGGGGGAGCGCAGGAAGGCCGCGTGCAGCAGACCGGGCAGAATCACGTCGTCGATGAAGCGGCCGTTGCCCCGGAGAAAGCGCGGGTCCTCCCGGCGCCGGACGGCGGCGCCGAGGTACTTGGCGCCCAACTAGGACTTGGTGCGTTCGGGGAGCAGCCAGTCCAGCCAGGGGCCGAGGACGGCGATGAACAGCCCCGGGACGGCGACGCCGCTGATGATGCCGAGGATGGCGAGGAAGACGAGCGAGATGGCGGTGGTCACGGCGTCGAGCAGCAGGTCCATGGTCCTCAATTATCCTCGCTCGACCGGCGGATGTCGAGCATGGCGGGGACCCCCGGTATCGAGCCGGCCGACTCCACCCGCGTGATGCGCGTCATCCGCTCGATGATCTCGCGGATGCGCTGCGAGGAGGTGATCGCCCGGTCGATCCAGCGGACCTCCGGGTCCTCGCCGGGCAGCCGCCGCTGCAGCAGCTCCAGCGAGCCCACGATCACGGTGAGGGGGTTGTTGATCTCGTGGGCGGCGGCGTTGGCCACCAGCGTGATGGCGCGCAGGTCGAGCACCTCGCGCCGGGCGGCGTCGAGCGCCTCGCGGGGGCCGGCGTCGCGCAGCATCACGATCTCGTACGGCCGGCCGTCGTGCTCCACCCGGCGCACGGTGAGGTCCACCGACCGCACGGAGCCGCCGGCGGGGCGATAGGGAAGACCGAACCCGGTCGCCGCGCCCGAGACGGCCGCCTCGGCGGCGAGCGCCTCCCACCGCCCGCGGTCCTCGGGGTCCTCGGGCCAGAACTCGCGGGCGTCGCGCCCGAGCAGGTGCTCGCGCGGACAGCCGGTCAGCGCGGAGTCGGCGCGGTTGGTCTCCAGGATGCGCCGGGTGGCCGGATCGACGATGCGAATGGCCTCCGACGCCTCGTCCAGCAGCGCGCGGAAGCGGCGCTCGGCCGTGGACAGCCGCTGTCGCTCCACCACGTTCTGGAAGAGCTGGCCGAGGAGGCCGACGCCGACCACGTAGGCGACGAGGAAGTGCGGCCACGTGCTCGCGAACTTGGCGAGCCCCTCGCGGCCGAGCATCGCGTAGCCGAGCAGGGTGGCCAGGAACGTGGCGACGCCGACGGCGAAGGCGTGCAGGCTGGAGACGCGGCCGCGGCGGGTCGCCAGCCAGTGCACGAGGCCGCCGACCACCGCGACGCACAGCACGCTGACGATGCCCGGCAGCGTTCCCGACCCGCCGAGCCACCACCACCGGTACACCGCCACCATGCCGGCTGCCAGCAGCCCGGCCGTCCAGCCCTCGAACAGCGCGATGAGGGCCACCGGCACGTTGCGCGCGTCGAAGTACACCTCGGGGGCGACCTGGATGCGCGCGATGGCCAGCCACACTCCGAGCGCCCCGAACGCGAGCCCGTTCAGGGCGTGGCGGGCCGTGCGGAGTCGCGGGCGGCGCTCACCGAGGCGATTGAGCGTAAAGGAGTAGAACAGGACGCCGAAGGTGAGGGCGCCGGCGGCCTCGACCAGGTGGTGAAGGTCGATCGCTCACTCCACTTCGAGGACCATCTCGATCTCGACCGGAATGCCGACCGGCAGCCCGGCCATGCCGACCGCCGACCGCGCGTGCTTGCCGATCTCCTCGCCGAACACCTCGACCATGAGGTCGGAGAAGCCGTTGATCACCTTGGGCTGGTCGCCGAAGCCCTCGGCCGAGTTGACCATGCCCAGCACCTTCACCACGCGCTTGACGCGGTCGAGACTGCCGAGCGCCGCCCGGGTGGTGGCGAGCAGATTCAGGCCCACCTCGCGCGCCGCCTGGTAGCCCTGCTCGACGGTGAGGTCGCGCCCGACCTTGCCGGTCACCGACGGCTTGCCCTCCGGGCGCAGCGGCCCGTGCCCGGCCAGGAAGAGCAGATTGCCGGTGCGCACGGCGCTGACGTAGTTGGCCATCGGCTTGGGGGGGTGGGGCAGCGTGATGTTCTTCTCCTTGAGTCGAGCCTCCGCGCTCATCGCGCCTCCTCGGTCCAAGCACTCACGTCGTGAATGACAACAGCGCGAGCATCGTGGCACACTACGCCGTGCCCGTCAAACCTGAGCCCGCCACGCCCGCCCCGGCGGCGACCCTGGTGCTCCTGCGCGATCGTCCCGCCGGCGGCGTCGAGTGCCTGCTGATGCGCCGCCACCTCGAGAGCAAGTTCGCCGCCGGCGACTTCGTCTTCCCGGGCGGCAAGATCGAGGCGGACGACATCCCGGACGACGCCGCCGCCTGGTGCCGGGGTCTCGACGTCAAGGAGGCCGCCCGGCGTCTGAGCCTCGAGCATGCGCCCCGCACGGCGCTCGGCTTCTGGATCGGCGCCATCCGCGAGACGTTCGAGGAGGCCGGCCTGCTGCTGGCCGCCGGCCCCGACGGGCGCGAGGTGGCGCCCACGGCGCCGCGCTTCGCGGAGTACCGCCGCGCCTGCCAGGCCGACAACCGCGCGTTCTGGACGATGGTCCGCGCCGAGCGCCTGCAGCTCGCCACCGACCGGGTCGTCTACTTCGCCCACTGGATCACGCCGGAGGAGCAGCCGCTGCGCTTCGACACGCGCTTCTTCGCGGCCCCGGCGCCCGCCGGCCAGGAGCCGACCGGCGACGACCACGAGATGACCGATCTGAAGTGGCTGGCGCCGCAGGAGGCCGTCGAGGCCCAACGCCGCGGCGAGATCACGCTGCGCAATCCCACCGTGAAGAACCTCATGCTCTTCGACGGGGCCGCGTCCACCGCCCACGCGCTCGAGCGGGTCCGCGACCGCGAGGTCCGCGCGATCCGCCCCCGTGTCATCATGGAGGGCAACCAGCGCAAGATCCTGATGCCGGGGGATCCGGGCTACTTCTAATGAGGCCGGGCGCCGCCCCAGCGTCAGCATTGAGCGCTCCCGGTCTGGGGGCGAGATCGGACGACAGCGCCGATTCTGGGTTCCGGCCGTCCGGCTGTCGATCGAGCGCGGGAAGCGGCAGCTGCGGTCCCGGTGATGGAGCGCCCTTCGTAGCGCCGGGGGCATGGTGCGCGTCCGGGCGCCGACCTCCAGCAGGCGCCCCTCGGCGTCGTGGCGCATCACGACCCGGCTGGCGTCGCAGGCCAGGCGCTATCGGGTCCTCTTCGACGCGAGGGATGCGGCGCTCGGCTTCCGCGTGGCGCGGACGCTGCGGGAGTAGCTACGCGCGGCCGACGAGCGGGCCGAAGCGGCGGGTGAACTCGGCGGGGTCGAGGTTGCCGGCCCGGGCGAGGGTCGCCACGTTGGCCGGGTCGTCGAAGTCTTCCGGCTTGAGGCGGATCATGTAGGCGGCGAGCGTCTGGTACATCTCCGACTCGACGTCCGCGTAGCGGACGCGGATCCGTCCCGTCTTGGGGTCCATCATCAGCCCGAACGGCACCGGCACGAGCCGGCCGGCCTGGATCGTCACCATCGCGTTGCTGCCACCCTCCAGCAGGAACCGCGTCGCCCAGTAGCCCAGGCTGCGGCAGTACTGGATGTCGTGGGCACCGGGCGGCGCGCAGCGCAGCTCGTAGCCCATCTCCTTGGCCACGATGGTGACGTCGACGTCGCGCGCCTTCAGGCTGGCGGTGACGCGCTCCTTGAGCAGGCGGCCCAGATCCAGCTCGGCCAGCCGCACGTTGCCGTAGGCGTCGCGTTCGACGGCGCCGAGCGTCTGGGGGTCGAGCTTCTCGGCCAGGCCTTCGGACAGGATCGCCACGCCCTGCTCGCGGCCGTGCGCGCGACGCTTGATGATGGCGGCCTCGAGGACGTCGGCCAGCCGGTCGAGGGTGATCTGCGACTGGGGGAACTCCTCGGCGATGACGCTGACGGTGGCGCCGGCCGAGCCGCCGATGCCGAGCGCCAGGTGACCGGCGTGGCGGCCCATGACCGTGACGAAGAACCAGCGCTCGGTGGTGGCGGCGTCCTGCATGAGGTTGCGGACCAGCTCCTTGCCCAGGTTGCAGGCCGTCGTGAAACCGAACGTCACGATGTCGCTGGGCAGCGGCAGGTCGTTGTCGATCGTCTTCGGCACGTGGGCGACGGTCAGCCCCTCCAGCGCCCGGGCCAGCCGCGAGGCGGCGAACGCCGTGTCGTCGCCCCCGATGGTCAGCAGATGATCGACGCTCAGCCGCTTGAGGGAGTCCGCGACCCGACCGATGCCCTCCGGCGTCTTGGTCGGGTTGGTGCGCGAGGTGCGGATGATGGATCCGCCGTCGAAGTGGATGCGCGAGGTGTCGTTGATCGCCAGCTCGACGACGTGCTCGGTGTCGCCCTGCACCAGCCACTTGAACCCGTCGTAGCACCCCAGCACGCGCAGCCCGTGATTGCGCGCCTCGATCGTGGCCGCGGCGATGACCGCGTTGATGCCCGGCGCCGGCCCCCCACCCACGAGAATAGCGAGAGTTTTCATACCTCACCATTATGCACCCCGCCCCGAGGCCCACCGCGCTGCCGAATCCCAAAACTGCTTGAAATCCAGGCGCCTGCGTCTTCGCCGGCGCCCAACCCGGCCGGGGTCAAAGATAGGCAAGCAAGCGGCCGCAGGCGATGACGCCGGTCCACAGGGTCAGCGAGAGGGCCCCCGCCAGCCTGGCAGGCCGGGGGGCGGCGATCCCGGTATCCCAGTCGCCGACGGCGCGAAAGGGGAAGCGGTGGAAGATGCCGGCGTTGAGGAAGGCGGCGGCGATGAACGTCAGCTTGAGCTGGAAGGCCGGGTTGGCCGCCATCTCCGTCGCGTGGGCGACGAACATCGCCACCCCCGAGGGCACCACCAGGACCAGACTGAGCCGGGACCAGCGCAGCAGGTGCTCGGCCATCGCGCTCACCGGCAAACCGCGGCCCAGGCCCAGCAGGCGCAGGTCGAACATGAAGGCGGCGCCGACCAGGACCACGAAGCCGACGATGTGGACGATCTCGACGATCGGATAGAGCCAGAGCCACTGGCGCATCGCGACCGCGAAGCCCGACGTCTCCAGCCATACCAGCCAGGCCGGGCTGGTGGCCGGGTGCGGCGATGACCTCCTCACCAGAGAATGATCCCCTGGGCGGGAAGTGGGCACGCCTACGGCGTCAGCACGATCTTGCCGAACTGCTTGCCCTCGGCCAGGCGCTGCTGGGCGGCGGCGCCGTCCTTGAGCGGCACGACCTCGTCGATGATGGCCTTGAGACGGCCGGCGAAGAGCTGGCCCATCACGTCGTGGAACTCCTTCCGGGTGGCCATCGTGGAGCCGATGATGTGCACCTGCTTCCAGAACACGAGCGGGATCAGCGTCTCGCCCACGGGCCCCGACGTGGAGCCGCACGTCACCAGGCGGCCCCCGCCCTTGAGGGAGCGGATGGAGTCCTTCCAGGTGGCCGCCCCGACGTTCTCGATGACGACGTCGACGCCGCGCTTGCCGGTGGCCTCGAAGACGTGCTTGGCCCAGTCGGGATTCTTCTTGTAGTTGATGCCGACCTCGGCGCCCAGCGCGCGCGCCTTCTCGAGCTTGGCGTCGTCGGATGACGTCACGATGACCCGGGCGCCGCACAGGCGAGCGATCTGCACGGCCGTGGACGACACGCCGCCGCCCACGCCGATGACGAGCACGTCCTGCCCGGGCCGCACCTGGCCCTGCGTGACCACCATCCGCCACGCCGTCATGCTGGTGAGGACGAACGAGGCGGCCTCCTCGAACGACACGTGGGCGGGCAGGGGCAGGACGTTGTCGCCCCGCACGGCCACGTACTCGGCCAGGCCGCCCGGCACGTGCTCGCCGAGGATGCCGTAGCGCACGCACAGGCTGTCCTCGCCCTGCATGCAGAATTCGCACCGCCCGCACGTGAGGTTGGGGTTGACGGCGACGCGCGTGCCGGCCTTCACGCCCGCCACGTCGGCGCCGACCTCGGCCACCTCGCCGGCGATGTCGCAGCCGGTCCAGAAGGGCAGCGGCGTCTTGAGCGCCGGGATGCCCTCGCGCACGAACAGGTCGAGGTGGTTCAAGGCACACGCGCGCACCCGCACGAGGACCTCGTTCGGCTTGATCCTCGGATCGGGCACGTCCTCGTACTTCAGCGTGTCGGGGCCGCCGAATTCGTGGAAGACGAGCGCTTTCATCAGCCGTTGAACTCCTTGATCAACCGCGGCAGCCGGGGATCGTCCACGGCCTGCGGCTGGTAGGGCTGGTAGAACGCCGTGCGGTCGAGGAGGCCGGCGTAGCGCTCCTGGATGCGCGCGGCGATGGTGTCGTAGGTGCCGGTGACGGCGTAGGTGTCGAGCATCTCGTCGGTGATGAGGCCGGCCATGCCCTTCCAGTCGCCCTCGACCGACTTGCGGTGCAGCTGGGGAGCGAGATCCTGCCAGCCGTGGGCGGCCAGCACCGGCTCGTACGTCCGCGTGGAGGCGTAGAACGCGATCTGCTGCTTGACCGCGGCCCGCTGCTGGACGCGCTCCTCCTCGGTCTCGCCGACCACCACGAACGTGGAGGTCGCGTAGGCGAAGTCCTGGCGCCGCTTGCCGGCGGCCTTCAGCCCCTCGTTCACCGCCGGCTGCACGTACTCGCGCAGGTACCGGGGGCTGTTGAACGGGTGCACGTGCAGGCCGTCGCCCACCTCGCCGGCCACGCGGCACATGTGCCGGTTGACGCCGGCGATGTACACCGGGATCCTCGGATGCTCGATCGGCCCCGGATTGAAGAACGGCGTCATGAGGTCGAAGCGATAGTGCCGGCCTTTGAAGGCGAGCGCCGTCCCGTTCTGCCAGCAGTCCCAGATCGCGCGCAGGGCCTGCACCACCTCGCGCATGCGCGGCGCCGGCGCCTCCCACTTCACGGAGAACCGGCGCTCGTTGTGACCCTTGACCTGGGAGCCGAGACCGAGGATGAACCGCCCGCCCGAGGCCTTGGCCAGGTCCCAGGCGATGTGGGCGAGCACCATGGGGCTGCGCGGGAAGGCGACCGCGATGGAGGTGCCGAGGCGGATGCGGGACGTGACGGTGGCGGCCACCGCCAGCGGCAGGAAGGGGTCGTGCTGCGTCTCGGCCGACCACAGGCCGTCGAACCCGAGCGCCTCCACCTTGCGGGCGTAATCCGGCACCGACTTCAGATCGTGGGTGAGCATGGCGACGTCGAGCTTCACGGGGCCTCCTTTGTCGCGCATTCTACCGTGAGCCCCGTGGTCCTGTCGGAGGTTCGCCTGCGGTCAGCGCCAGGCGCCTGCCCGGACGGCCCACGCCGTGAGTCCGCCGTAAGCCACGAGCGCGAGAGCCATGGCCACGAACAGCGACGGCAACGCGCCGCCCAGCGGCGTGACCGCCGCCCATCCACCGCCAATGGCCAACCCCAGCCGGACGACGCTCGCGACGACCGGCCACCGCAACCGGCCGGCGCCCTGGGAGGCGAAGTAGAGCGCCAGGCCGATGCCGAAGAGCGCGTAGGCGGGGCCGACGATGCGCAAGTACGTGGTCGCGACGCTCGCGACGGCGGGATCGGCGGTGAACAGCCGCGTCCACGCGCCGGGAACGACCGCTGCCGTGAGGCCGATGGCGCCCGTGACGGCGCCCGCGATCGCGGCGCCCGTCCACGCGATGCGCTCGGCGCGCTCGTGTCGGCCGGCGCCGACGTTGGTGCCCACCATCGCGACCAGCGCCGTCCCCATCCCGAAGACGATGGGAATCTGCAGATACTCGAGGCGGCTGCCGATCCCGTAGCCGGCGAGCGCGGCGGTGCCGAAGCGCCCGACCAGGCCTGTCAGGAGCAGCACGGTCGCGTTCGCCATGAGGTTGGTGGCGACGCCCGGAAGCCCGACGCGCAGGATCTCGCGGAACAGCCGCCACTCCAGCCGGCTGGCGCGGAACCGCACGAGCGCCCGGCCGGAGCCGAGATACGCCGCCAGCAGAGTGGCGATCCCCCCGAAGGCGATCACGGCGGCCCACCCGGCGCCCGCCACGCCCAGCCTCGGCAGCGGCCCGAGACCGTGAACGAGGCCCACCGACAGGCCGATCTGCACGAGCGCACCGGCGACGATGAGCGCCGCGGGGAGCGCCATGTTGCCGGTGCCCCGCACCACGTTGGCCAGCGTGTTGGCGAGCCACACGGCCACGACGCCGAGGAAATACGCGTCGGAATAGGCCAGCGCCGCGTCGAGCGTGCCGCCGCGGCCGCCGAGGACGCCGTAGAGCGCCGCGCCCCCGCCGAGCGCGCCGGCGGTGAAGACCGCGGCGAAGGCGACGGCAAGCACCGTCGCGTGGATGACGAGGGCGTCGGCGTCCCGGCGCCGGCCCGCCCCGAGCGCGCGCGCCACCGCGGACGACACCCCGCCGCCCATGCCGCCGGCCGACATCATCCCGGTGAGCATGACCAGCGGGAAGACCAGCGTGACGCCGGCCAGCGCCTCGACGCCGAGCGACGCGACGACGTAGGCGTCCACGACGCTCGCGGCGGCCTGCAGAGCGGTCACGGCGGCGTTGGGCGCCGCGAGCGCCACCAGGGTGGGCAGGATGGGGCCATCGAGCAGGCGGTGGGTCCGATCATCCACGGAGCGCTTGACGACGGGCGGCGCCGCGACGATCATGCCGCCATGGCCGACGACAAGGTCGAGACGATCAGATCGTCCAGCAGCGGCACCGTCGGGCGGGCGCGCAGCGAGGTGCGCGGCGTCTCGCTGGTGCTCGATTCCTCGTCCCGCCCCCAGCCCGACGCCTTCACCAACAGCGAGGCCTTCCTGGCCGGGGTGTCGTCCTGCGGCGTCACGCTGATTGAGATGCACGCCCGGGAGACAGGGGTGCCGCTCGAGCGCATGACGGTCACGATCGAGGGCCGGCGCCCGCCCTCGGAGCCGCGCTTCTCCGCGGTCCTCATGACGTTCGAGCTGGCCGGCGTGAGCCAGGCCCAGGCCGAGGACCTCGTCGAGACGTACCGCAAGCGCTGACCGCTCTACGGCACGGTCGCGGTCGCGACCGCGGTGACGGTGACGGTGAAGGCGATCCCAGCCGGCCGCTAGCGCGGCAACCGCCCGAGGGCGTCCAGCACGGCGCGCGCCTCGCGCACGATGCGCTCCACGACCTCGCCGGCCCCCGGCAGGTCGTGCAGCAGCCCCACGCTCTGTCCGGCCGGCATCGGGAACCACTCGGCGGCCGCTTCCTTCGCCGCGTGGCCGAAGATGTCCTGGGCCGCGCGTGACTGCAGGAGGGCGGGGAACACCGGCGCGCCGGAGGCGACGTACTCCGCCGTGTACGTGTTGCCAATGTAGCGCGCCCACAGCCCGGTGATGGCGTCGGTCACCGTGGTCGTCTCCGCCTCCGCTTCCAGCAGCGCCTTCTTCTGGAAGTCGGGCGCGGTGGCCTCCCGGGTGGCGACGAAGCGCGTGCCGAGCAGGGCACCCGTTGCCCCGAGCGCAAGCGCCGCCACCAGCCCGCGGCCGTCGGCGATGCCCCCGGCGGCGACCACCGGCACGCGCACGGCATCGACGACCTGCGGCACGAGCGTGAGCGTGCCGATGCCCACCGCCTCGGGCGACGGCGGCTTGACCCAGGTCGAGCGATGGCCGCCGGCCTCGGCGCCCTGGGCCACGATGACGTCGACGCCGGCGCGCTCGACGGTGCGCGCGTCGGCCACGGTCGTGACCATCGCCATCACCTGGATGCCGCGCTCGTGGCAGCGGCTCACCATCTCCGGCTCGGGGTTGCCGAGCCCGATCGAGAAGACGCGCGGACGCTCCTCCAGGATCACCTCGAGCGCGGCGGGGATGAGGTCGGGCACCGCCGGCGGCCGGGCGGTCGTGGTCGGCAGCCCGAGCCGTGTCCGGAACCCGTTCAGCGTGCTCTGCACGACCCGCACCGTGTCCTCCGCGATCGTCGCCGGATCGACCGGCGGCCGCAGCTGATCGGGCATGAAGAGATTGACGCCGAACGGCCGGTCGGTCGCCGCCCGCACCGCCCGGATCGCCTCCCGCACCTTGTCGGGCGTGAGGTTGAGCCCGGCGATGATCCCGAGGGCGCCGGCCTTCGAGACCTCGGCCACGAGGTCGGGTCCGGCGACGCCGCCCATGCCCGACTGCACGATCGGGTACTCGATGCCGAGCCGCTCGCACAGCGAGGTTCGCGGGGTCATCGTCCCAGCTCCTGGATCGCCTGCTCGCGCAGCTTGCCGCGCTGCACCTTGTCGCCGTGGGGACCGGGCGTGCGCGGCACGTCGCTGACGAAGCGGACGACTTGCGGGATCTTGTAGGAGGCGATCTTGCCGCGGCAGAACGCGCGCAGGTCGGCCTCGGTGAGCCGCGCGTGGGGCCGGGCGATCACGTAGGCGACCGGACGCTCATTGAGCTCGGGGTCGGGGACGCCGACGACGAATGCCTGGTCGACGTCGGGATGCGTCTGCAGGAACGCCTCGATCTCGCCCGGCGCCACCATGAAGTGGCTGATGCGCAGCGTCTCCTTCAGCCGGCCCCGGAAGATCGTGTGACCCTGGCGGTCCTGCATCGCGAGGTCGCCGGTGCGGAACCAGCCGTCCTCGGTGAAGGCCGCGCGCGTCTCTTCCGGCTTGTTGTAGTAACCGCGCGTCACCAGCGTGCCGCGGAACTGCAGCTCGCCTTCCCGTCCGGGGTCGCAGCGCGCGCCCGTCTCCGGGTGGACGACGCGGACCTCGAGGCCGGGCGCGGGGAGAACCCCGGGCTGCAGCCGCAGGTCGAGCGGCTCGTCGAGGTCGTGGAAGAGCGCGAGCGCATTGACCTCGGTCATGCCGTAGGGCTGGAAGGCGAGCGGCACGCCCAGGCGCTTGACGACGGCCTCGAGCATGCCGGGGCCGCCGCCGCCGACCGACGCGAAGCCGCCCGTGCGCAGCGAGGAGTGGTCGTAGCGGTCGAGGTCGGGGTGCTCGAGCATCGGCTTGAGCATCGTGTCGACCGCGTTGAACACGGTGCAGCGCTCGCGCTCGATCAGCATCAGCGCGCGCAGCGGGTCCCACGCCTCCATGAGCACCAGGCAGGCGCCGTGGCTCCACGCCGACAGCGGGATGTTGAGCCCGCCCCACGTCCCCGGCGCCGGCATCGCGTGGAGCACGCGGTCGTCCGGCGTGAGCCGCAGCTGCTCGCCGCAGCGCCAGCCGTGCGGGACACAGTTGCGGTGGGAGATCATCGCCCCCTTCGGAAACGACGTGGTCCCGGACGTGTAGAGCAGCGTGAAGAGATCGTCGGCCGCCGGCCCGGGCGGGCCTCCCGCGAGGGCGTGATCCGGGCTGTACAGATCGGACGCGCGGACGCATCCGGGGTAGGGGTCTTCGGCGTCGACGACGACGTGGCGCAGGCGGGGGAGCCGGGGGCAGCGCACGTCGCCGGGTTCGGCGGCGGCCAGCTCGGGGATCACCTCGTGCAGCGTCTCGAAGTAGTCGACGGGGCCGAGGTGATCGGTGAGGAGCAGGGCGGTGGCGTCGGACTGGTTCAGGATGTAGGCCAGCTCGTGGGCGCGGTAGCGGGGGTTGAGGGCGACGACGACCACGCCCAAACGGGCGGCGGCATACTGGGCGACGAACCAGAGAGGGCGGTTGGGGAGCCAGATGGCGAGCGCCTCGCCGCGCGCCAGGCCGAGCGCCGCCAGCCCGCCGGCGAACGCGTCGACCCGGGCGCGGAAGTCCGCGAAACTGATGCGCTCGTCGCGGAACACCATCGCCTCGCGCGCGGCGTGGCGCTCGGCGACATCGACGAGCATCGCGCAGGCGGTGGACCCGGCGAACGGATTCACGTCCACGGGCTACTCGAGGCGGAAGAGGCGGGCGGCGTTCCGGTAGGCGACGCGCTCGGCGGCCTCGGGCGTCAGCTCGCCCAGGATCCGCCGCGTCCACCGCATCAGCCGACCGAGCATCGCCGGCTCGAACAGGCGTGCCGCCCACACGTCGATGCCGATGACGAAGCGGTCGCGGTGCTTTTCGATGAGCGCCCTCCAGGCCGGATCGAGCGGGCCCTTCTCGGTCGCGAGCGCGGGTGCGCGCTGGAAATGCATTCCCGAGAGATCGATGACCAGGTTGGGATGGCGGGCCAGCAGAGGCTCGAGGGCGGCGGGAGTGAGCGAGCCGGCGTGCGCCAGCACGATCGTCGCCGCCGGCGCAGCCTTCAACGCCGCCTCCAGCGCCGCGGTGGCCCTGTCGTCCAGCTCCTGGTGGATGACCACCGGGGCCTTGTGCCGGGCGGCCATCTCCAGCACCTTGACGAACGCCGGGTCGGCCGGGTTGCGGTCGATCTTGCGGCTCACCTGGCGCACGTGGATCTCGCCGACGGCGCGGGCGCCGCTCCGGGCCAGCTCGGCGTCCAGTCGTGCCGCCGCCTGGGGCGAGGTCGGCTCGGGCACGGGCTGTCCGGTCACGACGAGATCCGGATACTTCTTCGCCGCGGCCGCGATCCAGGCGGCGTCGTCCTTCTGGGCGCCACCGACCCCGAGGAGCACGACCTTGACGACGTTGTGGCGCTTCATCGCCGCCACGTAGGCGTCGATGGCGGTGCCGTTCGGCACGTGGGAGTGGGCGTCGATGATGGGGCCGGTGTAGTCGGCCGCGCGGGCTGGGCCCGCGGCGGCCAGCGTGGCAAGCAGGGCCAGCGACACGAGCGCCTGGAGCATCGCGCGGTGGAGCATCATACGGCCGTACGATCGCATCGACGCGACCGGCTCAGGAGCTCTTGCGCTTGAAGTGCTTGCCCAGGGCGTTCAGCAGGCGCGTCAGTGCGTCCTGCTCGGTCATCCCGGTGACGGTGACCGCGTGCTCCACCGCCGTCGCCACCCACTCGCCCGTCTCCTTGCGGTAGACCTCGACCTCGAACTCCATCGCCGTGCCTCCGGCCGCCTAGTATCGCACCCCGCCGAGGCTCGCGGGAGACCGTCGTCGCCCTGCCGCCGGCGCGTTTCGTCGCGATGGTATGATCGGGCCACTCTCGGCGCGCTTCACGAGGGAGCGATGACGACACTTACCACCCGCGATCCGAGCCTGCCCGCCGCCTATTCCGACGCGCTCGACTCGCTGGCGCTCGCCCCGCTGTGGACGGCGCTGCACGCGCTCCTGCCCAACGAGCGCGCGACCGCGGCCGTGGCCCACGTGTGGCGCTGGCGCGAGCTGCGCCCGCGGGTGCTGGAGGCGGCCCGCCTGGTCCCGATGGAGCAGGCCGAGCGGCGCGTGCTGGTCCTGCGCAACCCCGGCCTCGGCGGCGCCTACGCGATCACCTCCACGCTGTTCGCCGGCATGCAGATCATCCTGCCCGGCGAGGCGGCGCCCAGCCACCACCACACGCCGGCCGCCCTGCGCCTCGTCGTCGAGGGGCAGGGGGCGTACACGACGGTCGAGGGCGTGAAGTGCCCGATGGAGCCCGGCGACCTCATCATCACGCCGCCCATGCGCTGGCACGACCACGGCCACGAGGGCGCCGAGCCGGTGATCTGGCTCGACGGCCTCGACATCCCGCTCGTCCGCAGCCTCGACGCCGCCTGGGCCTCGAAGATGCGCCCGGCCCAGGCCCCGGCGACGGGGACCGATCCGTCGGCGGACGAGTTCACCGCGGCCGGGCTCGTCCCCCGGCGCTCGCGCTATCCCGCCACCGGTTTCCCGCAGGTGCGGTGGCCGTGGCGCACGGTCCGGGCGGCGCTGGAGCGGATGGCGGAGACCGCTCCCGCCGACACGGCGGTGACGCTGCGCTACGTCGACCCGACGACCGGGCGCGCCCCGTTGCCGACCATGGGCGCCGAGGCCCACTGGCTGCGGCCGGGCGAGCGCACGCGGGGCGAGCGGCGCACGACCAGCCGCATCTTCCACGTGATCGAGGGACGGGGCCAGAGCCGCATCGGCGAGGCCGTGCTCGCGTGGGAGCCGGGCGACACGTTCGTCGCCCCGCCCTGGCACTGGCTCGAGCACGAGCACCGCGGCGAGGGCCCCGCCTGCCTGTTCCAGTTCAACGACGAGCCGGTGCTCCAGGCCCTCGGCCTCTGGCAGGATGAGACCCGGTGAGCGCGCGGGTGGGTGTGACGCGACGAGCAGGCCGCTCGTGCGGTCCAGGCTCAAGTGTCGGTACTGCGGGTACTTGACCACCAGCAGGTCGATCGCCCGGGCGAACTCGGCGCCCGCCGTCAGCACCTCGGCCCGGCCCTCGACGATCACCCAGCGCAGGCGGCTCCAGTCCTCGTCCCAGACGTCCACCACCAGTGAGACGTGCGGGTTGTCGGCGATGTTGCGCAGCCGGCGGAGATTACGGGTCGACTTGGGCTTGGCGTCGACCGCGGAGTAGCAACGGGCGCCGTCGAAGG
>DASWJN010000209.1:0-19039 GCA_036397135.1 Candidatus Methylomirabilota bacterium
TTGGGGGCCATGTCGGGGCCCCCAATGAGATTTGACAGCGCGTTGCGCGCGCGGGCGCGTGCGCACCTGGCCGGCTTCACGCGTCGCACACACCCGCCGGCCGAGCGGCGCCCGGCGGCGGTGGCGCTGGTGCTGCTACCGGATGCCGAGGGCCGCGCCTGCTTTCTGCTGACCCGGCGGGCGGAGCGTCTGCGCGCGCACGCGCGACAGTGGGCGCTGCCGGGCGGCCGCCTCGAGCCGGGCGAGAGCGCGGAGGTGGGGGCGTTGCGCGAGCTCGAGGAGGAAATCGGGCTCACGCTGAAGGCCGACACCGTGCTCGGCGTGCTGGACGACTATCCGACGCGCTCGGGGTTCGTGATCACCCCGGTCGTCGTGTGGTGCGAGGCCGCCGCCGAGCTGACCCCGAACCCGGAGGAGGTCAAGCGCGTGTACCACGTGCCGCTGGACGATCTCGAGGGGCCGGAGGTCCCGCTCCTGATCTCGATCCCGGAGAGCGACCGGCCGGTGATCCAGCTGCCGATTCTGTCGACGCTCATTCACGCGCCCACGGCGGCGGTGATCTACCAGATGCGCGAGGTCGTCGTCCACGGCCGCGCCACCCGAGTCGACCACTTCGAACAGCCGGTGTGGGCGTGGAAGTGAGAGCCGAAGCGGCTCGGCCGCTGAGGCGAGCCGGTCGACGAAAGACGTGAGAGCCGAAGCGGCTCGGCCGCTGAGGCGAGCCGCTCAACGAAGTACGGGAGGGGTGTAATGCGCGTGCTGGACGGACAGGTCGCGATCGTGACGGGCGGGGGCTCGGGGATCGGGGAGTCGGCGGCCCACATGCTGGCCGCCGAGGGCGCGCAGGTCGTGATCTGCGGCCGGCGACAGGCTCCGCTCGACGCGGTGGCGCGGGCGATCGAGAAGGCGGGTGGCCGCTGCGCCGCGCGGGCGGTGGACCTGGAGGACTCCGCTGCCGCCGCCGCCTTCGTGACGTGGACGCTCGAGCGGTGGGGCCGCGTGGACGTCCTCGTCAACAACGCCGGCCACAGCAGCCACGCGCGCTCGATCCGCTGGGTGGGCCGCAAGGAGTGGGACAGCGTGATGGCCGTCAACCTCACGGCCGTCTACCTGCTCACCCAGGCGGTGCTGCCGGGCATGCTCGAGCGGGGCGGCGGCACGATCGTCACGGTCGGCTCGCTGGCCGCGCTCAAGGCGGGGCTGATCGGCGGTGCCGTCTACGGTGCGGCCAAGGCGGCCGTGCGCAACCTCATGGCCCACGTGCACAACACGCTGCGCAACCGGGGCATCCGCGCGACCATCATCATGCCGGCCGAGGTCGACACGCCGATCCTCGACAAGCGCCCGCTGAACCCGGATGCCGCCGCCCGGGCCACGATGATGCAGGCCGAGGACGTCGCCCGCGCGATCCTGCTGGCCGTCACGCTGCCGCCGAGGACGGTGATCGAGGAGATCGTCATGAGCCCCACCATCCTGCGCGATCAGAGCAAGGACCTCGCGGTCGCGGCGCTGGCCGGCGCGCCCGCGGGAGCGGTGTGATGGACACGTTCACGCTCATCGACGCCGGGCGGGCGGCTCCGGTGCGGGCGCGCGTGATCGGCGAGCGGGTGCTCCTGGAGCCCGCTTCCCTCCAGGACGCGCTCGGCTGGGAGGTTCACGACGGCCTGCTGTGCAACGACGCGATGTGCATCCCGCTGGCCGACGAAGGGACGCTGGTTCGCGAGGGCGGCGTCGACCTCGAGGGCCTCGCCCGCGCCCTCGATCGCCCGCTGGCGGTCGACGTGGACGAGCGCGCGGCGTTCCTGGGCGGCTCCGCCCGCGAGCGCGCGGTGGCGCTGGGCTCCCAGCAGGCGCCCGACTTCACCCTGCCCGACCTGGCCGGCCACCCGCACTCGCTGTCCGAGCACCGAGGCAGGAAAGTTCTGCTCGTCGCGTGGGCCTCGTGGTGAGGGTGCCGCCTCGACCTGCCGGTCTGGCAGGAGCTGTACGCGGAGCTGAAGGGGAGCGGATTCACGGTCATCACGGTCGCGCTCGACAAGACGCCGGACGACGCGCGGCCGTGGATCGACACGGCCCAGCCCACCCACCCGGCGCTGATCGACACCCGCCACGCGCTGGCCGACCTCTACAACGTCGTCAACGTCCCGACGATCTTCTGGATCGACGAGCGCGGGCGCATCGTGCGGCCCAACGACGTGGCCTTCGGCACCGACACGTTCAAGCACATCACCGGGCTGGAGTCGGCGCGGCACCTCGGCGCGCTGCGGGCCTGGGTGCGCGGTGAGGGCGGGGCGCTGGCAGCCGAGGACGTGCGCCGCCACCAGCCGCTGCCGACCGAGGCCGACCAGCAGGCGCGGGCCGAGTTCGGCCTGGGCCAGTGGCTGTGGGCGCAGGGGCGCCCGGCCGCGGCCGAGCGCCATTTCGTCCGCGGCGGCGAGCTGGCGCCGCACGACTTCACGATCCGCCGGGGCACGATGCCGATGCGCGGGATCGATCCGATGGGCCCGCAGTTCCGCGAAATGCTGCAGTCCTGGGTCGGCGCCGGGCAGCCGTACTACCGGCCGCTGCCGGACACACGTGGCCCTGCGAGTGGCAGTGCGAGCTGAGGCCGCCCCGGCGGCCGAGGCGAGCCTGTGGAGCCTGAATACCTGTCGACTCGAGTCGGGGGACGTGGCAGTGCGAGTGGCCAGTGGATCCTGATACCTGTGGATCCGCACAACGGAGGGAGTGGCAGCGGCGGCAGCCCGCAATCCTACTTCATGGGGAGGCACTGAACGCATGGGCATGCTCGACGGCAAGACCGCGCTGGTGACCGGGGCCGGGCGGGGAATCGGACGCGGCATCGCGATCGCGCTGGCGGAGGCCGGCGCCAAAGTCGTCGTCAACGACCTCGGCGCCACGCTCGAGGGCGGCGGCGGCGAGCAGGGGCCAGCCGACCAGGTCGTCGCCGAGATCCGCAGGCTCGGCGGCACCGCCGAGGCCGACTACGGCTCGGTGGCCGACTTCGCCCAGGGCACCGCGATGGTCGAGCAGGTCGCCAAGGCGTGGGGACGCATCGACATCCTGGTGCACGTGGCGGGTATCCTGCGCGACCGGATGATCTTCAACATGGCCGAGGCCGAGTGGGACGCCGTCATCGCCGTCCACCTCAAGGGCGCCTTCAACACGATCCGGGCCGCCTCCATCCGCATGCGCGAGCAGAAGGCCGGGCGGATCATCAGCATGTCGTCGGTGTCGGCGCTGGGCGCGCCCGGGCAGCCGAACTACGCCGCCGCCAAGGCCGGCATCATCGGTCTGACGTGGTCGACGGCCAACGCGATGGCCAAGTACGGCGTGACCTGCAACGCGATCATGCCGAGCGGCGCCACCCGCATGATCGACTCCACGCCGCGCGGCCGCGAGGTGTTCGAGGCGACCGGCAAGTGGCCGAGCGAGCAGGCCATCGGTACCGAGCGCGACCCCGACAACGTGGCGCCGCTCGTCGTGTTCCTGTCGAGCGACGGCGCCGCCGACGTCAACGGCCAGGTGTTCCACTCGTTCGGCTACGGCTACACGTTGCTGTCCCACCCGCAGGCGGTGCGCCGCCTGGAGGGCCATCGCCGGCTCACCCCCGAGGAGGTCGCGCGCCACTTCAAGGGCACGCTGGGGGCGAGCCTCACGCCGCCCGTCGGCACCGGGTTCGGCCGGACGCTGGGCGAGCGGCCGGCGGCCGAGTGGAAGGACCTCGAGCGCGGCGTCCGGGCCTGGACGGCGCCGGCGGAGGGCGCGTGACGGGCGTCCTCCTCGTCTGCCACGCCAACACCTGCCGGAGCGTGATGGCCCACGTGCTGCTGGAGCGCATGCTGGCCGACCGCGGGCTCGGCGACGTCCGCGTGCGCTCGGCCGGTGTCGCCCGCTTCGCGCGCGACGGGATGCTGGCCTCGCTCGATGCCCGGCTGGTGTTGCGCGAGGTGGGCATCCACCTGGCCGAGGATGCGATGACCTCCACCGACCTCAAGCGCCACCTCGATCTGCTCGAGGAGGCGGCCGTGGTGGTGACGATGACGGCCGATCAGAAGCAGGTCGTCGCCGAGCTGGGCGCCGGGCCCCGGCCGGTCCTCACGCTACGCGAGCTGGCGGGCGAACACGGGGACATCGGCGATCCGGTCGGCCAGGGCGAGGAGGTCTATCGCGCCTGCCGGGACGAGATCGCCCGCTGCCTCGACAAGGGGCTCGAGCGGCTGCTCGCGCTGCGGAACGGGGCGTGAGGGCGCACCCCCTCGCGCTCGCGCTCCTGCTGCTTGCCGCGCCCGCCCCGGCCCAGCCGCGGGCTCCGACGCCGCGGGTCGGCGTGCTGCTGTCCACGACGCCGGCCGCCACCCAGCATATCTCCGCCGCGTTTGCCCAGGGGCTTCGCGGCGTCCACATCGAGCATCGCTGGGCGGAGGGTCGGCTGGACCGGTTTCCGGCGCTGGCCGCCGAGCTGGTGCGCCTGCCCGTCGACATCATCGTCGCCTCCGGCCTGTCGGCGACCGAGGCGGCGGCCCGGGCGACCCGGACGATCCCGATCGTGATGGTCAACGTGCCCGATCCCGTGGGGGCCGGGTTGGTCGACAGTCTGGTGCGTCCCCGCGGCAACATCACCGGGCTGGCCAGCCAGCTCACGCCGGAGATCCGCGCCAAGCAGCTGCAGCTCCTCAAGGAAGCGTTGCCGCAGCTCGGCCAGGTCACGATCCTGAGGAATGCGGCGGTGGCCGAGGCGGCGGTGTGGCGCGAGTACGAGGTGGCGGCCCGCGCGGCCGGCGTCCGGACGCGGTTCGTGGACGTCAAGGGGCCGGCCGAGCTGGACGCGGCGTTCGCCGGCGTGGCGCGTGACAGGGGCGCCGCCTTCGTGCCCGGCGGCGACCTCGTCTTCTTCATGAACCGCGAGCGATTGGTGGCGAGCGCGCTCGCCCACCGGGTGCCCACGATGTTCTCGGCGCGCGAGTTCGCCGACGCCGGGGGGCTCATGTCGTACTCGGCTCGCCTCACCGACCAGTTCGCGCGGGCAGCCGCCTACGTCGATCGGATCCTCAAGGGCGCCCGCGCGGGCGACCTCCCGGTGGAGCAGCCCACCCGGTTCGAGCTGGTTCTCAATCTCAAGACCGCGCGCGCCCTCGGCCTGTCCCTGCCCCCCGCCCTGCTGGCGCGGGCCGACGAGATCCTCGAGTGACCGTTTCTGATGTCGAGGCGACGGAGGTGAAGAAGGGAGCGACCTGCGCATCGTCGCCGTCGAGCCCGTCATCGTGGAGGTGCCGTTGCGCCGGCCGGTCCGGGGCGTGCACGGGATCACCGTCGCCCCGCGGAGCCTGCTCGTGCGCGTGGGCGCCGGCGAGGGCGTCGAGGGATGGGGCGAGGTCGACCCCACGCCCGGTCTCGACCCGTTCGACATCCGCCGGGCGTTGACGGCGGCTGGAGGCCAAGGCGGCCGTCGAGATGGCGCTCTGGGACCTCGAGGCCCGGGCGCTCGGCGTGCCCGTGCACTCGCTCTTCGGCGGGTGCATCAAGGACCGGATCACGCTGAGAGGAGACCCCGACCCGCGCGGATCGGCGTAGAATCGAGCCCACCATGAAGCGTCGGGGCCGCCTCGCCCGCAAGTACGCGGTCATCCTGGTGGCGCTGGTCACGGGCGCGCTGGTGGTGAGCGGCGCCATCGAGATCTATTCGTCCTACAACGAGAACAAGGCGGCGCTGGTGGCCCTGCAGCGCGAGAAGGCCGCCGGCGCCGCCGCCCAGATCGAGAGCTTCGTGCGGGAGATCGAGCGCCAGCTGGTGTGGACGACCCAGCCCCTGCTGGTGCCGTCGGGGGCCGCGCTCGAGCAACGCCGCATCGACGCCGTGCGCCTCCAGCGGCAGGTGCTCGCCATCACCGAGGTCAGCCACCTCGATCGGAGCGGCCGCGAGCAGCTGCGCGTGTCCCGCCTGGCCATGGACGTGATCGGCAGCCAGACCGATTACTCCGGGGACCCGAAATTCACGATCCCCAAAGGCGGGCGCACGTACTTCGGGCCCGTCTACTTCCGCAAGGAATCCGAGCCGTACATGACGATCGCCATGCCGCAGGTCGGCGGCGGCGTCACCGTGGCCGAGGTCAACCTCAAGTTCATCTGGGACGTCGTCTCCCGGATCAAGGTCGGCAAGGCGGGCCTCGCCTACACGGTCGACGGCGGGGGCGCGCTGATCGCGCACCCCGACATCAGCCTGGTGCTGCAGAAGACGAGCCTGGCCGAGCTCGCCCAGGTCAAGGCGGCGCTGGACAAGGCGCCCGGCGGCCAGGAAGTCACGATCGCCAGGGATCTCAAGGGCCATGACGTTCTCACCGCCCATTCCGTCATCACGCCGCTGGGCTGGGTGGTGCTCGTGGAGCAGCCGCTGGAGGAGGCGTTCGAGACCATCCGGGCGTCGGCCACCCGCACCGCGCTGCTCGTCGTTCTCGGCATCGCGCTGGCGGTGGTGGCCAGCGCCGTCCTCGCTCGCCGCCTGGCCCGGCCGATCCAGATGCTGCAGGAGAGCGCCGCCAGGATCGGCGCCGGCGAGCTGGACCACCAGATCGTCATCCGCACCGGCGACGAGCTGGAGGCGCTGGCCGACGAGTTCACCCGGATGACCGGCCGGCTGCGGGAGTCGTACGCCACCCTGGAGCAGAAGGTGGAGGACCGCACGCGCGAGCTGAGCGAGTCGCTCGAGCAGCAGACCGCGACCGCCGAGATCCTTCGGGTGATCTCGTCGTCTCCGACCGACGTTCAGCCGGTCATGGATGCGGTGGCCGAACGCGCGGCCCGCCTGTGCGAGGCCACCGATGCCTCGATCTTCCGCGTGGACGGTGACGTGCTGCGCCTGGTGGCCGTCTATGGAGCGCTGCCGCGTGGCCGTGAGATGATTCCCATCACCCGGGCCTCGGTCGCCGGGCGGGTGGCCGCCGATCGCCGGGCGCTTCATCTCACCGACCTCGGCCCCGCGTTCCAGGCGGAGTTTCCCGAGTCGGTGATGGCGTCGCTCGGGATGCGCGCCGCGCTCTGCACTCCGCTCCTGCGCGAGGACGCGCTGATCGGCGTCGTTCTCATCCGGCGCCGCGAGGCGCGACCGTTCACCGACAAGCAGATCGCGCTGCTGCAGACCTTCGCCGACCAGGCCGTGATCGCGATCGAGAACGTGCGGCTGTTCAAGGCGCTGGAGGAGAAGAACCGGGTCGTCACGCTGACACTCGACCGGCAGACGGCGACCGGCGAGATCCTGCGCGTCATCTCGTCGTCGCCGACCGACGTCCAGCCCGTGTTCCAGGCGATCGTCGAGAGCGCCGGACGCCTGTGCAACGGGACGTTCACCGGCCTCGGGCGGTTCGACGGCGAGCTGATCCATCTGGAGGCGCACCACAACCTCACGCCGGGCGTCCTCGCCACCGCCCAGCGCCTGTTCCCGCTGGCGCCGACCCGCAGTCTGGGCGTGGGGCGGGCGATCCTCGACGGCACCGTGGTCCACATTCCGGACGTCCAGAAGGACTCGCGATACGGCTATGCGCAGTTCTCGCGCACGCTCGGCTTTCGGAGCGGGCTGTTCGTGCCCATGCGCCGCGAGGGCCAGAGCATCGGCGTCATCGGCGTGCTCCGGGCGGAGCCCGGGGCCTTCACCGACGAGCAGATCGCGCTGCTGCAGACCTTCGCCGACCAGGCGGTGATCGCCATCGAGAACGTCCGGCTGTTCCAGGAGCTGCAGGAGCGCACCGCCGAGCTGACCCGCTCGGTCGGCGAGCTGGAGGCCCTGGGCGAGGTCGGCCGGGCAATCTCCTCGACGCTCGATCTGGAAACCGTGCTGGCGACGGTCGTGTCGCGCGCCAACGAGCTGGCCGGGACCGACGGCGGAGCGATCTACGAGTTCGACGAGGCGACCCGGTCGTTCCGCCTGCGCGCCACCGATCGGTTCCCGGACGGGTTCGTGGCGGTGCTGCGGACGACGCCGCTGGTCCACGGCGAGGGCGCGATCGGGCGGGCGACGGCCACGCGGACACCGGTCCAGGTGCCCGACGTGACGGATACCGACGCCTACGCCAGCCGCGTCCGCGACGCGCTGCTGCGCTTCGGCTACCGCTCGCTGCTGGCGGTGCCGCTGGTCAGCGAGGACGAGGTCGTCGGCGCCCTCGTCGTCAACCGCCGGCTGGCCGGCGAGTTCCCCGCCCGCACGGTGGAGCTGCTGCGCACGTTCGGCGCCCAGTCGGCGCTGGCCATCCAGAACGCGCGGCTGTTCCAGGAGATCGCGGTCAAGAGCGGGGAGCTGGAGGTGGCCAACCAGCACAAGTCGGAGTTCCTGGCCAGCGTGTCGCACGAGCTGCGCACCCCGCTCAACGCGATCATCGGCTTCTCGGAGGTCATGCTGGAGCGGATGTTCGGCGACGTGAACGCCAAGCAGGAGGAGTACCTGAACGACATCCTGTCCTCCGGCCGCCACCTCCTCTCGCTCATCAACGACATCCTCGACCTGGCCAAGATCGAGGCCGGGCGCATGGAGCTGGAGCCGAGCGACTTCCACCTGCCGCAGGCGATCGACAACGCGCTGATCCTCGTCCGCGAGCGGGCCGTCCGGCGCGGCATCACGCTGGGGCAGTGGGTCGACCCGCGGCTGGGCGAGATCAAGGGCGACGAGCGCAAGATCAAGCAGGTGCTGGTGAATCTGTTATCCAACGCCGTGAAGTTCACGCCGGAGGGCGGGCGCGTCGACGTGCGGGCGGTGCAGGCCGACGGCGCCGCCGAGATCTCGGTGACCGACACCGGCGTGGGCATCGCGCCCGAGGACCAGGAGGCCGTGTTCGAGGAGTTCCGGCAGGTCGGCTCCGACTACGCCCGCAAGCACGAGGGCACCGGGCTCGGCCTGGCCCTGGCCCGCAGGTTCGTCGAGCTGCACGGCGGGCGCATCTGGGTCAAGAGCCAGATCGGCCAGGGCTCGACCTTCACCTTCAGCATCCCGGTGACGCCATGGCAGGCGAGCTGATCCTGGTCGTCGAGGACAACGACAAGAACCGCAAGCTGGTGCGCGACGTGCTGGCCGTCAAGGGCTACCGGCTCATCGAGGCGGAGCGGGGGGAGGACGGCGTGCGGCTGGCGCGCGAGCAGCGGCCGCACCTGGTGCTCATGGACATCCACCTGCCCGGGATCGACGGGATCGAGGCGCTCCGGCAGCTGCGGGCCGATCCGGCGACCGCGGCCATTCCCGTCCTGGCCGTGACGGCCTCGGCCATGACGCAGGACCGGCAGAAGATCCTGGCGGCGGGCTTCGACGGCTACCAGTCCAAGCCGATCAGCATCCGGCCGTTCCTGGAGCTGGTGCGCGCGGTGCTCGACCGGCGGGGAGGCGACGGCGCATGAGCGCGCCGGGCCGGGTGCTGGTCGTCGACGACACCGCCGTCAACCTCAAGCTGCTGGCCGATCTGCTGAGCGCCAAGGGCTACGCGGTCGTCACCGCCACCTCCGGCCCCGAGGCGCTCGACAGGATCAAGACGGAGGCGCCCGACCTGGTGCTCCTCGACGTGATGATGCCGGGCATGAGCGGCTACGAGGTCTGCCGCAAGCTCCGGGAGGATGCGGCCACCGCCATGCTGCCGGTGGTGATGGTCACCGCGCTCGACCCCGCCCAGGAGCGCGTGAAGGGCATCGAGGCCGGCGCCGACGACTTCCTCAGCAAGCCCATCCACCAGGCCGAGCTGCTGGCCCGCGTGCGCTCCCTGTTGCGGGTGAAGACCCTGTGGGACCAGCTGGGCGAGCTGAACCGCACGCTGGAGGCGCGCGTGGCCGAGCAGGTGGCCCAGCTCGATCGGCTGGGACGGCTCAAGCGCTTCTTCTCGCCGCAGCTGGCCGAGGCCATCGTCACCGGCGGCGCCGACGATCCGCTCAGGAGCCACCGGCGGGAGATCACGGTCGTCTTTCTCGACCTCCGGGGCTTCACCGCGTTCGCCGAGGGGGTGGAGCCGGAGGAGGTCATGAGCGTGCTGCGCGAGTACCACGCGGCGATGGGCCGCCTGATCCTCGAGCACGAGGGCACGCTGGAGCGGTTCACCGGCGACGGGATGATGATCTTCTTCAACGATCCCCAGCCGGTGCCCAACCCGGCCGAGCGGGCGGTGCGGATGGCGCTGGCCATGCGCGCGCACGTGGACGAGCTCGCGCGGGGGTGGAAGAAGCTCGGCTACGAGCTCGACTTCGGCGTGGGCATCGCCCAGGGCTACGCGACCATCGGCGCCATCGGCTTCGAGGGCCGCTGGGACTACGGCGCCATCGGCAACGTCACCAACCTGGCCGCCCGCCTGTGCGGCGAGGCCCAGCCCGGCCAGATCCTCGTGTCCCGGCGTCTGTACGGAAGCCTGGAGGAGCTGATCGAGGTCGAGCCGGCCGGCGAGCTGTCGCTCAAGGGTTTCTCGCGCCCGGTCACCGCCTTCAACGTCACCGGGCTGAAGCGCGCCTGACCTCGCCCTCGCGCCCTGCCGCGCCGGGCGCCAGCCGGACGTCGGCCAGCACGCCGTAGTGATCCGACGGCCACAACACGCCGCCACCCTCGTGGCGCCCCGGCGTGTTGAGCACCACCCGGCTGGCCATCACCTCGGCCGTGACCTCCGGCCCCGGCCGCATCAGCACGTAGTCGACCCGCCGGGACACCGTGGGCGACGGCTCGAGGATCCGCTGCCACACGGTGGGCCCGCGTCCGTCGGGATTGGCCAGGCGGAAGAGATCGACGAAACCGCGGTCGTGGAACACCCTGAACGCGGGCGAGCCCTCGGTGATGTTCAGGTCGCCCATCACGACGGCTGGCCGCCCCGTCGCCCCGGCCGCCAGCTCGGCGACCCGGCGCGTCTGGCAGTCGTCGCGGGAGGTATGGGTCGAGAACACGGCCACGACGCCCGCCGGCGTCTGGACGTCGGCGCGCAGCGCCACGCGGGGATCGAGCCAGCGCCGGCAGCGGGGCAGGTCGAAGACCTCGCTGTGGACGATCGGGAAGCCGCTGAGGACGGCCGGCCCCTCCACGAAGCCCAGCACGCCGGTGACGAGCCGGCCGAGCGCACGCCAGTGGAACACGTGGTCGGTGGCGCGGACGTGGACGTGGTGCCAGCCGAGCGCCTCGGCGATGCGGGCGGCGACGTCGCCCCGCCGGCGAGTGACCGGCGCCTCCTGCAGCGCGATCACGTCGGCGTCGAGCGCCCGCAGCTCCGCGATGATGATCGCCAGCCGTCCTTCGAGCCGGCCGTCGTTGCCCGTGAACCCCGACCAGGGGCCGCCGTGCAAGAGGTTGAAGGTCACCAGACGGAGCGGCCGGTCCTCGGCCCTCGCCGCGGCGGGAATCGCCGCGAGCAGCAGGGCCAGCAGGACGATCGGCCGGAACATCGGGGCCGGCCGGCGGGGGGCGCCGGGACTACTGGAGCGGGTAGCGGAACGGCGGCCAGCCGTCGCCCTTGAGGGGTGGCGGCGTGTAGGGCGCGACCTTCGCGGTCGTCGTCGCCGTCTTCGCTGCGGGCTTCTTCGTCTTGGCGCCAACCTTCTTCGCCGCCGCGCGGGGCTTCGCGGCGCGCTTCGCCTTCGCTGCGCGCTTTTCCATGGTCGCGAATGGTACCGCACGCCCGCGCGAACGGCAATCTCACTCGGGGAACGCTCTTCGCGCCCCGGCGGAGCCTCGAGCACCCGGTCGGGCCTCGTGGGCCCAGGCGGCCGTCCCCGACGCCTGGCGAGCCGCGTTCCTTGACTCGCGGCGGGGCGGGCACCTACAGTGGCTTGCGGGTCGATGCTCCGCCTGGAGGGCGTGAATGGGTTTTCTTGACTTCGTCAAGAAGCAGTTCATCGACATCATCCAGTGGACGGAGGACGGCGACGAGGTCCTCGCCTGGCGCTTCCCCATGCGCGACATGGAGATCCAGCAGGGAGCCCAGCTCACGGTGCGGGAGACGCAGGCCGCGCTGTTCGTGCACCAGGGCCAGCCGGCCGACCTCTTCGGGCCCGGCCAGCACACGATCACGACCCAGAACATCCCGCTGCTGACCGACCTCGCCCACTGGGACAAGCTGTTCGAGTCGCCGTTCAAGAGCGACGTCTACTTCTACTCGACGCGCCTGCGGCTGAACCAGAAGTGGGGGACGTCCAACCCGATCACCATCCGCGACCGCGAGTTCGGCGCCGTCCGGCTGCGCGCCTTCGGCATCTACGCCTACCGCATGGCCGCCCCCCGCGTGTTCTACCAGAAGGTCTCGGGCACGCGCGAGACCTACGTCGTCGGCGAGGTCGAGGGGCAGCTGCGCAACTCGGTGGTGGCCGTGCTGACCGACCACTTCGCCGAGAGCAACATTCCGTTCCTGGACCTGGCGGCCAACCAGGTCGAGCTGGCCGCGGCGGTGGGCGACAAACTGCGGCCGCTGTTCGCCGACCTGGGGCTGTCGCTGGAGAACTTCCAGATCCAGAACGTCTCGCTGCCCGAGGAGCTGCAGAAGCGGCTGGACGAGCGCATCGGCATGAGCGTGGTCGGCGACATGGGCCGCTACACGCAGTTCCAGACCGCCCAGTCGATCCCGGTGGCGGCGGCCAACGAGGGGGGCGTGGCGGGCGCGGGCGCCGGGCTCGGCGCCGGCATCGCCATGGGCCAGGCGATGGGGCAGGCCATGAGCCAGGCCGCTCAGCCGGGTGGCGGTGCGCCTCCGGCGGCGCCGGGCGGGCCGGTGGCCACCGCCCCGCGCGTGGGGCCCCCGGCGCCGGCGGCGGGGACGTGCGCCCGGTGTGCGAAGCCGGTGCCCCCGGGCGCGCGCTTCTGTCCCGAGTGCGGCGCCGCCCAGGCCGTGGCGTGCCCCCGCTGCGACGCCCGCCTGGACAGGCCCAGCAAGTTCTGCCCCGAGTGCGGAGCCCCCCAGGCCTGACCAGCACGCCCTGCCCGTCCTGTGGCGCGCCCGTCACCTTCACGTCCGCGCAGTCCCTCCTGGCCGTCTGCGGCCACTGCCGCGCCACGCTCATCCGCCGCGACCTCGACGTCGAGCCGCCCTGCTCGAGGACCCCGGCCCTTTGCAGCTCGGCGCCGCGGGCGTGTGGCGCGGCACGCATTTCGCCGTCGTGGGCCGGGTGCAGGTCCGCTGGGAGGGCGGACGCTGGAACGAGTGGTTGAATACCGTCGCGGTGGGCTCCGTCAAAGAGGCCGTTGGACGCCCGAGCATCCTGGCGCCTCAACCACACTTTGCATGGAGGTCACACCGTGAGGAGTTTTCTGCGTCCCACGACCGCTCTGGCTCTGACACTGGCCATCGGACTCGGCGCTGGCGCCATGAGTGCGAGCCTCGCAGATTCAGCCGTACCGCGCGCGCCGCTCGCGAGCTCCCCGACGACGGGGACCTTCGCCGGGCTGGCGGAGGCCGTGAAGCCGGCCGTGATCCACGTCAGCACCGAGGGCGCCCGAGGCGCCCGTCCACGGATGGAGGAGTTCTTCGGGGGCGAGGGGCCGCAGCGGGCGCCGCGGCGCGGTGTCGGCTCGGGCGTCGTCATCGATCCCAGCGGCCTGGCCCTGACCAACGCCCACGTCGTCGAGGGCGGCAGTCAGATCGAGGTGACGATGCTCGACGGCACCACGTACTCTGCCAAGGTCGTGGGCGCCGACAGGAAGACGGACCTGGCGGTGATCCGGCTGCAGGCCACCGGCAAGACGTTTCCCTACCTGCCGCTGGGCGACTCGGACGCCGTGAAGGTGGGCGACTGGGTCATCGCGGTCGGGTCGCCGTTCGGCCTGAACGCGACGGTCACGTCGGGCATCGTGAGCGCCAAGGCGCGCCAGATCGGCGCCGGCCCCTACGACGACTTCCTGCAGACCGATGCTGCCATCAATCCCGGCAACTCCGGTGGTCCGCTCGTGAACATGCGGGGGGAGGTCATCGGCATCAACACCGCGATCGTGCGTGGCGGCTCCGGGATCGGGTTTGCCATCCCCGCCAACATGGCCAGGCGCATCGCCTCGGAGTTGGTCGCCAGCGGCACCGTGTCCCGCGGCTGGCTCGGCGTGTCGCTCCAGCCGCTGACGCCCGAGCTGGCGGCGTCCTTCGGCGTGAAGGACCGCAAGGGCGTCGTGATCAGCGAGGTCACGCCCGACAGCCCGGCCGCGCGCGGCGGCCTCAAGGCCGGCGACGTCGTGCTCGAGATGAACGCCACGAAGGTGGAAAGCCCCGGCGACCTGGCTCGCGCGGTCGGCCTGGCCAAGCCCGGCGCGGAGACCACGCTTCGCGTGTGGCGCGGCGGCTCGGAGCAGACCATCAAGGTCACCCTCGCCCAGGGCCCCGGCGAGGCGACGCCGACGCGGCTGGGCCTGGCGGTTCAGCCGCTGACCCCCGAGACCGCGCGCGAATCGGGCGTGCGCGCGCGCCAGGGCGTGCTGGTGACCGCGGTCGAGCCCGAGAGCCCGGCGGCCGGGGCCGGCATCCGGCGCGGCGACGTGATCCTCGAAGTCGAGGGCCAGCCGGTCAAGAGCGGTGCCGACCTCGAGCGGCTCACGCAAGGGCTGAAGCCCGGTCAGCCCCTGAGCGTGCGCCTGGAGCGCGACGGTCGCGCGCTCTACGTGGCGCTCGGCGCCGCCCGGGGATGATCTTCACGGGGGTGATCTTCGCTTGACGGGTCCACCCGGGCTCCCCTAGGGTCGGAGAATGCCGGGCCCGGCCGACAACGACGACGCGCCGCGGTGGGAGCCCCCGTCGCCGTCCAGGAAGGTGCCAGCGCCGTCGGCGGAGGTCCAGCGCCGAGGGCCCCGGCGCCCGGTCCCGCGATGGGCCCCTCCGACCGCCGCGGCACCCGGCGCTCGCCCCGGGCGGGCCGCCGCGGTCACGGGTCGCGCGCCGGCGAAACCGGTGTCGCCGTTCGCGCGGCCGTTCGTCTGGTGGAGCGTCCATCCCTGGCTCGTGGTGTGGACGCTCGTGCTCCTCGTCCCCGGCGCGGCGGTGGCGTTGCGGCTCGTCGACGAGTCCGGGCACCGCGTCCTCGTCCGGCCACTGGCGTGGGCCTTCGCCATCCTGTTCGTGGCCGCGCTGGCGCTCGGCGCGCTGAAGAGCGCACGCCGCTCCACCGTCCGCCTGGCGCTCGGTCTCGGCGGCTCGCTGGCGGCGGTGGGCCTCCTGGTGTGGCCGGTCATGAACGTCACGCTCGGCCGCACCGCGTGCCCGCGGCGCGCCGGGTCCGATCTCGGCACGTCGATCGCCGCCACCGCGCTCGAGGCGTGGAGCCTGCGCAACGCTGGCGATGCCGCCTGGCGGAATGGCCGGGCCGCCGGCGCCTGGAACGATCGCACCCGGGCGTACGGCCTGCTCGACTATCGGCTGGTCGCCAGCGGGTGCTGGGAGCGCGTGGCGCCCGTGGACGGCAGCCGGACGTGGCACGAGTTCCGCGTGACCGTCCGGCCCCGCGACGGCGAGACCCTGCTGTCGAAGGTCGTCGTGGTGCACGCGGCCGCCGGCGCCGAGGGGTGGAAGATCACGGGTATCGAGGGACCGCTCCCGTAAACTGACGGCGCTTCACCATGAGCGATTTCGCCGACGTCGAGCAGTTCGCGCGGGAGCACCCCGCCTGCGGCGGGGTGACGCCGAACGCGATGCCCCGGCCGGGCGGCGGGTATCTCCTCAGCCTGCGCTGCGTCTGTGGGGCCACCTTCGACCGCTGGGTGTCACCGGAGGAGGCGCGCCGGCCGCTGCCGATTCCCAATCGCGTGGCGCCGGTCGCTCCACCCACCGCGCCGCCGCCCGTTCGGGCCGTCAGCGCGCCGGTCACGCCCGCGGCCACCACGTCCAGTCCCAGGCCCCGGGAGGATGTGGAGGCGCGCGTGGCGGCCGAGGAAGAGCCGGTGGCGCCGGTGGCGCCGCCCGTGCGAACACGCTCGGTGTTCGAGCGGCCCGGCGTGGACGCGACGGCCCGCGCCGCGCTGCACCGGCCGGCCGAGCTCACGCAGCCCCACCCGCGCCGCGCCTCGCGCGGACGCGCCGTCTGGCTGGCCCTGTTCGTCATCGTCGGCCTCGGCGCCGCCGGTATGGTGTACCTCGTCGGCGGTCCGGGCGCTCCCGAGCCGGTATCGGACGGGGCGGCCGTGCGGCGGGCCGACGATCCCCAGCGCGCCGCGCTCGAAAGCGCCGTGGAATCGCTCCGCGAGCTGCACGCGGTGGCGATGTCGACGACCTCGGTGAGCGTGTACTCGGCCCGCGTGACGGAAGCCCGGGCGGAGGCCGAGCAACTCCTGGCCGCAAGCCCGCCCGGCACCGCTCGCACGCGCGTGCGCGAGGCGCTCGACCTCCATCTGATGGCGGCGAGCGCGTGGCGCGCGAAGTCGCTCGATCAGCGGGAGGCGTGGGAGGCAGTCGGCCTGGACCCGACCATCGATCTCTGCCCGCCGCTCAGGCTGGTCGCCGACTTCGCCGTGCAGGCCGAGAACGCCTCGCGCGCGCAGACCCGGGGCGCCGCCGTCGCCTCGGCGCTGCCGCTCCTGTGGGAGTGCGCGAACGAGCGGCTCGCGGCGCTCGAGCAGGGGTTGGCCGCCCACTGAGCCCGGCCAGACGCGCCAGGGACTCCCCGGCCAGGCGCGTGAGGACCCATTGCTTCATGAGCCCGGCCCCCAGCCGCCGATAGAAGCGGATCGCCGGCCGGTTCCAGTCGAGCACCGTCCACTCCAGGCGCCCGCAGCCGCGCCGCACGGCGATGCGGGCCAGCGCACGCAGCAGCGCCAACCCCGCCCCGCGACCGCGCGCCTCGGGAAGGACGAAGAGGTCCTCGAGCCAGAGCGTCGGCTGGGCCAGGAACGTGGAATACGTGAACGTGTAGAGCGCCAGCCCGATCGGCCGGCCGCCGAGACGGCAGATGAGCGTCTCGAAGTGCCGGCGGCGGCCGAAGCCGTGCCGGCGGATGGCGGCGGTCGTCGTCTGCCGCGGCAGCCGCTCGTAGTCGGCGAGGCCGTGGATGAGCGCCGTGATGATGGCGGCGTCGCGCGCCGTCCCCGGCCGGATCGTGAGTGCGACGGACCCCACCCGATCTCAGGCGGCCGCGACGGCCAGCGGCATCTCGGTGTACGCGCTGGCCCCGGCCCGGACCTCGTCGAGCGAGATCCGCTCGTCGGTGCCGTGGATGCGCCGGAGCTCGGCGCTGTCGAGCACGAACGTCACAGCAGGCGGGCTGACGGCGCGCCGATGTGCAGGTGGGCGCCCGTCGCGATGCCGGGACGGGCGGCCCGGAACGCCAGGAACGGGATGCCGTGAGCGCGCAGGTATTCGATCAGGGCATGGCCCTCGGGGCTGTCGGGGTGGAGGGCTACGTCGAGCGCGTCGCGGTGGTCGAAGCCCAGGCGGTCGTGCACCGGGGTCTGGCCGTAGGCGCTCACCGGCAGCGGGACCCCGAAGCGCGCGGCGAAGAACCGCTCGACAGCGGGCACGGCGGCCAGCGACCATCGGCCATGGCCGTGGTGACGGAGGAGCGTCGGCGCCTCGTACGTCTCGCCCGGTGCCGGCGGTGGAAGCGCGGCAAGCGCCCGGGCGGCCTCCGCCTCGACGACCAGGGCGTCGGCCTCGCCGATGGCGGCGCGCGTCCGGTCGGCGGCCTCCCGCGCCTCGGCGAGCGCGCGCCCGGCGGCCTCGACATCGGCGGCAGCGACGAGACCCTGGGCGTGCAGCGCGCGGCGGCGCTCGACCTCGGCGGCCGCCCGTTGCCGGGCGGCCGCCTGCAGGGGCAGCAACGCGTCCAGGCTCTCACGGTAGCGTCTCGCCGCCTCGGCCTGGGCGGTGTGGGCGGCCTCCAGCTCGCCAGTCACCGGCGCCAGCGGTGCCGCCGGCGTCGCCACCGCCAGTGCGGCGACCGCCAGGGCCAGGGCGGCCAGCGCGCGCCGGGCGCTCACGCCCCCGGCCCCACGCGCAGCGTCGCCGTCATCACGTGCCGGCCTCCGGGCTCGAGCGTCACCGCGTCGTCGGCGGCGTTGGCGGTCTCCACGCAGACCATGCGACGCCAGTCGTCCGGCTCGAGGTCGGCGATCCCGGCGGCCTTGGCGGCCCATGGGTTCCACACGACGGTCGTCGCCGAACCTGTCTTGTCCACGCTCAGCCGGCGGTCGAGCGCGCGGTCGTCGACCACGCAGCGGGCGCGGGTGCCGAGAAAGACCCGGTCGGTCTCCCCGGTGATGCGCAGCGGCTCGGCGCCGTGCCGCTTGCGCGTCATCCCATCGACCTTGTCGATGTACGTGGTGTTCTCCAGGCCCGTGATGCCGACGGCGCGGATGTCGCCCACCGCCAGGTAGCTGTGCAGCGCCGCCTCGAACGTGAAAGGCGTCGGTGAGGTGTTGACGACCTCCAGCGCCAGCTCGAGCGCGTCGCCGACGCTCACGCGGTAGCGAAGGCTGAAGGCCGAGGGCCAGAGCGCCCGCGTGGCGGCGTCGTCCTCCAGCATCAGCTCCAGCACGACGGACTCTCCCGGACCCGGGCCGCTCGACGCCAGCCGCCAGGGCCGCGAGCGGGCGAAGCCGTGCATGGGCGCCTGGCGGTCGGTCGGGTGGGAACCGAACCACGGGAAGACGACGGGCACCCCGCCGCGAATGGCCCTGCCCGGGGCGTAGGCCGCGCGCGTGGAGAGGAACAGCACGGGGGCGGCGCCGTGGGGTTGCCACCGGGTGACGTGACCGCCCTGCAGGTAGACCTCGGCGTCGGCGCGCGCGCCGGCCACGCGCGCGCGGGGCAAGCCCCCGGGTCCGCTCTCCACGACGACGACCTCGGCCATCGGGTGTCTCGACCTCCGGACAAGCGGCGCAAAGTCAGACGGTACGCGCAGAGAGTACCCCAGATCGGGGCTGGCGCCGACCGTCCGCCCGGCGGCCCGAGAGGTGGGGCATCAGCCCCGCCGCCCCCTCACGCGCCCGGCCCCGCCGGCTCCATCCGCCCGCGTTTCTTGACTTGCCGCGAACCGAACCGCTAGGCTCGGAAGGTACATCCGCAAAGTCGTCGGCGACTCCGCCGAACGTCCGACAGCGCCGGCAAGGGGCGCGTTCCCGGGACAGGGAGCTCGAGGCATG
>DASWJN010000210.1:0-3672 GCA_036397135.1 Candidatus Methylomirabilota bacterium
TCCCCCGAGAGGGCGACGACCGGCCGATCGGGATGAGCCAGCTTCACGCCCAGCGCCCCGGGCAGCGCCTGGCCGATGCCGCCGCCCCGGGCGCCGACGTAGTCGCCCGGGCGCTCGAACTGCACCGTGCGGGCCAGGTCGAGGCTGGCGGTGATCGACTCGTCCACGACGATCGCGTCGGGAGGCAGGGCCGACTCGATCTCGGCCATCAGGCGCGGGACCGAGATGGGCGCCCGGTCCCACCGCCTGGCCGCCCGCGCGCGCTGGGCCTCGGCGTCCTGGGCCTTGAGGGCGCGGAGCGCGTCGTTGCGTCGGGCCGCGGCCGCGTGGAAGGCGGGGCGCGCTCCCTGCTCCACGGCGGCCCGGAGCGCCGACAGCGCAGCCCGTGGCTGGCTGACCAGCCCGACGCTCACGGGAAGATTGTGCGCGAGGCGCTCGGGCGAGGACTCCACCTGGATGGCCCTGGCGCCGGACGGCAGCGGTGAGCCGGGCGCGTACCAGACCTCCTCGAAGAACGGGCCTCCCACGAGGAGCACAACGTCGGCGCCGTCGAGCGCCGTGCGGAGGGTGGCCGTGTCGAAGGGCAGGCCGAGGCGGAAGTTGGGGTGAGCGGTCGGCAACGCCTGGTGCGTCCGGATTCCCTCGCACCAGACGGCGGCCCCCAGCGTCTCGGCCAGCGCGGCCACCTCGACTCCGGCGCTCGCCGCCTCGTCTCCGATGACGATCACCGGTTGCCGGCCGGCCACCAGCAGATCGGCGGCCGCGCGGACGCCGGCCGGATCGGGCTCGGGCGTGCGATACAGGAGGCCCGGGGCAAACGGCTCGACGTCGGTCTCCTGCTCGAGCACGTCGATCGGCAGCGCGACGAAGACCGGGCCCGCCGGCGGGTCGGTGGCGATCTTGAGCGCGCGGTGCATGATCAGCGCGAACTCGTCGGCGCGCTCCACCTGCACGCTCCACTTGGTGAGCGGCGCGGCCATCGCCACCAGGTCGTGGCCGAGCACGGGCCCGCGCAGCCGCAGGCGCGTGTCCTGCTGCCCGGCGGTCACGACGAGCGGCGCCCGCGCCTTGAAGGCGTTGTAGAGCATGCCGAGCGCGTTGCCGAGGCCCGGGGCGACGTGGACGTTGACCACGCCGGTCTTGCCGCTCGCCAGGGCGTAGTAACTGGCCGCGCCGAGCGCCACGCCCTCGTGCAGGGCGACGACGTACCGGAGCTGCGGGTAGTCCAGCAGCGCATCGAGGATGGGGCTCTCGGTGGTGCCGGGATTGCCGAAGACGTACTCGACCCCGTGGGCGATCAGGCTTTCCATGAGCACCTGCTTGCCTCGCATGCGCCGGCTCCTCTCGCCGGATGAGAGTATCATCACGGTGCTTCGCGGGATCCGACCGCGAAGGAGACCGACGAACGAGGAGGCCCCATGGCGATCGCCGGTATGCCCCGCGTACTCCAGGCCGACACGGTCCTCGACCAGCTCCGCGCTCTCCGGAGCCGGCAGCCCGTCCGCTACTGGGCGTTCTACTCGAGCCAGCTCGGCGGGATCGTGACGGATCCCGCGCTGATGGTCCTCCCGTTCGACGACCACATGGTGCACCGCGGCCACGGGGTCTTCGACACCGCCGCCATCGTCAACGGGAAGATCTACGACCTCGAGGCCCACCTCGACCGGTTCGTCCGCTCGGCAGGAACCTCGCGGCTGACGCTGCCGTGCTCCCGCGCGGAGATGCGGGACCTCATCGTCGCCACCACGGCCGCCAGCGGCAAGCGCGACGGCTCCATCCGCTACTGGATCTCGTCCGGTCCCGGAAGCCTGGGGCTGGCGCCGGCCGCGGGCGCGGAACCCGGCTTCTTCGTCATGATCTTCGCCGGCCTGAGCTATCCCGAGACCTGGTACTCGCAGGGGCTGCGCGTCATGACGACGACGTATCCCATCAAGCCGCCGCTCTACGCGGTCACCAAGAGCACCAACTACCTGCCGAACGTGCTCATGCAGATGGAGGCGCAGGCGGCCGGGCTGGACAACGGCGTGTTCGTCGACGCGGACGGCAACGTGGGCGAGAGCTCGAACATGAACGTGGCCTTCGTCACCCCGGCCGGCCTTCTCAAGCACCCCCGGTTCGATCACATCCTGTCGGGGTGCACCTCGCTGCGGCTCCTCGAGCTGGCCCGCGGCCTGATGGGCTCGCGCCTGAGCGGCGTCGAGGTCGGCGACGTCCCGGTCGCCGAGGCCCGCAGCGCGCGCGAGATGCTGTTGATCGGCAGCTCGATCAAGGTGGCGCCCATCGTCGAGTGGGACCGGGCCCCGATCGGGGACGGCAAGCCGGGTTCCATCGCGCGGGCGCTGCGCGAGCTGCTGGAGCAGGACATGCGGACGGCGGTGGACCGGCTGATCGACGTCCCGTACTGACCCCACCGCCCCTCAACGCACGGTACCGCGCAGGCGTCAGTCCGAACGCCGCGGTGATGGGAAGGGATTCTAGCCGGCGTGCCCTTGCACGACCGGCCTCCCGGGCCGCCGCAGCAGTCCGACGGCGATGCCGACGTTCAGCAGGTTCCAGAGGATGCCGTTGAGGAACGCGGCCGGGTAGGCGCCCGTCAGGTCGAAGATCACGCCGGACATCCAGCCGCCCAGGGCCATGCCGAAGACGGTGGCCATCAGCACGGTGCCGACGCGCACCCCCGCCTCTTCCGGAGGAAAGAACTCCCGGACGATCACGGCGTACGCGGGCACGATCCCGCCCTGCACCAGGCCGAACAGCGCCGACAGGACGTAGAGCGAGGCCAGCCCGTCGAAGGGCAGGAAGAGGATCAGGGCCAGGGCCTGCAGGCTCGAGCCGAGCAGCAGCGTGCGCCGCCCGCCGATGCGGTCGCAGATCCAGCCCGACGCCAGCCGGCTCACGACCCCGAAACCCAGCATCAGCGACAGCATCTGCGCGCCCCGCGCCGCGCCATGGCCCAGGTCGTGGCAGTACGCGACGATGTGGACCTGCGGCATCGACATCGCGACGCAGCAACTCAGGCCGGCGACGATCAGCAGCGTCTGCAGGGCGGCCGGCGACATCCCCAGGGGCCGCCGCGACCACGAGGCGGCGTGCGAGGTCGCGGGCGTCGTCTCCGTCCGCGGCGACCGCCGTCGCAGGGTCAGCGCCAGCGGCACCATGGTCGTCACGCAGAAGACGGCGATACCCTGGTATGTCCAGCGCCAGCCCCCCTTCTCGATGAAGTGCTGCACGACGGGCGGCCAGACCGTTCCGGCAAGGTAGCTGCCGCTCGCGATGATCGCCACGGCCATGCCGCGATGGCGGGTGAACCACAGCGAGGTGTCGGCGATGATCGGCGCGAACGTGGCCGAGCTGGCGACGCCGACCAGCAGCCCCTGGGCCAGGATGAACTGCCAGAGGCTCGTCGCCTGGCTGGCGATGGCATAGCCGAATCCCAGACAGGCGGCTCCCCCCACGACGGGGACGAAGATGCCGAGGCGATCGGAGAGGCGCCCCATCAGGATGCCGCCGAAGCCGAAGCAGATCATCGTCATGGTGTAGGGCAGCGAGGCGGCGGAGCGCGCGACGCCGAACTCCGCCTCGACCGCGGGGAGCACCACGATCACCGACCACATCCCGACGCCGCCGATGGCCGACAGCAACAGCGCGGCGAAGAGCCGGGTCCAGGCGTAG
>DASWJN010000211.1:0-11388 GCA_036397135.1 Candidatus Methylomirabilota bacterium
GGGAGGTTCGCCGGGAGGTCACGCGCCACATCCGGAAGTGGCGTCCCGACCTGCTCATCTGCCAGAGCCCCACCCGCACCTACAACCTGGGAGCCTCGCACCGCGACCACCGCATCGTGGGCGGCGTCGCCCTCGACTGCGTCTACCCGCTCGCGCGCGACCACATGGCGTTCCCCGAGCTGCTGCCCGAGCTCGCGCCCCACAAGGTCCGGCAGGTCTACGTCATGCAGTGGGAGAACCCACGGCTCGTGATCGACATCTCCGACGTCATGGACCTCAAGCTGCGCGCCCTGGCCTGTCACGCCAGCCAGTTCAGCGACTTCAAGGCGCTGGAGGCCCGCGTCCGCCAGCGCTGGAGCGAGATCGGCAAGAGCCACGGCTACGCCTACGCCGAAGGCTTCGACCACATCGTGCTGCCGTTCTGATGACCTCCCGACGCCTCGCCGCGCTCAGCGTCGTGGCCGCGGCCGGCGCCATCGCCGGCTACGTCCTGCTCTTTCGCGTCGCGGCCGTCCGCAACCATCCGGAGGGTTACGTCGTCGGCTTCGCGGTGGCGGTGGCGCTCGCCGCGCTGGCGCTGGCGCGGTCGCGGCGCTGGTACGCCTGGCTGGCGCTCGGCGTTTCGACGCTCCTGCTGCTCGGCGGAAGCTGGTTCAACTTCGTGGCCGCCCGCGTCCCGGCCACGCCCACCGCCCTACGCGTGGGTGAGCCGGCGCCCGACTTCACGCTCCCCGACGCGACGGGACGGCCGGTGTCGCTGGGGGACTATCGCGGCAAGAAGGCGGTGGTGCTCGTCTTCTACCGCGGCTCCTGGTGACCGTTCTGTGTGGCGGAGCTCCAAGGCGTTGGAGCCGCGCTGTCGGAGGCCGAGCGGGCCGGCCTCGAGATCGTCGCCGTCTCGCCGGACCGTAACGAGCAGAGCCAGAAGCTCGCCGAGGGCCTGCGCCTCGCCTACCGGTTCGTGGCCGACCCCGATCTGGCCACGACCCGGCGATATGGCCTGGTGCACGCGGGCGGCGGGCCGGACGGCCAGGACGTCCCCCGCCCGGCCGTCCGCGCGCTGTAGTGTCCGCGGACCCCTCCCCATGCGCACCTCGCCCACGCCGGGCAATACCGCCGGAGTTCTGACTCGGGACACTAGCCCGCCGATGACCGAGCGTGACCTGACCGTGGGCCGCCTGTCCGTCGCCCCGACAATGCTGCGCGAGCTGACGGCCGACGTGGCGGCCGAGCAGGCGGCGAAGCCGCCCGCGGCCGGCGAGTGGTCGATCGTCGAGGTCGTGCGACACGTCGTGGAGGGGGATCGCGACACCTTCCTGCCGCGCCTGCGCCGCATGCTGGCCGAGCACCGCCCCGCCTTCGAGACGGCCGGTTCCGCCCCCGGCGACGCGAGCGACCTGGCCACGCTCGTCGCCGCCTTCGCCTCGGCCCGTGAGCAGGTCGCCAGGATCCTGGCCGGGCTCGACGGCGCCGGCTGGCGGCGCGAGGGGGTCAGCCCGAGCCGCGGCGCCCTCACCGTCGAGGCGTACGCCCGCAGCATGGACGCGCACGACACCGAGCACCTGCGCCAGATCCAGGACGGGCGGGCGCGGCTCGGGCTCCGGCCCAAGCGCTGCGAGGCGCGGGCGCCGCTGGCGCCCGCCGACCTCGGCGCGGCGCTCGCCGCCGCCGCCGGCCGGCTGCGCGCGGTGGGCGCCGGCCTCGGTGAAGCGCAGCGCCGCCACCGGCCCGCGCCGGGCGAGTGGTGTCTCAACGAGGTCATGGCCCACCTGCTCCACGTCGAGACCGAGCTGTTCCTGCCGCGGCTGCGGCGGATCGCCGACGAGGAGATTCCCCGGTTCCCGGCCTTCAGTCCCGGGCCGTGGGCGGGCGAGCGCGATCACAGCCTGGACGCGTTCGACGCCTCGCTGGCGGCCTTCGAGCGCGCGCGCGCCGAGACGCTGACCTTCCTGCGCGCGCTGCCGGACGCCGTCCGCGAGCGCCTCGGCGTCTCGGGCTTCTTCGGTCCCCTCACGCTCCGGCAGTACGCCACCCACGTGGCCGACCACGACGTCGAGCACCTCGCCCAGATGGCCCGCTGCCGCGCGGCCGCGCCGTGAATTCGATCCAGCGCGTGCAGGAGGCGCTGCGCGCCCTCGGCCTCGGTCACGAGGTCGTCGACCTGGGATTGTCGGCGCGCACGGCCGACGACGCGGCGCGCGCCGTGGGCTGCCGGGTGGACCAGATCGCCAAGTCGCTCGTGTTCCGCCTGCGCGACTCGGGCCGCCCGCTCCTCGTCGTCACCAGCGGCGCTCATCGCGTGGACGAGGGCAAGGTGGCCGTGCTCGTCGGCGAGCCGCTGGGACGCGCCGACGCCGACTTCGTCCGCGCCGAGACCGGCTTCGCGATCGGCGGCGTGGCGCCGATCGGCCACGCCCGGCCGGTCGTGACGCTGATCGACGAGCACCTGCTGCGCTTCGAGGAGATCTGGGCCGCGGCCGGCCATCCCAACACGGTGTTCCGGCTGACGCCGGGCGACCTCGTGACGATGACGCAGGGGCGGGTGGTCCAGGTCGCCTGAGGACATCCGCACGGTAGAATAGGCGGGTGATCCGCCGCAGCCTCACGCTGGCCCTCCTCGTCGCGCTCCTCGCCTCCGCTGCCGCCGCGCGGCCGGCGCTCGTCTCGCCCTCGGCCGCCGAGTTGCAGGCCACGGCGGAGGCGCTCACGGGGCCGGGGATGGACGGACGTCGCTCGGGGACGGCCGGGGGCGACCTGGCGGCCCGGCGCATCGCCGAGTGGCTGGCGGCGGCGGGCCTGAAGGCCGGCGGTGAGCGGGAGTCGTTTTTTCAATCGTTCGTGGTGGCGCCGGGCTCGCGCGTGGCGTCGGGCACCGCGCTGCGGCCGGCGGCGACCGCGGCGCCGGCGCTCGAGGTCGGACGTGACTGGACGCCGCACGGCGGCTCGCTGCGCGAGCACGTCGCCGGCGAGGTCGCGTTCGTCGGCTACGGCGTGAGCGCGCCGGACTCCGGCTACGACGACTGGGCCGGCGTCGACGCCCGGGGCCGGATCGCGCTGGCGCTCGACGGAGGGCCGCCCCACCTGCCCGACCTGCGCACCTCCCGGCTCGAGAAGCTGATCGCCGCGCGCCGCGGCGGCGCCGGCGCGCTGCTCGTCGTCGGCGACCGCCTCCCCTCGCTCGCCGCGACCGGCGCCGCGGTGCGCATGGTCTCCGGCACGGTCTCGCCCGCCGCGGCCGACGCGCTGCTGGCGCCCGCGGCCGCCACCACCGCTCGCCTGGCCGAAATGATCGCCGAGCGCCGGGCGCCGGCCTCCTTCGCCAGCGCGGGCCGCGCCGAAGTTCGCGTGGCCCTGGAGGCGGCCGACGTGCGGGGCGTCAACGTGATCGGGGTGCTGCCCGGCGCCGATCCCGCGCGCGCCGGCGAGGCCCTCGTCATCGGCGCCCACTACGATCACCTGGGCCTCGTGGCCAGCCAGCTCTACCCGGGCGCCGACGACAACGCCTCCGGCACCGCCGTCGTGCTGGGCCTGGCCCGGGCGTTCGCGGCGGCCGGGCCGCTCGACCGCACGCTCGTCTTCGCGCTGTTCGGGGCCGAGGAGATCGGGCTGGTCGGCGCGGGCCACTACGTACGCGAGCCGACGGTGCCGATGGCCCGCACGGTCGCGATGCTGAACTTCGACATGGTCGGCCGCCTGCGCGACGGGCGACTCACCGTCGGCGGTGTGGACAGCGGCGCCGGCCTGCGCGAGCTGGTGACGGAGGCCGCGCGCGCAGCCGGCGCCCGCCCGAACCTGTCGGGCCCGCCGTTCGGGCCGTCGGACCACAGCCGCTTTTACGGCGGCGGCGTGCCCGTGCTCTTCTTCCACACCGGCACCCATCCGGACTACCATCGTCCCGGCGACACCGCCGACAAGCTCGACGCCGCCGGCATGGCGCGCATCGCCGCGCTGGGGGGGCGCATCGCCGAGCGCCTGGCCACCGCCGAGCGGCCGGCGTACGTCGCCCTGTCGCGGCCGGCTCGCGCCCGCGGCGAGCGCGCGGCCGGCGCCGCGGCTCCCGTCTTCTTCGGGGTGAGCGCCGACGGCCGGGCGGAGTCCGACGGCGTGCCGCTGGGCCAGGTCGTGGCCGGCAGCGCGGCGGCCCGCGCGGGACTGCGCGACGGCGACGTGATCGTCCGCTTCGGCCCCCGCGCGGTCGACGGCTTCGAGGAGCTCGTGGCGACGCTGCGCGGCCATCGCCCCGGCGACGAGGTCCGTGTGCTCTACCTGCGCGACGGCCTCGAACACGAGACCACGGCGACGCTCGACGCGCGCCCCTGAGGGGACACCTCGCATGGCGGACCTCGACCCCGGCACCGCGCCCACGCTCGGCGAAGTCATGCGCCGCCGGGCCGCGCTCTCGCCCGACGCCCAGTACTTCGACCTCTTCGACGAGACGGTGACCTACGGGCGGCTGTGGCGGCAGAGCGCGCGCTACGCGGCGGGGCTCGCGCAGGCCGGCGTGCGCCCGGGCGACAAGGTCAGCCTGATCTATCCCACCTGCGCCGAGTTCTTCTACACGTTCTTCGGCTGCGTGCGGCTGGGCGCCGTCCCGGTGCCGCTCTATCCCACGCTCGGCGTGGAGGCGACGGCCAACGTCTTGGCCGACTCCGACGCCGTCGCCGTCGCCACGGTGGGCTGGTTCCGGCCCGGCGTCGACCAGAGCGTGGCCGAGGCCCCGAACGTGCGGATGATCCTGGAGCCCAACGAGCTGGACAGCGACGCGGCGGCCCCGCCCGACCACCCGGCGACGCCCGACGACCTCGCCTTCCTGCAATACACCTCGGGCAGCACCGGCCAGCCGCGGGGGGTCATGCTCACCCACCGCAACGTGGTCGAGACCTGCCGGTTCATGGCGGAGGCGGCCGGCATCACCGCCGAGGACCGCGTGGTGTCCTGGCTGCCGCTCTACCACGACATGGGGCTCATCGGCTGCGCCTTCACGCCGCCGCTGACGGCCACGCCGCTGTGGCTGCTGCCGCCCGACCTGCGCAACCCTCGCCAGTGGCTCGACCTCATCACGCGGGTGCGCGCCACCTTCACCGTCTCGCCCGACTTCGGCTACCGCAACTGCGTGCGCAACGTGCGCGACGCCTCCGGGGTCGACCTCACGTCGCTGAAGGCGGCGCTGTCGGGTGCCGAGCCGGTGCGGCGGTCGACGATCGACGCCTTCGAGCGGCACTTCTCGCTCAAGCGCGTCATCTCCCCCTGCTACGGCCTGGCCGAGGCGACGCTGGCCGTGGCCATCTGGCCCCGCCACACGCCGCTGCGCCTGGACGCCAGCGGGCGGTTCCTCTCGGTCGGCCGGCCCTGTCGCGGCGTGACGCTGCGGATCGTGGAGCCGCAGGCCGAGGGCGTGACGGACACGGTCGTGCTCGGCCCCGGCGTCGAGGGCGAGATCTGCGTCAAGAGCCCGGGCGTCATGAAGGGCTACTACAACAACCCCGAGGCGACCGCGACGGTGCTGAGCCCCGACGGCTGGCTGCGCACCGGCGACCTCGGCTTCGTCGACGACGAGGGCTACCTGTTCATCACCGGCCGCCTCAAGGACGTGATCATCCTGGGCGGCGAGAACGTCCTGCCCGCCGACATCGAGGAGATCGTCGACCACGTGCCCGGCGTGCGCTACTCGGCCGCGGTCGGCCTCGACAGCGAGCGGACGGGCACCCAGCGGCTGCACGTGGTGGCCGAGGTGCGCAGCGAGTCGGCCGGCGAGACGTACCACGACCTCGTGCGCGAGATCGTCAGCCGCGTGCACACGTCGCGCGGCCACCGGCCCTCGCGCGTGCTGCTCGTGCGCAGCGGCACCATCCCCAAGACCTCCAGCGGCAAGATCCAGCGCTCGCGGCTGGCCCAGATGATCCAGGGCGGCGAGCTGCAGGACCGCCTGCTGAGCCACGCGTGATGGAGATCGGTTGCCACCTGCCCGTCTACGGCGACGCCGCCACCCGCGACGGCCTGCTGCTGGCCGCGCGGCGGATCGAGGCGCTCGGCTACGACTCGCTCTGGGTGAGCGACCACGTCGTCATCCCGTGGGAGATCCGCTCGCGCTACCCCTACAACGCCACCGGCGACTTCCCGCTGTCGCCGTCGACGGATTTCCTGGAGCCGCTGACCGCGCTGGCGCTGGTCGCCGGGGTGACGTCGCGCGTACGCCTCGGCACCAGCGTGCTGGTGCTGCCGCACCGCCACCCGGTCCTCACGGCCAAGATGCTGGCCACGCTCGACCACCTGGCGCCCGGCCGCGTCATCCTGGGCGCCGGGGTGGGGTGGATGCGCGAGGAGATCGAGCTGTTCGGCGTGCCTCACGCCCGCCGGGGCGCCTGGAGCGACGAGGCCCTCAGGGTCATGCGCGCCTGCTGGCGCGACGACCGCGTGTCGTTCAAGGGCGAGTTCTTCAGCTTCGAGGGGCTGGGCTGCCGCCCCCGCCCGGCCAACGGCACCATCCCCATCTGGATCGGCGGCCATACCGAGCGGGCGCTCCGGCGCGTCGTGGCGCTCGGCGACGGCTGGCACGCGGCCTTCCCCACGCCCGACGCGCTGGCGCGCGGCATCGCGGAGCTGCGGGAGGCGTGCCGCACGGCCGGCCGCGACCTCGCCACGCTGGCGATCAGCGCGCGCGTGGGCCTGTCAGCGAAGCGCGCGGCCGACGACGTGCTGGCCGAGCTGCGCGCGCTGCGCGACCTGGGCGTCGCCCACGTCATCCTCGAAACCCGCATGCGCGACGTCGCCGAGCTGACGTCGACGTACGAGCGGTTCGCCACCGAGGTCCGCGCGCGCCTGTAGCCGGCCGCCCGCCGGGCGGCGGGTCACAGCTTCATGTGCGGATCGAGCCAGTCGCGCAGCGCGTTGCCCATCAGGTTGATCACGAGCGTCGTCAGGAAGATGGCCAGGCCGGGGAAGGCGGCGATCCACCACGAGTTCAGCATGTAGACGCGCCCCTCGCCGAGCATGTTGCCCCACGCGGGCGTCGGCGGCTGGATGCCCAGCCCCAGGAAGGACAGGAACGATTCGAGGATGATCACCTGCGCGACCTGCAGCGTTGCGATCACCACGATCGGCGACACCAGGTTGGGCAGGATCTGCCGGAAGACGACCCGCACGTGGCTCATGCCGAGCGCCTGGCCGGCCAGCACGAACTCCCGCTCGCGCAGCGCGCGCGTCTCCGCCCGCACGACGCGGCAGTAGATGGGCCAGCCGGCCACCCCGAGCACGACGATCATGTTCTGCAGGCTGGGGCCCAGCACGGCGATCACCGCCAGGGCCAGCAGCACGAACGGGAACGTGAGCATCACGTTCACCAGCGTCATGATGGTCCAGTCCACCCGCGGCCCGAAGTAGCCGGCGCCCAGACCGAGCAGCACGCCGATCGCCGAGGCGACCAGGACCGCCGAGATACCCACGACCAGCGAGACACGTCCGCCGTGGACGATGCGAGAGAACAGGTCGCGGCCCACCTGGTCGGTGCCGAGCGGGTGCGCCCAGTCGCCCCGGGCCATCCAGGCCGGCGGGGCCAGCCGGTTGCGGATGTTCACCTGCAGCGGGTCGTGCGGTGCCAGAGCCGGGGCCAGGATGGCCGAGGCGACGATGGCGAGCAGTACCAGCGCCGAGGCCAAGCCCCACTTGAGCCGCCAGAGCCGCCGCCCCAGCACCTGCCCCCGCGGGGGCGCCGACGTGACCGCGTCGGGTGGGGCGGACAGGGGCCGCTCGGCGAGCGTGCTCATCGCCGGCCCGGGGCCGGGGTTGCGCGGCTCACACGCTCACCCGGATGCGCGGGTCGATCAGGCCGACCGCGAGGTCGACGATGAAGTTGACCGCGACGATGATCAGCGCGAGCAGCACCACCGCGCACTGCACGACGGGGAAGTCCTGGTTGCGGATCGACTCGACCGTGAGCGTCGCCACGCCCGGCCACGCGAAGACGGTCTCGGTGACGATGGCGCCGCCCAGGAGCTGGCCGAACTGCAGCCCCAGCACGGTGATGACGGGGATGCAGGCGTTGCGGAAGGCGTGCTTCAGCACGACCATCCGCTCGCCGAGCCCCTTGGCCCGGGCGGTCTTCACGTAGTCGGTGCTCAGGACCTCGATCAGCCCCGAGCGCACCAGCCGCATGGTGATCGGGGCCAGGAACGCGCCCAGCGTGAAGGCCGGCATCAGGAAATGCTGCCAGGTGCCGTAGCCCGAGGCGGGCAGGAGCCGGAGGTGGACGGCGAAGACGATGATGAGCATGATGCCGAGCCAGAAGATCGGCATCGCCTGGCCGGCCACCGCCACCATGGTGCACAGGCTGTCGACGATCGAGTGCCGGCGCAGCGCGGCGATGGTGCCGAGGGGAAACGCGATCAGCAGGGCCACGCCGAGGCCGGCCAGCGTGAGGTAGATCGTCGGCGGCATCCGCTCCAGGACGAGGTTGAAGACCGGCGCGTCCCCGTACCAGGACTTGCCGAAGTCGCCCTGCAGCGCCCGGCTGGCGAACCGCCAGTACTGCACGTACACCGGCTGGTCCAGGCCGAGCAGCTTCCGGAACCGCTCGTGCTCCTCCTTGGGGGCGCCCTCGGGGACGAAGAGCACGACGGGGTCGCCGACCACGTGCAGGATCGAGAACGACAGCATCGAGATCCCGACGATCACGACGGCGAGCTGCACGAGCTGGCGGCCGAGGAAGCGTCTCATCGGACGGGTGAGCCGCGCCCGCCGCCGGGGGCGGGCGCGGCGTCCTCGCCTACTTCTTCCTCGGGGTCACCAGGTACATCCGGTCGATCTCGTCGCGCGGAGCCTGGTAGTCCATGCGGTTGGAGATGCCCCAGACACCGCGCAGCCCCCACTTGAACAGATACGCGGCGTCGTCGCGCAGGAGCTTCTGGGCCTTGACGTAGATGTCGGCCCGCTTCTTCTCGTCGAGCGTGGAGCGGCCGGCGTGGACGAGGTCGTCCAGCTGCTTGTTGCAGTAGTAGCTGTAGACCTGGCCGCACGTGAACACGTCGTACAGGACGGCGTCGGCGTCGAAGATCGAGTAGTAGCCCCACGACCAGTTGAACATCGGCCCGGCCTGGCCCTCCTTCACCTGGCTGATGTAGGGCACGCTCTCGCCGATGAAGCTCTGCTGGGCGCGCAGGCCCGCCTTGGCGAGGTCCGCGATGATCGCCTCGTTGGTCTGGGCCACCCCCGGCTCCACCGTGCCGATGGTGGTGCGGAAGCGGAAGTCGAGCCCGGTGGGGAAGCCGGCCTCGGCCAGCAGCTTCTTGGCCCCGGCGATGTCCTGCTTGTAGGGCTGGATCGACGGGTCGAAGCCGAAGGCCATCGGGTTGACGCCGGTGGCCACGCGGTCGCCCAGGCCGTTGAGCACGTGCTTGATGATGCCCTCGGCGTCCACCGCCATGTTGGCGGCCCGGCGCACCCGGACGTCCTGGAACGGGCTCTTGCCGCTGCGGCCCGCCTGGTCGATCTGCAAGAAGGCCGTTCGCAGGATGGGCGCCGTCGAGGTCCGCGCCACGCCGGACTTGTCGATGACGTCCATCTGGTCGGGCGCCACGGCCTTGATGATGTCCACCCCGCCGGAGATCAGCTCGGCGATCTGGGTGGCCACGTCGGGAATGATGCGGATGCGGACGTGCTTGTAGGCCGGCTTGGGCCCCCAGTAGTCGTCGTTGCGGACCAGCAGATGCTCCTGCCGGCGGTTCCACCGGACCAGCTTGTACGGGCCGGTCCCGACCGGGTGCTCCTGCATCCAGTCGTGCCCCTTGTCCTTGATGACCTTCTCGGACTGCATCACGAGCGCGGTGAGCCGCTCGGCGAACAGCGGATAGGGACCGTCGGTCTTGAACCGGACCGTGTGGTCGTCCACCACCTCCACCGACTTGATCTTGGCGTGGTTGCCGCGGGCGGTGAGCTTCTTGGTGGGGTCGAGCACGCGATCGAAGGTGGCCTTGACGTCGCGCGCCGTGAACGGCGAGCCGTCGTGGAAGCGCACGTTCTGGCGCAGCTTGACCTCCCACGTCGTCTCGTCCACGGGCTTCCACGACACGGCCAGGCTCGGGCCGACCTTCATCGTCTTCAGGTCGCGCTCGGCGAGATGGTTGAAGACCTGGTAGCCGAAGATGATCGCCGTCCGCTGCACGGAGTTCGGCGGATCCCAGCTGTCCACGTCCGAGGTGATGGTGTAGACGATCGTCTCGTCCCGGGACTGGGCTTGGGCCGGCCCGACCAGCCCGATCACGACGGCGATCAGCGTGAGGAGAGTGAGAGCGGTGGTCCGTGGCCTCATGACGCCTCCTTGCTCGAACGGAAAGGAGAAGGCTGAGCTCATCGAGAGCGACTCGGATTGAGGCGCATGATCCAGAAATTCCGCGGGCCTGTCAAGATGGGTCACCTGTCAGATGGGTCACCTGTCAGTGTCGACTCCCGGCCGGCCCACGCACCCGGCTCAGCGGGCGTCACTCGATGAATCGGTCGGCGCGAAGCAGGAGGGCCGGGGGAATGGTGATCCCCAGCGCCTTCGCCGTCTTCCTGTTGACGACCAGCTCGAATTGCGTCACCTGCTCGACCGGGATGTCGGCGGGCCGGGCGCCCTTGATGATCCGGTCCACCGGCCGGGCCGCGTGCCGCCCCAGCTGGTACAGGTTGGCCGCGTAGCTCGCGAGCCCGCCCTGCTCGACGTGGAAGGACGCGTGGAGCATCGTCGGGAGGGCGTGCCGCAGCCCCGCCTCGACGATGAACCCGGGGATGTTCAGTGAGAGGAAGCGCGGGGACAGGATGCCATCCACCTCCCCCTTCTGCACACTGCTGAGCACCGCCCTCGCCTCGCCCTGGGTGTGCACCGGCCGCTCGACGAGGGTCAGACCCAGGCGGCGCGCCGCCGTCCGATACCCGTCCAGCTGGGAGACGATGGACGGATCGCCGGCGTCGTAGGTGAACAGGACACGCTTCAGCCCCGGAATGAGCTCGCGGAAGATCTCCAGCCGCTTGGGAGCCAGCTCGACGTCGAGATCGGCGACCCCGGTGACGTTGCCACCCGGCCGGGCGAAGCTCTGCACGAGCCCGGCTCGAACCGGGTCGCTCCCGCCCATGAACACGATCGGGATGCGGTCGGTCGCCATCTGGAGGGCCCTGGCCTCGTTGACGCCGGCGCCGCCGGTGACCAGGATGTCGGCGCCGCGCTCGACGAGCTGCTTCGCGGCGGACGGCAGCGCGGCCGAGTCACCCCCGGTGAACCTGACGCCGATCACGAAGTCCTGGTCCTCGCGATGACCCATGGCCACGAGGCCGTCCCGCAAGCCGACGATGGCGGGCGTGGGCCCCCAGGATTCGGTGAGGGCGCCGATGAGGATCGGCGCGGCGCGCGGCTGCGCG
>DASWJN010000212.1:0-20201 GCA_036397135.1 Candidatus Methylomirabilota bacterium
GACGGCCCCCAGCCGGCTGAGGGTCATGGGCTTCTCGACCGTGGCCATCACGCCATCCACCTTGGCGCGGGCGGCGTCGCCCAGGTAGCCCGACATCATGACGACCGGCACCGTGACGTCGCGCCGGCGCAGCTCGCGCACGAGGCCGAGGCCGCCCATGCCGGGCATGACGAGATCGGTGAGGACGAGCGCGACCCGGCCGGCCTGGGCGGCGTGGATCTCCAGCGCGTTCTCGGCCGAGGACGCGGTCAGCACCTGATAGTTGAGCCCGGCCAGCAGCTCCGCCAGGGTCTGGCGCACCGGCGCCTCGTCCTCGACGACCAGCAGCGTTTCGCCGTGGCCCATCAGGAGATCGGTGGCGGCCTCGACGGCGGCGCCGGGCCCGGCGTCGTCCAGCCTCGGCAAGTACAGCGTGAACGTCGTGCCCTGTCCGGGCCGGCTGTCGAGCGTGATGTGCCCGTGGTGCTCGTTGACGATGCCGTAGGCCTGCGACAGGCCGAGGCCGGTGCCGCGGCCCGGCGCCTTCGTGGTGAAGAACGGATCGAAGACGCGTTCCTGGACCTCGGGCGGCATGCCGCTTCCGCTGTCCGTCACCGAGAGGGTGACCCAGTCGCCCGGCCCCGGTCCGGACCCGGCGACGGCGGCGTCCCGGCGTTCCGTCCCGATGCGGAAGCGCAGCTCGCCGCCGAGCGGCATGACGTCGCGCGCGTTGACGGCCAGGTTGGTGAGCACCTGGGTCAGTTGATTGGGATCGGCGCTCACGACGTGCGGCCCTTCGCCCGTCTCGACGCCGATGTGAATCGTCTCCGGCAGGGTGCGCTCGAGCAGGCCCACCGTCTCCTCCAGGAGCAGGGCGAGGTCGAGCCGCTCCAGCGACGGCGGGGACTGCCGGCTGAAGTCGAGGATCTGGCGCACCAGCATCGCCGCCCGCTCGCCTTGCGACACGATGACGTCGAGCCGGCCTCGCACGAACGGCGCGTCGGCCTGGCGGCGCAGGGCCAGCTCGGCGGAGTTCACGATCGTCATGAGGATGTTGTTGAAGTCGTGGGCGATGCCGGCCGCGAGCTGGCCCATCGAGGCCAGGCGCGCCTGCTGCTGGGAGACCTTCTGGGCCTCGCGCTCGCGCTGGTGCAGCGCCTCCAGACGCTGGGTCTTGGCGCGCACCGCCTCCTCCAGGTTGTCGCGGAGGTCGCGCGACTGGCGCACGTAGCGCTCGACGACGGCCGACAGCTCGCCGATCTCGTCGCCGGTGTCCAGGCGGAGCTCGCTCGCGTCCAGCTGGCCCGCCTCGAGCCGGCGCACCGCCGAGGACAGCGCGCGCACGGCCTGGGTGGAGGCGCGGCTGGCGAAGACCAGCATGCCCACCGTGACGATCAGCACGCAGCCCCCGGCGATCGCCAGCAGTCGGGCGGCCGTCATCAGCGGACCGTACGCGCCGGTGAGGACGATGACCCCGACGAGCCGACCGCCCAGCCGGGGCGCCTCCACCGCACCGACCACCTTCAAGTCGCGCCGCGTGTCGTGGACGATCGCGCTCCCGCCGTTCGCGATCAGCTCGCGCGTCGGCGGCGAGAACTCCGCCTCCGGCAGGTGCTCGCCGGCGCGGAGGAGCAGCAGGCGGCCGCCCTCGCCCCAGGCGGGGAACGGGCCCACACGGTGCGCGGCGTCGTCAGCGGCGGCCAGCGCCGGCAGATCGCGCGCGAGCCGGTCGGCGGCGCTCTCGCGCACCATCCCCTGGAAGGCCTGGAGCACGAAGAGGCTGATCAGCGCGAAGCCGCTCAGCGCCACGGCCAGCGTCACGCCGAGGATCCGGCCGGCCACGGTGCGCGCGACCAGGCTGCCGAGGCCCGCCTCGCGGGCGATGCGCGCGCGGAGCGGCTCGAGCACCCGGTCGAGCGCCAGATGATAGAAGACCGCGAGCAGCAGCGAGATCACCAGGCCGTGGGCGACGTTCTTGACCTGCTCGACGAGCGGCAGCGCGGCGAACAGCCGCAGCTGGAGCGCGCCGATCGCATAGCCGGCCAGCGTGAAGACGAACAGCAGGACGGCCACCACGGTGGGATAGTGCGTCACCCGGCGGTACGTCAGGGCCGCATCGCGCGCCATCGGCCCCCGCCCGAGCGGGAACAACCGCTGGACGGCGAGCACGAACGCGCCGCCGATGACCGGCACCTCCCAGAAGAACGCGAACGCCGTCCACTTGAGCTGCAGCTCGTCGACGTTCATCGTGAGCAGGAAATAGACGGGGGCCGGCAGCCAGTACCAGAACGCGAGGCCCCCCCAGTAGAGCGCCATCGCCTTCATGCGCGTGGACAGCGCGTGGCGCCGGCGCCAGAGCACGACGGCGGCGGCGCCGTGCACGGCCTGCAGCCAGCCGAGCCACGCCACGTAGATCGCCACGGTCATCGGCAGCAGGTCGAGCAGCGACAGCACGCTGTAGACCGACGGTGCGAGGATGCATGCCGCGAGCAGGACTGCCGTGACGATCAGCGAGCTCCGGAACGCCGACCCGGTACCCGGACTGTTCGAGCGCATGGCACGTGGAGTCGGCAAGGGGTGTGCCAGCTCCAAGCGCGCGAAACATTACGGGTTCCCGGACTGGTGGCCGATGCTCTCGGTCAGCTTCTGTCCGACCCGGCCGATTTGTGGTCGCCGGGCGCGCTACCATGGCGGGCCGAGGAGGCACTGAATGCTCGAGACGGACGTCCTCGTGGTGGGCGGCGGGATCGCCGGCGCGTCGGCGGCGTATCACCTCGCCGCCCACGGCCGGCGCGTGGCCCTGGTCGAACGCGGCGACATCGCCTCCGGCGCCTCCGGCGTGAACGCCGGCGCCATCGACTCGATCGGGTGGGGCCACGCCCCCGATCTCCAGGCTCACCTCACGGCGGGCAGCGTGGACATCTTCAAGGCCGTGCAGCTGGACGAGGGCGAGGACATCGAGTTCCGGCAGTCGGGCGCGCTGCAGGTGATCCACACGGCCGCGCAGTACGAGTTCGAGCGCCGGCGCGTGGAGACGCTGCGGGCGCGCGGCCACCAGGTCGAGCTGCTCACGACGCGTGCGGCGCGCAGCCTGGAGCCCGGGCTGTCGCCGGCGCTGCTGGGAGCCATGTACTCGCCGCTGCGCTCACAGGCCGATCCGGGCCGCGCCACCCGCGCCTTCGCCCGGCTCGCCGAGCGCCGGGGCGCCCGGGTTCTCACGAACCGCGCGGCCACCGCGCTGGCGCCGCGGCCGGCCGGGGGCTGGATCGCCGGCACCGCGGGCGGGGAGATCGTCGCCGGCGCGCTCGTGATCGCCGCCGGAGCGTGGTGCGGCCCGGTGGGCGCGCTGCTCGGTCTCGACATCCCGGTGGTGCCCGTGCGCGGCCAGATGTGGGCGACGGCGCCGGCGCCGCCATGCGTCTTTCAGACGATCTCCTCGGCCGAGTCGCAGCACGCGTGGGACGTCGATCCCGGCGCCGAGCCGCCGTTCCTCACGATCCGCAAGGGCGCGCGCGTGACGCGTCACCTCTACGGCCGGCAGCGGCGCGACGGCGAGATCATCTTCGGCGGCGACCGGGAGCTGGCCGGCTGGAGCGCGACGCCTGATCCGGCCGGCATCGAGGTCAACCGCGGCCACGCCGCCGAGGCGCTCCCCTTCCTCGCCAGCCTGCCGATCGCGCGCACCTGGGCGGGCCTCATGCCCTTTCCCCTCGACGGCAGGCCGCTGATCGGCCGCATCCCCGGGCGCGACGACCTCTGGATCGTGAGCGGCCTCGCCTCGTCCGGCTTCGGGCGCGGCCCCATGGCCGGCAAGCTCCTCGCCGACTACCTGCACACCGGCCAGCCGGCGCCGCTGCTCGCCTCGGCCGACCCGGCCGGCCGTGTCCGTGAGGCCGGCCACTGACGACGCCTGCTCGGGTGGACTGGGACTGACGCGCCGCGCGGGCAGGCGTGGGGGACCCCGCCGCGCCACTTGCTGGCGAGCCGTCGCCGCCGTTCGAGCGCAGGGGTCGGTGAGCGCGTCGGTTCCGCGCGTGCGGTCAAGCGGGGGCGGGCGACTACGGGTTCGGCGGGTCGGAGAGCAGGCGGACGAGGGCGGAGATGCCGGACTCGACGAGGCCGAACGAGGGGCTGGCGTCCAGGCGCTGGACCTCGCCGGGGATGGCGCGGAAGGCGCGCTCGAGGGCGGCGCGGTCGGCGACGAGGCGCGCGCCGACCGTGGGATCGACCGTGGTCCGGCGCTCCTCGGCGCGCTGCAGCTCGCCCACGACCTGCTGCACCTGGTCGGGGTCGAGCATCGACAGCGGCGCGCGGCAGTGGGAGCACGCGGACTCGCGAGTGACGTCGATGGGCGCGCCGCACGCCGAGCAGTGGACGGTGCGGGCGTAGGCGCGCAGCTCGGCCAGCCGCTCGGCCGAGAGCGGGCGCACGAAGTTCTTCTCGCGCAGGAAGTCGAAGAACGTGGTGAGCCGGCCGTCCTCCGCCGGGCACCGCCAGTACGCGAACGTGGTGGCGCGCTGCCGGTCGACCGTCGGCGCGAGCCGCCGCCGGCAGCGCGGGCAGGTCATCGTGTCGCGCTGGAGTGGATGCCGCCGCTCCCGGTGCGCGTCGAGCGCCGTGAAGAGGCGCAGCACCGCGCCCGGGGTCAGCGCGATGCTCTCGCGGCCGTCGAACCAGATGAGCCCGCAGCCGTGGCACAGGTCCAGCTCGACCGAGCGCCCGTAGTGGGCGTCGAAGCGGCGGGCGTCCATCGGCCCCTCGCAGCCGGGACAGCTCATCGGCGGCGCGGCGCCGGCGCCGGTCACGCCAGGCGGGTGCGGATGCGCTGGACGGCCTCGACGGTCTGTTCGCGGGAACCGAAGGCGGTGAGACGGAAGTAGCCCTCGCCGCTCGGCCCGAAACCCCCGCCCGGCGCGCCGACCACGTGCGCCTCGGCCAGCAGCCGGTCGAAGAAATCCCACGACGACACGCCGGCCGGCGTGCGCACCCACAGGTAGGGCGCGTGGTGTCCGCCGTAGACCGTGAGGCCGGCGGCGGCCAGCCCCTCGCGGATGATCCGCGCGTTCTCCATGTAGAAGTCGATCAGCGCGCGCACCTGCTGGCGGCCGGCCGGCGTGTAGACGGCCGCCGCCGCCCGCTGGACGACGTAGGGCGGCCCGTTGGACTTGGTCGCCGTGCGCCGCGACCACAGCTCGTTGAGGCCGACCGCGGTGCCGCCCGCCGTCCGGCCGCGCATCGCCCGGGGCACCACCGTGTAGGCCAGCCGCAGGCCGGTGAACCCCGCGCTCTTGGAGAAGCTGCGCGACTCGATGGCCACCTCGCGGGCGCCCTCGACCTCGTAGATCGAGTGGGGAAGGTCGGGATCGCGGATGTAGGCCTCGTAGGCCGCGTCGTAGACGATCACGGCCTCGTGCGCGCGCGCGTAGTCGACCCAGCGCCGCAGGGCCGCCCCCGTCATGACGGCGCCGGTGGGATTGTTGGGATAGCACAGGTAGATGAGATCGACGTGGCGGTCGGGCAGCGCCGGCTGGAAGTCGTTGTCGGCCGTGCACGGCAGGTACACGAAGCCCGGGTAGCGTCCGCTCGCGTCGGCGGGGCCGGAACGGCCGGCGATCACGTTGCTGTCGGCGTACACCGGGTAGACCGGATCCATCAGCGCGACCACGCAGTCGCGCTCGAACAGCTCCTGGATGTTCGCGCCGTCGCTCTTGCCGCCGTCGCTCACGAACACCTCGTCGGCCTCCAGCGTGACGCCGCGCTCGCCGAAGTCATGGGCGGCGATGTCCCGGCGCAGCCACTCGTAGCCGGTGTAGGGGCCGTAGCCCTTCAGCGTCTCGGCGTGCCCCTGCTCGCGGGCCGCCGTCTCCAGCGCCTGCACCACCGCCGCCGGCAGCGGCTGGGTGACGTCGCCGATCCCCAGCGAGATGACGCGGGCGTCCGGGCGGGCGGCGGCGAAGGCCTCCGTCCGCCGCTTGATCTCGGCGAAGAGATAGCTCGCCTTGAGGTTCAGGAAGGCTTCGTTGATCCGCGGCACGCCGCGAATTCTAGCAGAGCGGCCCCGGCGACGGCGCAGTTGACCTCGGCGGGGTGTCACGCTAGCCTCGGACGGCGCCAAGGAGGCGACGTGGCCAGCGAGGATCCCGAGAGCGTCAACCCGACGACCGAGCCGTGCGTGCTGCTGATCTTCGGCGCCTCCGGTGACCTCACCAAGCGCCTGCTGGTGCCGGCGCTCTACAACCTCGCCTGCGACGGCTTGCTCTCGGAGCGGTTCGCCGTACTGGGCGCCGCGATCGACCCGCTCACCACGGAGTCGTTCCGGAAGCGGCTCGGCGAGGACATCCAGAAGTTCCACACGCGTCACGCGTTCGACCCGGCCGCGTGGGACGCGCTGGTCAGCCGCTTTCACTACCTGCCGGCCGGCTTCGACGACCTCAACGCCTTCGAGAAGCTGAAGGCCGAGGTCGCCCGGCTGGGCGCCCAGTACGGGACCGGCGGCAACGTCGTCTTCTACTTCGCCACCGCCCCCCGGTTCTTCGGCCTCATCTGCGAGCAGCTGCACAGGGTCGGGTTCAAGGACGGCCCCGGCTGGAAGCGCCTCATCGTCGAGAAGCCCTTCGGCACCGACCTGGCGTCCGCGCTGCAGCTCAACCGGGACGTCCTCGCCCACTGGCACGAGGACCAGATCTACCGGGTCGACCACTACCTCGGCAAGGAGACGGTCCAGAACCTCCTGGCCTTCCGCTTCAGCAACGGGATGTTCGAGCCGCTGTGGAACAAGCACTTCATCGACAACATCCAGTTCAACGTGGCCGAGGCCGTCGACGTCGAGGGCCGCGGCGGCTACTACGACAGCGCCGGCGTGCTGCGCGACATGATGCAGAACCACATGTTCCAGATGCTCGCCTACCTGTGCATGGAAGTGCCGGGCTCGTTCGACTCGCACGCCATCCGCAACGAGAAGGCCAAGCTGCTGGAGGCCGTGCGCGTCTACACGCCCGAGGAGGTCGCGCGCCACGTCGTCCGCGGCCAGTACGGCCCCCAGCTCGACGACGCGGGCCGGGTGGTGAAGCCCGGCTACCGCCAGGAGAAGGACGTCGACCCGCAGTCCAGGACCGAGACGTTCGCGGCGGCCCGTTTCCACATCGACAACTGGCGCTGGGAGGGCGTGCCGATCTACCTGCGCTCGGGCAAGGCCCTGTGGAAGCGCGGCACCGAGATCATCGTGGAGTTCAAGAAGGCGCCCCCGGCGCTCTTCCGCGACACGCCGGTGCGCGAGATCGGCGCCAACCGGCTGATCTTCCACATCCAGCCCTACCAGGGGATCGAGGTGCAGTTCCACGCCAAGATCCCCGGCCCCACCCTCCGCCTGCAGCCGGTCAACATGCGCTTCGGCTACGGCGACGCGTTCAAGGCCTCCCGCTACACCGGCTACGAGGTGATGATCTACTCGTGCACCCGCGGCGACGCCACCCTCTTCTCGCGCGGCGACCTCGTGGAGGCGGCGTGGCGGGTCGCCCAGCCGCTGCTCGACTACTGGAAGGCCACGCCGGCCGACTTCCCGAGCTACGCGCGCGGCAGCTGGGGACCGACGGCGGCCTCCGACCTCATCGAGCGCGACGGCCGCCGGTGGTTCGAGCTGCTCACCGACGACGTGCTGAAGAAGGTCGCCATCTTCAAGGACGGCGACCCGCTCTTCCTCTCCCAGGTGATCCTCGCCCTCCGCCCCGAGGTGGCCAGCGCCGGCGAGATGCTCATCCGCCAGGGCGACATGGGCCGCGAGATGTACGTCGTCGTCCGCGGCGAGGTCGAGGTGCTGGATGACGCCGGCCGGGTCGTGACGACGCTCAAGGACGGCGCCTGCTTCGGCGAGATCGCCCTGCTCATCCACACGCCGCGCACGGCCTCGGTCCGGGCCAAGACCGGCTGCGACCTGCTCGCCCTCGACCAGGCCGCGTTCGGCCGCATCCTCCACGATCACCCGCAGTTCGCCGACAGCGTGCTGACGATCGCCCGCGAGCGCTACGACCTGAACATCGCCGCCGAAGCGCTGCTGAGCGGCGCCGCCCCCGCCTGACCCGCGTTCAGCGGAACGGGTTGCGGCTCGACACCTGGGGGAACCGCGCGAAGTCGCCGTCGAGCGTGAGGATCTCGCGCACCCCGTGCTCGAGCGCGAGCGCCACCAGGTGGGCGTCGTGGACGAGGTTGCCGGTCGCCCGGCTGGTCTGGAGCACGTGATCGAGGACGGACGGGTGACGGTCCGTCTCGCTCAGCACCCGCACGATCGGGGGCGCCAGCAGGTCGCGAACGGCCTCGACGGCCTCCAGCGTGGTCGAGGGCGGGTCGAAGACGCGATGGTGCGTCACGACGCGGAGGAATTCGTACAGGGACGGCCAGAAGAGCGCGTACGGCGCGGGGCCCTCACCGAGCTCTTTCAGCAACGCGAGCGCCCGCTCGTGGTGCGCCGTCCCGCGACGGTGCGCGTGGATCAGGATGTTGGTGTCGAGTGCGATCACACCTCACCGACGCCTAACCGCGCTCCATCACCTCGTACAGCTTGTCCCGATCGGCGAGATCGACGCCGGGCAGGAGGCGACCGCCGACGGTCTTCATCCGGAATCGGTAGGCCGGGCGCCGCCGCGCCTCGCCGAGGGCCAGTCCCTGACGCAAGGCGTCGTTGATGACATCCTTGAGCGGACGATCCTGCTCGCGCGCAACGCGTCTGGCTGCCTTCAGGACATCATCATCGAGCGTCAAGGTGGTTCTCATGAGCATCATGATGCCCGAGCCGATCGGGCAGATCAAGCGGGCGGCCGGGCACGGCGGACGAGCTGGGCGGGGCCCTGCGGCCCCCACGAGTGCTGCGAGTTCCCCATGCCTTCCAGGCGGTCGGCGTCCACGAGGCGGAGGGCGAGCCACTGCTCGCCGGCCGCCGAGTGCGCGTGGACGGTGAGGACGACGCCTCCGCCCGAGTCCGAGAGCAGCGCGCTCATGTGGGTGGAGACCGGCGCGCCGTCGATCGTCGAGGTCAGCACGCCGGTCGCGGTGGGATAGCGCTCGCCCAGCACCTGCCACGGCCCGAGCACGAGCCCGGACTCGCCGTGTCCGGTCTGCTGCCCGGTCACGACCAGGCTGGCCGGGGTGCCACCCCACGTGCCCGTCCACGTGCCGCGCAGATCCGGCGCGAACGAGGCCGGCGGGCCGACCGGCGGGCCTGTCGCGCAGCCGGCGAGGAGCAGAACGACCGCCATGGCGAGCCCGCGCATGCCCGCCAGCCCGCGCCCGGCTCAGACCTTCTCGAAGGACAGCCGCTTGACCCGGTCCATGTTGGTGCCCTCGATCCGGATGAGCCGGGTCGGGCCCTCCCGCCGGGGGGAGTGGACGTCGCCCTCGTTGTAGACGTGGGCGTCGCCGGGCTCGAGCGCGTAGCTGCGCTCGAGCGTCACCTTGCCGGACTTGCCTTCGGCCGCCGGCTCCAGCACCGTCCAGTCGCTCATGATCGTCTCGCCCCGCGCCTGGCCGTAGATCGCCCACGACGGCCCGTGGTCGTGCGGCGCGCTCTCCTTGGCGCCCTGGTAGCGGTGGGCGAGGATGCAGAACCCGAGCGCGGGATCCTCGTAGAGGATCTTGCGCTCGGGCACGTCGTCGCCGAGGTGCCGCGCGACGAACGCCTCGTCCCGCAGCGCGGCCTGCACGACGGCGCACACCTTCCGGCGGCCGCCGGGGCCGGGATCGTGCTCGAGGATCTGACGGCACTCGGCCGCGAACTGCTCCAGGGTCATGCCCATCGGTCACCTCCGCCCGCACCGGGTAGGATGATTGCACGGCAATGGTACGACATGAGGCGGCGCCCGTCGCGTGGTCGATCGCGACCGCGGTCGACCGGGGGCGCCGCCAGGAAATCCTGCGGCACCGTCCGATTGGAGGTATGAGAGATGGGAGATGAGCCGATCGGGCCGCCGCTCACGCGGCGTACGGTGCTGCGCCTGATGGCGGCGGCGGCCGCGGGACCGGCGCCGGCCGGCGCGACGGCGCCCCTCCTGCAGCGCCCGATTCCCTCCAGCGGCGAGCAGATTCCCGCGGTCGGCCTGGGGACGTGGCGCACGTTCGACGTCGGGGCCTCGGCGGCCGCGCGGGCTTCGCTCAGGGAGGTCCTGCAGCGCTTCGTCGGGCTGGGCGGGCGCGTGATCGACTCCTCGCCGATGTACGGCGCCGCCGAGTCGGTGGCCGGCGACCTCGCCGCCGACCTCGCCGTGACCGACACGCTGTTCCTGGCCACCAAGGTCTGGACGAGCGGCCGCGACGCGGGGGTCACCCAGATGGAGCAGTCGCTCCGGCGCCTGCGCGCCCGGCGCCTCGACCTGATGCAGATCCACAACCTGCTCGACTGGCGGACGCACCTGCGCACGCTGCGGGAGTGGAAGGCGGCCGGCCGCATCCGCTACCTCGGCGTCACCCACTACACCGCGAGCGCCTACGACGAGCTGGAGCGGGTGCTCCGGGCCGAGCCCCTGGACTTCGTGCAGGTCAACTACTCGCTCGGCGAGCGGCAGGCCGAGCGCCGCATCCTGCCGCTGGCCCGCGAGCGCGGCGTCGCCGTGCTCGTGAACCGGCCCTTTGCCGAGGGCGGGCTGTTCCACCGCGTGCGCGGCCGGGCGCTGCCGGCGTGGGTTGCCGAGATCGGCTGCGAGAGCTGGGCGCAGGTCTTCCTGAAGTGGATCCTCGCCCACCCCGGCGTCACGTGCGTGATCCCGGCCACGAGCCGGCCGCAGCACCTGGCCGACAACATGAAGGCCGGCGTCGGCCCGCTGCCCGACGAGGCCACCCGCGAGCGGATGGCCGCGCTCGTCGCGGCGGGTTGAGCCGACCCCGGCCGCGCCGGAGCCGCCGTGATGCACCTCACGATCCCGTCCGGAGCAGCAGCCAGGCCCCGAGCACGTAGGCGACGGCGATGAGCACGCTCTCGATCAAGACCGGTCCCGGTGACCGCCGGGCGCGGGAGACGATGGCCATCAGCGCGAGCGACAGGCAGGCGATGACGAGCAGGACCGTCGGGAGGTGGTCCCGGGAGATGGCCGCGAGCAGCGGGCCGGGACGGTAGGCCGCGTCCAGCACCACGAAGACGAGCATGTTGAAGGCGACGCTTCCGAACACGTTCCCGACCGCCAGGTCGAGGGCCCCCATACGGACCGCCGCCACGGTGGCCGCCAGCTCGGGCAGCGAGGTGGTGAGCCCGACCAGCAGGGTGCCGACGAAGGTCGCGGTGAACCCCGCCTCCCGGGAGATGGCTTCGGCCGTGAGGACCAGCAGCGGGGTCAGCAGCATGAGGCCGGCCGCCCCGAGCGCGAACCCCGCCGCGGCCACTCGAGCGGGAGCCCGATCGCGACGGCCGGGGGAAGCGCCGTCCAGCGGGACCGGCCCGAGCACCGCCGAGCGATAGACGAGCGCCATGCCGCCCAGGTAGACGAGCAGGATCACGACGCTCTCGAACCCCACGTGGCCGATCCGCCCCCATCCCCCGGTCACGAGGGCGGTCCCGACCGTGGCGGCCAGCAGGATCCCCAGCAGCCCGACCTGCGCGTGATCGATCGCCACGTGGTGGAGGATGCGTCGGCGGGCGAACGCCATGTCCAGCACGGCCAGGATCAGCATGTTGGCGAGCGAGGCCCCCAGGAGATCGCCGGCGCCGATGTCCGGCTCGTCCAGCAGGCCGGCGTTGACGTTGGTGAGGACCTCCGGCAGGGACGTGGTGGCGGCCAGGAGCACGGTCCCGACCCAGAGCCGGCCGAGACCGGTGTGCTCGGCGATCGTGTCGGCCTGGCGGGCCAGGCGCGCCGTCACCAGGAAGATCAACGCCGCCACCGTGGCGAGCGCGAGCAGCGGCAGGAGGGGGCCGTGGCCGGTGAGGACCCCCAGGATCGCCGGCTTCACCGGTTCAGTCTGGTCCGGGCCCGACGACCACGACGGGCCTCCCGCTCCGCGCGACGACGTCCTGCGCGACCGAGCCGGCGAAGGCCGCCGACAGCCCCGAGCGGCCGTGGGACCCGACGCAGAGCACGTCCGCGCCGAGCCGCTCGGCCGCCGTGACGATCGCCGCCCCGGCGCTCCGCGCCTCGACGACGTGCACGTGGGTCTCGACGCCGCGCGCCGCCGCGCCGGCCGGAACGAGCGCCTGCAGGTGCGCGCACAGCTCCGGCTCCTGGGCCGCCCGCTGCGCGTCCGTCGGCGGGAATCCCGTTTCGTAGTGGCGGTACGCGAGGTCGTTGACCTCCGCCATCTCGACGACGTGGACCAGGTGGACGGTGCCACCCTGCGGAAGCAGGCCATACGCGAAGGGAACCGCCCGATTGCCGAGATCCGAGAAATCCGTCGCGGCCAGGACCGTGTGGATCGCGGGGATGGCGGAGGTCTCGTGTCCGGTCGGGCGCGCCCCCGGCACGCAGGCGACGCTCATCGGTGCGGCGTGCAGGACCCCGCGTGACACGGAGCCCTGCCAGAGCCGGCCGCCACCCCCGCGCTGGCGGGTCCCGACCACGAGCAGGTCGACGCCCTCCTCGCCGGCCACGCCCACGAGATAGTTGGCCACGCGACCCAGGACGCTCTCCACCCGGACCCGCACATCGCCACCCCCGGCAAGGCGGTCGACCTTGCGCTGGAGATCCTGGCGCACGGCCGTGTCGATCTCCGGGTCGTTGTCGAAGAGGGTGCTGCGGACGCCGGTTCCCAGGCGCCGCCGCTCGGCGGGGGGCCACGAGGCGTAGACGACGACCACGTCGCACGGGCCGAGGGCGCGCAGCTCGGCGAGCCAGCGGATCGGGGCATCGGCGCTCGTGGAGAAATCGGCGGCCACCATCACACGGAGGCGCCGCCGGCCCTCCACCCAGGCCAGGAGCGGCGACGCATCGCGCACGACCAGCACCGGGATCGGCGAGGTCTGCACCGTCCGCTCGGCGACGCTGCCCAGGACCCAGCGGGCCGGAGCCCGGCGGCCGGTGGACGACACCACGAGCAAGCGGGCGCCCGCCTGCCCGGCATGCGCGGTGAGGGCTTCGTCCGCGACCCCGTAGAGGAGGTAGTCTCGCACGGTGACGCCCCGCCGCCCGAGCCGCTCGGCCTCGGCGCGCAGGCGGCCGCGCACTTCGTCGACCAGCGGCCCCCGCGCGCGCTCCGGCAGCTCGCGCCAGAACCCTTCCGCGACGTAGACGAGGTCCAGCGGCGTTCCGAGCGCCGCCGCAATGGCAGCGGCGGCGTCAGCGGCCTGGGCGGCCTGGGCCGACAGATCGGTCCCGCAGACGATCGTCATGGCTGTGCGGGCTCCGGCACGATGACGCCCTGCGGATTGCGGCGGCCGTCGAGCGCCTCGCGCTCCGTGGGCTCGAGAAGACCGTCCGGCTGGAGATCGAGCAGCCGGGCCGCCTCGGCGACGACGTGGGCCCAGCTCGAGCGGTTCACGTAGAGCAGACCCGCCGTGTCGTAGGTGCCGCCCTCGCTCGCGTAGCCGAGCCCCGCGACGCGCGCGGGGGCCCCGAAGGGCTCGAGCAGCCCGAGCATCGGCTCGGGACGGGTGTGGGTCACCAGCACGCGGCAGCGCGCCCGGTCCGCGAACAGGGCGGTCTGCACGTCCCGCGGGGCCAGGTGATCACGCTCCGCCGCGCGGCGCGGCCGTCGGAAGCGTCCGGGCTCGAGGAGGTAGACCACCGTGTGCGGCACCTCGCGCTGCGCCAGACGGCGTGAGGCGCGCAGCACCTCGCCGAGCTGGTAGCCGCCCACCGCCGCCAGGACCAGCCCGGCGCGGTCGGCGGCGTGCCCCGCCCAGTCCAGCCGGAGGCCGCCGTCGTCCATCAGGCGTCGCGCCTCGGCGGTCGTGAAGAGGTCGGGGATGCCGTCGGCCTTGGGCACGACCAGCGTCCAGAACTGCCCGTGCGTCCGGTAGAGCCGTTCGGTCACCACGGCGGCCGTGTTGAAGTCCGCGGGGAAGACGACGCGCGACACGTGGCTCAGCTCGCCGAGCATCGCTTCGGCCATGCTCGGATCCTGGTGCGACTGCTCGTTCTTGCCGTTCTCCCAGGTGTGGGAGGTCAGCACGAGCGGGATCGAGAGCCACCGCTGCGGCCGGCCCGCCTCCGCGCAGTGGCTCGCGAAGATCACCTCCTGGCGCAGGGCCCCGTGCATCTTGGTCCCCAACGCCTCGTAGGTGTGGATCAGGTTGAGGCCGCCCTTGTTGGCGAGCGCCGCGCTGGCCACCGCCTCCTCGTTGAGCGCGGTGATCACCGCGCCGTGCACCGATTCCGGCAGGCCCGGCTCCGGATCCGTCACCCTGAACTTCAGCAGCTCGAGGGTCTCGACGAGGCGGTTCGAGCGCATCTCGTCGGGGTTGCCGACCCGGGGGCGCAGGTGGGGATTGGCGCGCACGATCGCGGCGAACATCCGGTCCACGGCGGTCATCGGCGACGCGTACGCCCAGGTCGCGGGATCCCCGCGCCGGGCCGCATCGACCTCGCGGAACGGCGGCGGCGGCACCTCGGGCAGCGCCACGTCGCGGTGGGCCAGGGCGTGGTCGCGCTCGCGGGGACGCCCGGAGGCGGCGTGCTGCTGGAGCCGCCCGCTGGCGGCGCGCAGCTCGTCCGGCGGCACCCAGAGCCGGCGGGCCCCCTCGTTGAAGCGCGCCGCCGCCCGGGCGTCGGTGCGGGGATTCGCCATCAGCGGCAGGTTGTGCGCCAGGTTGGTGCCGGCGCCCGGGAAGCCGAAGCCTTTCGGCGCCACTGCCACGCCGTACGGCAGCGGCACCGGATAGCGGCGCCGGCCCCGCCGGACCTCGGCGGCCGCCGCCTCGAGCCGGCGCTCGGCCTCCAGGATGGCCCAGACGAACGCGGCCGGATCACGGCCGTCGAGCACGAGCGGGTCGAACCCGTTCAGCCGCAGATGCCGGACGAACCAGGCCGTGCCGCCCTGCTGGGACATGGTGGTCCGCTGATCGATGCGGCGCCCGTTCTTGATCATGATGGAGACGACCGCGCCGCTGTCCTCGGCGCGCCACCAGCGCGGCGCCCAGTCGCTGCCGCGCTGCTCCTCGAAGGCGCCGTCGGACAGGAACGCCACCAGGCGCTCGCCGGGCAACGGCATGTGCACGTACTGCAGCTCGGCGAACCCGAGGTAGCCGCCCTCCGACAGGCCGCCGGCGGTGTGCGCGTTGACGTGGCTGCCGAGCGGCGAGTCCTGGCGGCCGTCGTCCCCGAGGCGGTAGGAGTAGAAGTCGCGCACGTAGCGGGTCAGGCCATCGTCGGTCACCGCATAGCGCGCGGCGTGGGCCGGCGTCATGTTGCCCACCAGCAGGTTGGCCGAGTCGACGGCGGCCACGCAGTGGCCCTGCCCCATCAGCCACGCCCGCGTGGCGCCCGTGAGGGCGTTGGCCGCGAGGTACGCCACGTAGGCGGGGACCATGTTCAGCGCGCCGCCGGTGTGGCCCTCGGGCCGGGGCTTGAAGTCGGCGGTCGCGAGCGGCCGCCCGTCGAGGTACACGTTCTGCGCGTACGTCTCGTGCACCACCAGCCACATGGCCGCGCTCGTCACCCGGTCCAGGGCCTGGAGCAGCTCCCAGGGGTCGGTATCGTCGCCGCGCTGCCCCTGGTTGCCCAGGCGCGTCACCGCCTCGCGGACGCGCGCCCGGGTGGCGGCCGTGTGGCGGATCACCCCGTACCCGTGAGCCCAGCGGGCGAAGCCGGCGTCTGCAGCGTCTTCCTCGAGCATGGTGGTCACCTCCTCAATCCGCGACGCCGAGGGTCTCGAGGCTGAGCCGCCCCCCTGCGGCCACGGCGGCCGGCGGGGCATCCGCTCACCTGATCGACGCGTACGACGCCCTCCAGCGTTCGGCGCGACGGGATGGCGTGATCGTACAGCAGACGATCTCCACGGTGAAGTCAGCCGGATCTCGGCGTGCGCCCGGCGGCGGCGCGCCCAGCGAGCCTGGCAAGCTTTCCGACACTTCGCCAACGAACTTCGCCAATGGGTGCCTGCAGACTACCCGTAGGTGGTATAACGCCTCGGATGCAGCAGGGGCAGCGAACCTCTCGGAGCGGGGGAGGCGGCCATGGCAAGGACGTCGGCGAAGCTCGCAGCGGTTGCGGTGTGGTCGTGCCTGGTGGTGCTCGCGCTGTCGGCCCCGCCATCCTGGGCCGATGACGCGTTCGCGAAGATCACGGGATCGATTCAGGGCGTCATCCAGGGTGACCAGACGTCCATCCCGTCCATCCCTGGCTCGGCGAACGCCATCCAGGTGTTTGCCACCAGCTTCGGCCTGGCGAACCCACCGATCATCGAAGCCGGGAGGCATCTCCCCCGGCAAGCCCACGGCCAAGCCGGTCGGTGTGCTCAAGGGCTTCGACCGGGCCAGTCCCAAGCTGTTGCGGGCCGCCTTCACCGGTGAGTCGCTCACCGTCGAGATCATCTGGTACATGAGCATCAGCGGCGTGGTCAAGCAGACCACGACCGTCAAGCTCGAGGGCGCGTTGATCTCGAACATCGACGCGGCGGCGAACCTCACCGCCAACAGCGCCAACGCCTTCGAGGAGGTGAGCCTCTCCTACTCGCGGATCACGTTCACCGTCCCCAGCACCGACAAGAGCGGTGCGACGACCCTGGGCTCGGTGTGCCTCGATGTCGTGAGCAACAAGGGCTGTTGAGGGCCGCGCCCCTAGTCGCCCCCGCGGCCCTGCACGAGGGGCCGGACGTCGCCGTGCGCCTCCTCGTCGGCGAGAACCACCACGGTGTCGCCCTCGGCGAGGGCGGTCCGCCGTCGGGGACGATGACGCGGTCCCCTCGCCGCAGCAGGACGATGAGGGCGCCCGGCGGCAATCCGAGATCGAGCAGCCGCTTGCCGGCCGTCGTCGACCCGCTCGGGATCTCGATCTCCCGCAGCCGCGCGCTCGCGCTCGCGACCGCGGGGGCGTCGAGCGGCCGCCGCTCGACCGGGACGCCGACGCCGAGCCAGCGTGCGACAGCCGGGATCGACGTGCCCTGGAGCAGGACGGAGGTCAGGACCACGAAGAACACCAGGTTGAACAGGTGATCCGCCCCCGGGACCCCGCCAAGGAGCGGAAACGTCGCCAGGACGATGGGGACCGCCCCTCGCAGTCCCACCCAGGCGACCAGCGTCTTGTCGGCCAGCGACATCTTCGACGGGAGCAGCACCAGGAACACGGCGAGGGGGCGGGCGACGAACATCAGCAACGCGGCCGTGACCAGGCCGGGGCCGACGACGTCGAGCAGCCGTGACGGAAACACGAGCAGGCCCAGGGCGAGGAACATGACGATCTGCATCAGCCAGGCGAGGCCGTCGTGGAAGCGGACGAGGCTCCGCTTGTGGATGAAATCGCTGTTGCCCAGCACGAGCCCGGCGACGTACACCGCCAGGAACCCGTTGCCGCCGATGGTGGCGGTGAGGCCGTACGTGAAGAGCACGAGGGAGAGCGTGAGGACGGGGTAGAGGCCCTCGTACTCCAGCCGCACCCGGTTGACGAGCCACACCATGCCCCGGCCGATGCCGTAACCGGCCGCGGCGCCGACGACCATCTGCACCGCGAAGCCGAGCGCGATGCCGCCCACGCTCGCCGCCGGGTCCATCAGCACGCGTATCACCGCGACCGTGAGGAACACCGCCATCGGGTCGTTGCTGCCCGACTCCAGCTCCAGCAGCGGCTTCAGGCGTCCGCGGAGGCCGACGTTCTGGGACTGGAGGACGGCGAAGACGGCGGCCGCATCGGTGGACGACACGATGGCGCCGAGCAGCAGCGCCTCCAGGAACGGCTGGCGCAGCAGCCAGTGCAGCAGGACCGCCAGCGTGACGGCGGTGACGAGCACGCCGAGCGTCGACAGCGCGAGCGCCTGCCAGACGACCGGCCGGACGGAGCGCCAGTCCGTGTCGGCGCCTCCGGCGAAGAGGATCAGGGCGAGCGCCAGGACCCCCAAAGACCGGGCGAGTCCGGGGTCGTCGAAGTGGATGCCCCCGGGCCCTTCCGAGCCCGCCAGCATGCCGATGAGCAGGAAGACCAGCAGCGCCGGCACGCCCAGACGGCCGGAGGTCTTGCTCGCGATGACGCTGACGAGCAGCAGCACCGACGCCACCAGCAGGGCGCTCTCAGCCTGAGACATCGTTCCCGGCGCGCGGTGTCATTCGGGGTCGGTGACGTCCCCGGCGAGGCGTCACGACGAGGGTGATACTGCCACAGGGCGCCGGCCTTCGCGCGCGAGCGATGAGTCGATCCCGACTGACGCGGCGAGGCTCGGCGTCAGCGGGCGAGGGCCGTCACGCCGTCGCTCCTCCGATGCGCGCGTCAGGCTACCATTTGTGATCTACAGTGAGGGAGCGGCTCGACGGGCGCAGTCGCCGGCGGGGGTTGCGCGCCCCCGAAGAGGAGACGGGATGGAACCGACGCGCGATGGTCGCACCTCGTGAGCGCCCCCCCGCCGCCCGACCTCGGCTTCGACGCGGTGCTCTTCGACCTGGACGGCGTCGTGACCCGCACCGCCCGGCTGCACGCCGCCGCCTGGGCGGAGCTGTTCGACGACTTCCTGCGGCGGCGGGCCGCTGGCGGCGGCGAGCCCTTCCGGCCCTTCGACCCGGCGGCGGACTACCTCGCCTACGTGGACGGCAAGCCGCGCTACGAGGGCGTGCGCAGCTTCCTCGCCGCGCGCGGCATTGCGCTGGCCGAGGGCGAGCCGACCGACGCTCCGGACGCCGCCACCGTCCACGGCCTCGGCGGGCGCAAGGACGCGCTGTTCATGGACCGCCTGCGCCGCGACGGCGTGGAGGTCTTCGGATCGACCGTCGAGCTGATCCGGGCCCTGCGCGCGCGGGGCGTGAAGACCGCCGTGGTGACCTCGAGCCGGAACGGCCGCGAGCTGCTGCGGGCGGCGGGGATCGAAGCCCTCTTCGACGCGCGCATCGACGGGCTGGACGCCGAAGCCCTCGGGCTCGAGGGCAAGCCCCACCCGGACCCGTTCCTCGAGGCCGCCGACATGCTCGGGGTGACGCCGGGCCGCGCCCTGGTGATCGAGGACGCGGTCTCGGGCGTGGAGGCCGGCCGCCGGGGCGGCTTCGGCCTCGTGGTGGGCGTGGACCGCGGCGGCAACCGGGAAGCGCTGGCCGCCCATGGCGCGGACCTCGTGGTGGCCGATCTCGGCGAGCTCGACATCGACGGCCTCGACGCGCACGTGCGCGACAAGCGCGAGGCGGTCGTCGCCTGGCGCATCGAGCAGGAGGGCTTCGATCCGGCCCGCGAGCACGCGAGCGAGAGCATCTTCACCGTGGGCAACGGCTACCTCGGCGTGCGGGGCACGCTCGACTCGCCGCTGCCCGGCTCGCAGGGCGATCTCTTCATCGCCGGCGTCTACGACCGCAAGCAGCCGGGTCGCCCGTATTCCGAGCTGGAGTTCCTGGGCGGCGGCCGCGGGGACTACCCGTACAGCGAGCTGGTGTCGGCGCCGTTCCCGTTCCGCCTGCGCCTCGACCTCGACGGCGAGCCGCTCGACCTGGCGGGCCCCCACTGGCGCGCGCACCGGCGCGCGCTCGACCTGCGGCAAGGCATCCTGCACGCGCACGACGTCTACGAGCCCGGGACCGACCGCCGGACGGTGGTGCGGACGCGGCGGTGCGCCTCGCTCGACGACCTGCACCTGCTCCTGCAGGAGGCCACGGTGTGCCTGGACAACCACTCCGGCACCCTCGAGGTCGACGTCTCACTGGCCGACCCCGACCTCGCGGCCAACCATCCGCATCTCGTGCCCCTGGAGCCGGGCGAGGCCGATCCTGCCCTCGACGTGCAGCGCTTCACCACCCGGGCCTCGGGCGTCGAGATCTGCCTGGCCGCCCGCACCACGCTCGCCGGCAGCGGCCGGGATGCCGTGCGCTGGCGGGTGCCGGCGCTGATCGGCGAGACGCTCACGTTCCGGCGGTACATCGTGGTCTACACCAGCCGCGACGTCGCCGACCCGCACGCGGCGGCCATCGAGCGCCTGCGCGCGCTGCGGTGGGAGGACTTCGAGGGCGCGCTGGCCGCGCATGCGGCGCGCTGGGCGGCGATCTGGGAGCGCGCCGACGTGCGGATCGCGGGCAGCCCGGCGACCGCGCAGGCGTTGCGGTTCAACGCCTATCACCTGGCCAGCGCCGCCGACCGCGACCCGCGGGTGTCGGTGGGGGCGCGCGCCCTGACCGGCCGGGCCTACGAGGG
>DASWJN010000213.1:0-4750 GCA_036397135.1 Candidatus Methylomirabilota bacterium
ACGGTCCGCGCCCTCAACGACGCCGTGGTCCAGGCCGCCGTCGGCCTCGGCCTGGAGGATGGCGCGCGGCTGCGCGTCGACACCACCGTGGTGGAGACCGACATCCATTGGCCGACCGACAGCGGGCTGCTCTGGGACGCGGTGCGGGTGCTCACCCGCTTGGTCAAGCGCTTGGGCGAACAGGTCCCGCACGCGCGGCGGGGGTTTGCTGACCGCACCCGTCGGGCGCGCCGGCGGATGCAGGAACTCCACCGCCTGAGCCCGGCGGCGCGGCCGCGTCAGCAAACGCGCACATAGCGCGATCTCCTCGGCGTCACGGCGGGCGTGGTCGCGACCGCGCGCGCCGCCGTCGCCATGGCGCGCGCGACCCCACCCGCGGAGCCGCTCGCCGCGGCCGCGGTCACCGCCCTCAGCGAGGAGATCGAGCACTTCTGTGGCTTGGCCGAGCGTGTGATGACACAAACGCGCCGGCGGGTCCTCCACGGTGAGCCGGTCCCGGTGCACGAGAAGATCTTCTCGATCTTCGAACCGCACACCGATCTCATCAAGCGCGGGAAGGTGCAGCGCCCGGTCGAGTTCGGGCACAAGGTGTTTCTGGCCGAGAGTGGCCACGGGTTCATCACCGACTACCGGGTCCTCGACGGCAATCCCGTCGACGAAGGCCACGTCGCCCCCTCGCTGCTCCAGCACGCGGCGACCTTCGGAACCGTCCCCACACTCTACGCGGCCGACCGCGGATTCTATACGCGGGCCAACGTGGAGGTCGTGACCGCCGCGGGCGTGCGTACTGAGTGTGTCCCCCAGCGCGGCGGAGGCAAGACCCCGGAACGCACGGCCCACGAGAAGAGCCGGCCCTTCAAGCGGGGGCAGCGCTTCCGCGCGGGCATCGAAGGCCGGATCTCGGTGCTCCTGCGCGGGCGCGGCATGCGCCGCTGTCCGCTCGAGGGCCGCGACCGCTTCGAGGTGTTCGTCGGCGCCGCCGTCCTGGCGAACAACCTGCTGCGCATCGCCACGCTCTTGCCTCACCAGGCCGTGGGCCGGCGCCGCGCTGCGTAGCCGTTGCGCGCCGCGCCGCCCGCCGTCCGGCGAGCCGTTCGCTCGCCGCCGTGTACCACCGCAGACACGATGGTCGAACGGCTCCCCGCGGTCGTGTCGTCCTCCGCCCACCTCGATCGCCTCGAGTGCTCCCTCCATCGCCACGACCCGTCAGACCTCCCGCTACTCCTCTGTGCGCGAAACCTGCATAAATCCTGGCGAACCCGAGTTTGGCGACAGAAACTAGCTAAGCCAGGCTCGCGGGCACGCCACTGGCACCCAGTGGAATCATGGACCGGCGCGCCTTCCTTGCTTTCGGCGGAATGGCGCTGCTGCCACGAGTTGGCGGCGCCGGTCCGCCCCCGCGGGTCATCGTCGCCGGCGCCGGGCTCGCCGGACTGGCCGCCGCCTGGGAGCTGGTCCAGACGGGCGCCGACGTCACCGTCCTGGAAGCAGGCCAGGCTCCCGGTGGCCGCGTACGGACGCTGAGGGAGCCCTTCGCCGGCGGGCAGTACGCCGAGGCTGGCGCGCTCTTCATTCCGGACAGCCACCGCCTCGTGCGCGAGCACGCCGAGCAGCTCGGCTTGAAGCTCGTCGTGGTCGCGCCCCAGCCGGGCGGCGAGCTCTATCACGTCCGCGGCCAGCGGGTCGTGGTGGGCGCCGGCGGTGCCGAAGCCTGGCCGTTCGACCTCACGCCGGCGGAGCGGGCGCTGGGGCTGCACGGGATGTGGCATCGATACATCGAGAGCGTGCTGGACGAGATCGGCGACCCCACGGCGCCGGGGTGGCCGGCCCGGGCCCTCGCGCGCTACGACGCCATGACGATGGCGGAGTTGCTGCAAACGCGCGGCGCCTCGCCCGGCGCCGTGGCGCTGCTCGCCCTCGGCTATCTCGACCTCGGGGGCGACGGGATCGACACGTACTCCGCGCTGTCCATGCTGCGTGACCTGGCGCTGCGTCGCGGCGACCGCCGTTTCTGGGCGATCGCGGGCGGCAACGACCGCCTCCCCGTGGCGATGGCCGCGCGCCTCGGCGAGCGCGTGCGATACGGCGTGCCGGTCGTCCGCATCGAGCCGGGCGAGCGCACGGCGGCCCTGGTGACACGGAGCGCGGACGGCGAGGTCCGCCGCTGGGTCGGTGACGACGTCATCTGCACGCTGCCGCCACCCGTGCTGGCCCCCCTGGAGGTCGCCCCGGCCTTCTCACCGGCCAAGCGCGCCGCCGTCGCGGCGATGACCGCCACCAGCCTCACCCGCGTCTTGCTCCAGACGCGCACCCGGTTCTGGCGCGCCCAGCGGCTGCCGGCCTCCGCGGTGACCGACCTGCCGGTGAAGTGGGTGTGGGAGGCGACGGCGACCCAATCGGGGCAGCGCGGCGTCCTCGACGCCCATGTCGGCGGCGCCGACGCGCGGAGCCTGGGCAGGCTGCCACCCGCCGAGCGCGCGCGGCAGGTTCTGGAGCACCTGGACCGCGTCTATCCCGGGGTAGCCACGGAGGTGGAGGCGACGGCCGCGGTCGACTGGGACGCCGAGCCGTGGGCCCGGGGCGCCTATGCCTGGTTCAGGCCAGGCCAGCTCACGGCGCTGATGCCGGCGCTGACGGCGTTCGAGGGGCGCGTCCACTTCGCCGGAGAGCACACGTCCAGCGCCTCCGGGTGGATGCAGGGTGCGCTCGAGTCCGGACTGCGCGCCGCGCGCGCAGTGCTCGCCACGCGGATCTCACGATGATCACATGCGAGCCGGGGCCTGCCTACACGGGCATGACGCCGTGCTTGCGCCAGGGGCGGTCGACGCGCCTGGTCCTGGCCATCTCGAGGCCGCGGATGAGCGTGGGGCGAGTGTCGCGAGGGTCGATGACGTCGTCGATCAGGGCGGCACCGGCGGCGATGTAGGGTGAGATCAGCCGGCGGAAGTCCTCCACGCGGCGGGCGCGCTCCGCGGCTGGATCCTCGGCGGCGGCGATCTCCTTGCGGTAGACGATGTTCGTGCCGCCTTCCGGCCCCATGACACTGATCTCGGCCATGGGCCAGGCGACGATCAGATCCGGCTCGTACGCCCGCCCGCACATCACGAAGTACCCCGCCCCGTACGCCTTGCGCATCACCACCGTCAGCTTGGGGACCGTGGCCTCGCTGACGGCGTAGAGCATCTTGGCGCCGTGACGGATGATGCCGGCCCGCTCGACCTTGCTGCCGACCATGAAGCCGGGGACGTCCTGCAGGAAAACGAGCGGCAGACCGAAGGCGTCGCAGAGCATGATGAAGCGGGCGGCCTTGTCGGCGGCGTCGAGGTCGAGGGCGCCGCCCAGCACCATCGGCTGGTTGGCGACGACGCCGACCGGATGCCCGTCGAGGCGCGCCAGCGCGGTGACGATGTTGCGGGCCCACCCCGGCTTCAGCTCCAGCATCCGGCCGTGATCCAGGAGCGCGCGGATGATCTTCTTCACGTCGTAGGCCCGGCGCGGGCTGTCCGGCATGATCGTCAGCAGGGCGTCGTCGCGCCGATCCGCCGGGTCGTCGCAGGCGATGACGGGTGGCGGCGCCTGGTTGTGCGAGGGGAAGTACGCCAGGTACTCCTTGATGACCGCGAGACAGGCCTCGTCGCTCTCGACCTCCAGGTCACCGACGCCCGAGACCTCGCAGTGGACCTTCGAGCCGCCCAGCTCCTCGGCGGTGATGTCCTCGCCCACCACGGCCTTCACCAGCGGCGGCCCGCCGAGGGCCATGTTGCTGGTGCCCTTGACCATCGGCACGAAGTCGGCGAGCGCAGGGATGTAGGCGGTCCCGGCGGCGCCGGGCCCCATCATCGCGGCCACCTGCGGCACCACGCCCGAAAAGACCGACTCCTCGCGGAAGAGCTGGCCGGCGCCGGCGAACCAGCGCGAGCCGATCGCCTCCTGGATGCGGGCGCCGGCGGAGTCGATCAGCCAGATCATCGGGACACGCTTGGTGTAGGCGATCTCGCGGGCGCGGTTGCACTTGGTCTCGGCGGTGCGGCCCATCGAGCCGGCCATCACGGTGAAGTCGTAGGCGATCACCGAGGCCAGCCGGCCGTCGATCCGGCCGAAGCCGGTGACGACGCCGTCGGCCGGCGTCTCGCGGCCCGCGAGGTCGGGCGCGATGCCGGCGTGGGTGGCGTGGATGCCGAGCTCGGTGAAGGAGTCCTTGTCGAACAGCCGGTCGATGCGCTCGCGGGCCGTGAGCTTGCCCGCCGCGTGCTGGCGGGCGACCGCCTCGTCCCCGCCCATCCGGGCCGCGCGGGCCCGGCGCCGGGCGAGGTCCTCGGCGTGCTCCCGCATGTCCATCGTCAGCGCATCTGGCCGGTGCGGGCGAGGATCCAGGTGTTGATGCCGGTGTCGGGCGGCGAGCCGCTGAGCATCGTCACCATGGTGGCGATCTCGCTGCGGTGGTGGGTGGCGTGGTTGGCGACGTGCTGGAGCAGCTGGCCGAGCGGCGCGCTGTACGCCTTGCCCTCGGTGTTCTTGAAGTTCACCACCCGGGCGAGGTCGGCGTCGGTCAGCCCGTCCACGAACGCTTGCTGCTCGGCCTCCAGCGCCTCCCACTTCTCGCGCACCGCCGCCATGGTCGTCAGCTCGTCGCCCGGCACCGCGGTGGGCGAGGTCCCCTTCCAGCGGCTGAGCCAGACCCAGTCGGCGCCGTAGAGGTGGGCGAACATCCGGGTCACCCGGGGATAGCTGAACTGCGTGCCCACCTCGC
>DASWJN010000214.1:0-6889 GCA_036397135.1 Candidatus Methylomirabilota bacterium
CGCGCCTGGCGGCGCACTCCTCCCTGCCTCCCCCCAGCCAGGGATTGCGCCGGAGGAGCCGGCGCTCGGAGCGGACCACCTACCCCGGCGTTCGGAGCGGGCCGTCTGCCGGCGCTCGGAGAGGACCATGGGCGGGCGCTCGGAGGGGATCAACGACCCGCGGGCGAAGGTGGAGCGCGTGACGATTGACGGCGTGCCAGGGGCGGCGATGTCGCGGCCGCAGCAGGCGTTGCTGTCGGTGCGGGGGCTGAAGACGTATTTTGCGCAGGACGAGGGGACGGTGAAGGCGGTCGATGGGGTCAGCTTCGACGTGGCGCCGGGGGGGACGCTGGGGATCGTGGGGGAGAGCGGGTGCGGGAAGAGCGTGACGGCCAGATCGATCTTGAGGATCGTGGATCGGCCGGGGCGGATCGTCGAGGGGGAGATCCGGTTTCGGCGGCCGGCGGCCAACGGCGCGGGCGGGCCGGTGGTCGACCTGGCGAGGCTGGCGCCGAACGGCAGCGAGATGCGGGCCATCCGGGGGGCGGAGATCGCGCTCATCTTCCAGGAGCCGATGTCCTCGTTCAGCCCCGTCCACACCGTCGGCAACCAGATCGTGGAGGCGATCCGGCTCCACCAGCAGGTCAGCCGCCGCCAGGCACGGGAGCAGGCGATCGAGATGCTGCGGCGGGTCGGCGTGTCCTCGCCCCAGGAGCGGGTGGACCAGCTCGCCAATCAGCTGAGCGGCGGCCTGCGCCAGCGCGCCATGATCGCGATGGCGCTCTCGTGCCAGCCGACCCTGCTGATCGCCGACGAGCCCACGACGGCGCTCGACGTCACCACCCAGACGCAGATTCTCGAGCTGATGCGCCAGCTCCAGCAGGAGGACGGGATGGCCATCATGCTCATCACGCACGACCTGGGCGTGATCGCCGAGATGGCCACCGACGTGGCCGTGATGTACCTGGGCCGCGTCGTCGAGCAGGCGCCGGTCGACGCGATCTTCCATGCGCCGCGGCACCCCTATACCCGGGCCCTCCTGCGGTCCATCCCGCGCATTCGAGCGCGAACCCGCGAGCGCCTGACCCCGATCGCCGGCGCGGTCCCGCATCCCTACGACCGGCCGGCGGGCTGCCCCTTCCACCCACGGTGTGCGGAGTTCATGGCGGGACGGTGTGACCGCCAGGCGCCGAGCCTGCGGCCGGTCGCCGACCAGCACGCCGTGAGCTGCCTCCTCTACGAGTGAGCGCGTCGTCCCTGCCGCTGCTACGGGTCGCCGGGCTGCAGAAGCTCTTTCCGATCCGGAAAGGCTTCCTCAAGCGCACGGTCGGCCACGTCCGCGCGGTCGACGGCGTCGACTTTCACATCGACGAGGGCGAGACCCTGGGCCTGGTGGGGGAAAGCGGGTGCGGGAAGACGACCACCGCGCGCTGTGTTCTCCGCGCCATCGAGCCGACGGCGGGCGAGATCTTCCTGCGCGTCGCCGACGGTTCGGTGGTCGAGATGGGGCGGCTGCGCCCGGTCGAGCTCCGCACGCTGCGGCGCGAGATGCAGATGATCTTCCAAGATCCGTTCACCTCGCTCAATCCCCGCATGACGCTGCTCGATCTCGTCGGCGAGCCGTTATTGGTCCACGGCATGCGGAACCGGCGGGAGCGGGAGGAGCGCGTGGCCGAGCTGCTGCGCCGCGTCGGGCTGCGGCCCGAGTACATGCGGCGGTTCCCCCACGCCTTCAGCGGGGGCGAGCGCCAGCGCATCGGCATCGCTCGCGCCCTGGCCCTGCATCCCCGCCTGGTCGTCGCCGACGAGCCGGTCTCGGCCCTGGACGTCTCGGTGCAGGCCCAGATCCTGAATCTCCTGCTCGACTTGCAGGCCGACTTCGGGCTCACGTATCTCTTCGTGGCGCACGACCTGAGCGTCGTGCGCCACATCAGCAGCCGCGTGGCCGTGATGTACGTCGGCCGCATGGTGGAGGTGGCCGGGACCGAGGAACTGTTCAGCGCCCCCAAGCACCCGTACACGGCGGCGCTCCTGTCCGCCGTCCCCGAGCCCGATCCACGCACCCGCTCGCGGCGGATCATCCTGCAAGGCGAGGTGGCCAACCCCGCCTCGCCGCCGCCCGGCTGCTATTTCCATCCGCGCTGCCCGCACGCGATCGAGGTGTGCCGGACCCAGGCGCCGGCCTGGCAGGAGATCTCGCCGGCGCACTTCGTCGCCTGCCACCGCGCCCACGAGCTGCAGCTGGCCGGAGTGGAATGAGACGCCGGGGGCGTGTCCGACCACCTGTTCATCCTCGATGGCGCCCACCCGCGCGGAGTGTACCGTCCTTCCCGATCCAGCGGGTGACGACCCGCTACCGCTAGGTCGGCGGCCCTCGCCGCCCCCCCCACCGCAAGGGGAGGACAATCCGCCGCCGGTCGCTTACGATCCAGAGAGCGCGATGATCCGGGTCCTGCTCGTCCTGACCGCCGCCACGGCGGCCATGACCCTCAACGGTTGCACGCTGGTCGTCCTCGGCGCCTATGACATGGCGACCGACGCGCGGCCGCTCGCCGTGCAGTCGGACGACGGGGCCATCGCGAACACGATCCGCAGCGAGCTGCTCGAGGCGGGCCTGCGGCGTTTCCTCGCCGTCGACGTGTTCTGCCACCAGGGGCTGGTGGTGCTGACGGGGATCGCCGAGCCCGGCAGCGACGCCGCGGCGCGGGCCATCGCCATCGCCCGCCGCCAGCCCGGTGTGCGTCGGGTCGAGACCTACTTCTTCTCGACCCGGCTCTCCCGGGCGACCGACTACGGCATCAGCACCCGGTTCCTCGGCCGCGTCATCTTCGACCTCAGCCTGCGCGCCGCCCAGGTCGACTTCGTCGTCATCAACGGGCACGTCGTGCTCGCCGGCGTCGTCGACGGTCAGCCGCGGATGGAGGCGATCCTCCGGCACGCGCGATCCGTGGACGGCGTGAAGACCGTGAGGTCCTATCTGCAGCTCAAGGCTGCGCACCCCAAGGCCGCGCTGGGACGACGGTAGGGCGGCGCCTCCCGACGATCGGGACCCGCCGGTGTCACCAGGACGCCTGGTCGGCGCCGGGGACGATGACGCGGCTGTAGCGCTCGCGCGATTCCCCGAGCGGCACGGTGGCGTCGAACCCCATCTTCGACGAATGGCGGTGCACGGGCGCCGAGGGATCGAGCGGCGCGCCCACCATCGGGGGGAAGATCATCACGTCGTCGCCCGGCTGGCAGCGCGTGTACACGGCCCACAGCACCTGGTTCAGGTCGCGCACGTTCACGTCGGGGTCGACGACGATGCAGTACTTGGCCTGCGGCGCGCCGGCCGTCGGCCCCAGGACGCTGAGGACGACGTTGCGCGCCTCGTAGGCCAGGCGCTTCTTGATCGCGACGACGGCGATGTAGTAGGGGCCGATGGCGTGCACGTCGACGACCTCCGGGCACGCCAGCTGGGCCATCCGCTTGATCGACTCGCAGATGGCCGGCCACGCCTGCACGTGGTTGTCGGTGGTGGGCATGCCGGTCAGCGCCGTCTGGTACATCGCGTCGCGCCGCATCGTGATCGCGCTCACCTCGAAGACGTGGCGATCGCCGAGCAGGCCGTACGTCCCGGCGACCTCGCCGAACGGCCCCTCCGGCTCGCGGACCCCGGGGACGAAGTGACCCTCGACGACGATCTCGGCGTCGGCGGGCACCTCCGCATCCACCGTCTTGCACGCCACCAGCTCGATCGGGCGGCCCGCCAGGGCCCCGGCGACGCCGAGCTTCTCCTGCGCATGGGGGATCTTGGCCTGCGAGCCCAGATCCACGAACGGGCCGGCGCCCAGCACCACCGCCACGCCGAAGGGCTCGCCGCGGTCCTCCGCCTTCAGCACGGCGCGCCCCACCCGACGCTCCGCCGGCATGTTCACGCCGAACCGGCGCGGCCCCTTGAGCTGCATGCGCTGCAGGCCGACGCCGAGCACGCCCGTCTCCGGATCGCGCCCGAACATCACGCCGGCCGTGAGGTAGCGGCCGGCGTCCAGCTCCGAGTGCACGACGATCGGCAGCCGGGTGCAGTCGGCCTCCTCGCCGGTCAGGACGATCTCCTGGCACGGGCCGCTCGACACCCGGCGGGGCGCGATCGGCCGGCGCACGGCCTCGCCGTACCGGTCGACCACCTCGCCGATGCGGCAGCCGAGCGCGACGGGCAGGCGCGCCATCGTGCCGTAGAGACCCGCCGCCAGCATCCAGCCCGGATGGCCGATGACGTTCGCGAACACGAAGGCGGGGCCGTCCGTGTCCGACGACTTGCGGACGTACGCCGCGACCTCGAACTCGGGGCTGACGGGCTTGTCGATGCGCACGAGCTGGCCGGCGCGGGCGAGCGCTTCGAGGTACGTGCGGAAGTCGGACATGGGCTCCCCCTGGCGATGCGTGGGGGTATCGTAGCGCGATGGTGTAGGGTTGTGGGCCGTGAGCGAACCGACGCCGGACGGCATCGGCCAGGGCGTGCGGCGCCGGGAGGACGCGCGGTTCCTGGCCGGCCGCGGCCGCTACGTCACCGATCTTCCGTTCGAGTCGGCCCTGCACGTGGCGCTCGTGCGCAGTCCCCACGCCCACGCCCGAATCGTCCGCGTCGACACGGACGCCGCCCGCGCCCGGCCGGGAGTGCGGGGGGTCTTCATCCTGGAGGACTTGCCGGAGCTGCGGGGGGCGCTGCCGCCTCCGGTCGTCCCCGCCGTGTCCGTGAAGCCCTATCGCCAGTCGGCGCTGGTCGACGGCGTGGCGCGCTTCGCGGGCGAGCCGGTGGCGGTGGTGGTGGCGGGCGATCCCTACCGGGCCAGCGACGCCGCCGAGGCGGTCCGCGTCGACTACGCGCCGCTGCCCGCCGTCGTCGATCCCGAGCAGGCGGTGCGGCCGGACGCCCCATGCGTGCATGCCGGGTGGGGCACGAACGTCGCCGCCGCCGTCGCGCTCGGGTCAGGGGACGTCGACGCCGCGCTCGGCCGCGCGCCCGTCGTCGTCACCCGTCGCTTCCGCTGCGGCCGGGTCACCGCGCTCCCGCTCGAGCCGCGCGCCGTCGCCGCGCGCTGGGATCCCGTGACGCCGGCCCTGCACGTCTGGTCCAGCACGCAGATGCCGTACGCCGTGCGGCAGCGGGTGGCGGAGGCGCTCGGCTTGCCGCTGGACACCGTGCGGGTCGTTGCCCCCGACGTCGGCGGCGGCTTCGGCACCAAGGGGCCCGTGTATCCCGAGGACGTGATCGTGGCCGCGCTCGCCCGCCGGCTCGGGGCCGCCGTGCGCTGGACCGACACGCGGCGCGAGAGCTTCGTGAGCACCGCGCACGCGGGCGATCAGGTGCACACCGCGACGCTCGCGCTCGACCGCGACGGTCGCATCCTGGCGCTGGCCGACGACTTCCTCATCGACGCCGGCGCCTACCTGCCGCGGGGCGCCGTCGTCGCCAACGTCACCGCCACCCACCTCGTCGGCCTGTATCGCCTGCCGGCGTTCCGCTGTCGCGGCCGCATCGTCGTCACCCACAAGGTGCCGAGCGCGCCCTACCGGGGCGCCGGCCGCACCCAGGCCGTGTTCGTCGCCGAGCGGCTGATGGACATCGCCGCCCGCGAGCTCGGGCTCGACCCGGTCGAGCTGCGCCGGCGCAACCTGATCGAGCCCGGCGCCATGCCGTACCGCCGCGATCTCCCGTACCGCAACGGCATGCCGATCGTCCACGACTCCGGCGATTATCCAGCGCTGCTCGAGACCGCGCTCACGCGGGCGGGCTACGCCGCGTTTCGCGAGCGCCAGGCGGCGGCGCGGCGTGAAGGCCGGCTGCTCGGCATCGGCCTGGCGGCCTACAACGAGGCGACGGGGATCGGCCCCCACGAGGGTGCGCACGTCTCGGTGGAGGCGACCGGCGGCGTGCGGGTCACGGTCGGCGTGCCGTCGCAGGGCCAGGGGCACGAGACGACGCTGGGGCAGGTGTGCGCGGCGCGCCTGGGCGTGCCGCTCGCCTCGGTGGCGGTCACCGCCGGCGACACCGCGCGCTTCCCGGCGAGCAACGGCACCTACGCGAGCCGGGTGACCGTCGTGGTCGGCAATGCGGTCGCCCGGGCCGCCGAGGCGGTCGCCGATCGGATCAGGCGGGTGGCCGCCCGCGCGCTGGAATGCGATCCCGCCGACGTCGTGATCGAGGGCGGGCGCGCGCACGTGCGCGGCGCGACCGACCGCGCCGTCGAGCTGGCCGCCCTCCACGCGCTCTCCCAGCGCCCCGACGTGGTGCGCGACCTCGGCGAGCCGGGTCTCAGCGCCACGCGCTACCACAGCCCCGACAGCGTCACCTGGGCCGCCGGCGTCCACGTGGCCACGGTCGAGGTGGACCCGGAGACGGGGGCGGTGACCGTGCTCTCCTACCACGCCGTCCACGACGCCGGGCACGAGATCAACCCGCTCATCGTCGCCGGCCAGACGCAGGGCGGCGCCGTGCAGGGCATCGGCATGGGGCTCGCCGAGGAGATCGTCTACGACGAGGCCGGTCAGGCGATCACCGGCACGCTGATGGACTACGCGCTGCCGCGCGCCGACAGCGTGCCGGCCATCGACGTGGCGAGCGCGGACTCGCCATCACCGCTGAACGCGCTGGGCGTGAAGGGCACCGGGGAGGGCTCCGCGGTCCCCGGTCCCGCCGCCCTCGCCAATGCCGTCGCTGACGCACTCGGGAACGCGGTCGACCTCACGCAGATCCCGCTGCGGGCGGAAGGCGTCCGCGCCGCCCTCGCCAGGTCCGACGAGCCGGTTGCCGCGCCGCGCTGATCGGCCGAGCTTCGCCGCCTACGGACGCAGTCGATAGATCTCCAGGCCCGGGAGACTCCACGAGGCCGGCACCTCGCCGACCTTCAGCGCGTGCGAATCGAGCCAG
>DASWJN010000215.1:0-2453 GCA_036397135.1 Candidatus Methylomirabilota bacterium
GTGCCGTCCATTTCCAGCTCGATCAACAGCGGCAGGCGCTGGCGCGGGCAGACGAAGGGCTTGCGCATGTTGGGCGCCAGCTTCGCCAGCTCCTCGGGCGAGCGCCGGCGGCATTCGCCCTTCGGCTTGCCGGCGTACGCCAGGCTGAGCTTGACCAGCGCCTGGCCGGGCGGGAACGGGTCGTAGACCGGATACATGGAGAGATACCCGATTAGCGCCGCGAACAGTGCGTAGACCGCCCCCTGGCCGAGGTATCGTAGCGCTGCCGTCATTCCGCCGCCTCCTTCTCGGCCATGGCGCGCAGGCGGGCGCGGAAGTCGGCGAGCTCGCGCTCCAGCCGCCGCCACTCGGTCGGCGCCGCCCAGACGCGAGCCAGGCGCTCGCGCGGCACCCGGGCGCGCAGGTGCGGGTCGCGCTCGCCGTTGATGCGCGCCTCGGTCCAGCGCACGCCGAAGCGGAAGTAGCACTCGCCGTCGCGGCAGCCGACGATTGCCACCCCGTCGGCGAGGCCGCGGCTGAGCACGTAGTCGATGAACGACGGCGGCAGCATGGCGGCGCACGGCAGGCTGACGGCAGCGACGCCGGCGCCGGCGAACTTGTCGGCCTTGTTCGAATGGTCGCAGCCGAACACCATCACTCGGTCGTCGCCGGAAAGCCCCTTCGCCGCCGCCTCGACGCGACTGCGCAATTCCTCGACGGTCAGCGCCGGCAGCTGGATGCCTGGGATCGGCGCGGTGGCGCGGCGGAACGGCGTTGCCGTCGGACACGAGCCGACGCAGATGCCGCAGCTCACGCACAGATCCGCGTCGACCACCGCCTGGCGCTCGAACGGCTTGCCGTCGGTGCGCGGTCCCATGGTGATGGCGGAATACGGGCAGTCCTCGGCGCAGCGGGTGCAGCCGTTGCAGTTGTCGAGGTCGACCACGGCGGCGGTTTCCTTGCGCTGCGGCGGCAGCCACGGGATCGCCGCCAGCAGCAGCGTGCCGCCGACCGCCAACCCCCACATCGCCGCCGCGCTCCAGCGCTCAGCGAGCGGGAACGGCCACAGGTAGAACCAGTCGAGCTTCACCGGCGCCGGCACCGTCGCGAGATCGGCGATGCCCTGGCTGGTCGCCGGCTCGACGAAGCTGAGCGCCAGCAGCATGACCATGGTGCCGACGGCGAGGCCGCGCGGCGGGTTGACCCTGGCGTTGCTCACCCGCTGCAAATGGAACCACAGCAGGAACAGCATGATCAGCGGCACCGCGATGTGCAGGAACATCAAGAGCGTGAAGAAGCGGCTGTCGAGGGTCTTCGGCGACAGGAAGTTGCGGGCGATCGGCTCGCCGAAGATCGGCAGGAAGTCTAGCCATTCGGTCGACGCGATGGCGACGTATTGGGCCAGCTTGTCCCAAACGAGCCAGTAGCCGGAGACGCCGGCGACGAACACCAGCCACACCAGCGGCACGCCGGTGACCCAGGTGTACCAGCGCTTGCCGCGGCAGCGGTCGAACGCCCACAGGCGCGCAATGTGGAGCCCCATCATCACCATCAGCGCGTCGGAGGCGTATCGGTGCAGGCTGCGCATGACGCCGCCCAGCCACCACTGCTCGTTGGTCAGGTACTCGACCGAGTCGTAGGCCTTGGGGATGCCGGTGTCGAAGAAGATGTAGAGATAGACGCCGCTGATCGCGACAACCCAGAAATAGAAGTAGCCGAGCCCGCCTAGGTAATACATCGGGTTCCAGCGGCTGCCGAAGGCCTGGTCGAGCGAGCCGTCGAGCCACATGAAGCAGAGCCGGAGCGTCTGTCGGAACATCGCCAACGGGAATGTCTCTGGTCCGGAAGCGTGCGGCTCAGGCGCCGCCGCGGAGCCGCCGCGAGCGCCACCACGCCCGCCCCGCCACCGTCGCCACCGCGCCGAGGCTGACAGTGCCGACGATCAGCGTGATGAACAGCGAATAATCGAATCTATAACGGCCGCTGGCGGGATCGTAAATGGTGCAGAACAGCTTCACTCGGTTGATCAGCCCGTCGACGTTGGTGAGTTCTGACCGGCGCTTGAAGATCAGCTCCTTCATCGGCTCGACCAGCGACGGCGGCGCGAACGTCGTGCCGTAGACCTGCCTGTAGACGCGGCCCTCGGGGTCGATCAGGGTGGTCTGCGTCAGGTGGTCGAAGCCCTTGGCCGACGGGAAGAAGGTGAAGCCGAGGTCGGCGCTCAAGCCCTGGATGGTGTCACCGTCGGCGCTCAGGAACGACCAGTTCGAGGCGCCGAGGCCCTGGGCGCGGGCGAACGCCCGCATCCGTGACGGCGTGTCGGCGCGGCTGTCGAAGCCGATGGTAACGATCGAGAAGGCGTCACGGCCGAAAGCGCTGACGGCGGCATCGACGGCGTCGCCCACGGCCTTGGAGATGGTCGGGCAGAAGTTGGCGCAGCTGGTGTAGACTAGGCTGACCACCAGCGGCTTGCC
>DASWJN010000216.1:0-2492 GCA_036397135.1 Candidatus Methylomirabilota bacterium
CGTAACTCGCTCCGGGCACGGCTCGCTCGGCCCCCCCATCCCCCAAAGGGGGCTGGGGCGCCGTCCAGTCGAATCCTCGGCGGCTCGCTCGCCGCGCCCTGCGCTCGAACGGCGACGACGGCTCGCCATGACGGCGATCCCCCGACCCCCGCGCCCACCCCCCGGCGTCACCACGTTTCACGAGACTCACTGGTGAATCTCGTGGTCGAATCGTTGGCGGCGCGCTCGCCGAGCCCTGCGCTCGCAACGGCGACGACGGCTCGCCATCAACGTGGCGCACCCGGGGCTCCCGTGCCCTGCCCCCGTCGTCACCAGGTCTCACGGGGGTCATCAGTCGCTGTACCGCGCCCGCGTCGTCACCACGTTCCACGAGAGCCATCAGTCGCTGCGGCGGGTGGTTCCGTCGAAGAGGATGAAGATGCCGGTGTAGGCGAGGACGAGGCTGGCGACGGCCTGGGCGATCTGGACGTAGTCCTGCCACCACTTCACGGCGACCTCGGGCACGGTGACGACGGCTCCGGGCTCCAGCGGCGGGGCGTCGGCCATCGCGTAGGTGCGGCCGCTGCGGAAGGTCACGGTGGCCGCCGGCAGCTTGGCCCGGTTGCCGGGCCCGCCGGCCAGCGCCAGGTACTCGCGAGGCGTGAGGTCGGGCCGGAAGTCCTGCGCGCCCGGCGTCTTCACCTCGCCGACGACGTAGACCTTGTCCTCGGCGACGGGCACCGTCAGCACGTCGCCGTTCTGCAGCAGGACGTTCTGGGTGTCGTCCTTCTGGACCAGCAGCCGCTGCAGGTCGATCGGGATCCGCTGCCGGGGGCCGGTGACGCCGCTGCGGTCGATGAACGCCAGGCCGAGGTCGGCGTAGGCGGCCGTGCCGCCCGCCTTCAGCACGACGTCACGCACGCGCTCGCCCTGCGCCAGCTCGAAGCGCTGCACGATCGTGGGCTTTCCGGCGGTCGCCGTCTTGCTGCTGTCGGGGGCGCCGACGAACGCGCCGCGGACCTCCACCACGTCCTGGAGCACCGACAGCGGCGGCACGAACAGCGTGTCGGCATTCTGCAGCGTCAGGTCGGCGGGGGGCGCCAGCGCCGCCCGCAGATCGACGGAGACCGTCTCCTTGATCCCGTCGGGGCGGATGCGGGTCAGCCGCGCGTCGGAGCCGGCCCCGCCGGGGGCCAGTCCGCCGGTGAGCTCGAGCAGCTCGCGCAGCGAATCCCCGGGACCCAGCTCGTACTCGCCCGGCCGCCGGACCGCGCCGGCCAGCGTCACGGCCGGGCCCCGCGGCGGCACGTGGACGCGCATGCCATCCTGAACGTAGGGGTTCTGCTCGACGTCGCCGCGCAGCTCGAAGCGCAGGAGGTCGACCTCGCGGCCGGCGCCGCCGTGGGTCACCTGCACGTGCCGCGCGCTGCCTCGCGGCGTGATGCCGCCGGCGTTCAGGATCAGCTCGTGCAGGCGCTGGGTGGCCTGCGCCTGGGCGGTGCCCGGCCGCTCGACCTCGCCGGAGACGGTCACGTCGAACACGCGCGGCGCCCACACGGTGATGCTCACGTCGGCGAAGCGCAGCAGGGCCCGGGCGCGCTCGGCGATGCGGCGGTTGGCATCGAGCAGCGTCAGGCCGCCGACCTGGATGGCGCCCAGCGGGGGGATGCTGACGCTGCCCTCGGGGTCGACGATCACCTGCAGCCGGGCGACGTCGAGCCGGCCCGCGATCTGAACGTCGAGGACATCGCCGTTGCCGAGGCGGTAATCTGGGCCTGCAACGCTCCGGAGGGGGGCGAACACCGGCGGAACGACCGGCCGGGCCCCGGGCGCTGTCGGCAGGCTTGACGGTGGCGGCTGTGGCAGTGGCTGCGAGGGAATCGCGGGAACCCCAGACTGGGCGACGGCGACCGAGGGGGCGAGGAGACAGGCCACGAGCAGAAGACTTAATGCTCTGCAAATCGGATCTTTACGCGATGGGACTGGACGAATTTTGCGCAATGGCGTATTGTCCCTTTTTCGCCAACAAAGCGTCAAGGAAAAAGGCCTACTTTTTGCCTAGTTTTGCGCGAGTTTCGCCTCGTCCGACCGGGGCGCGATGACGCCGCAGGCAGCGCGAGCCATCCTGCTGGCCGGAGCCCTTTTCGCTTTCGGTGGCCTGGGTTTCGGACTGTATGGCTGGCTCGCATCCGCCCGGCGCCCTCCGGCCGTCGCCCCGTCCCCGACCGCCACGGCCGACGCGCTCGAGGCGGCGTTCGTGGCGGTGGCCGAGAAGGTCCGGCCCGCCGTCGTGAACATCGGCACCGTCCAGGTCGCGCGCAGCCGGCGCGCCCCGGCCGTCCCCGGCCCGGGCGCCGAGGACCCGTTCTTCAAGGATTTCTTCGACCAGTTCTTCGGCCGGGGCGGGCCCGGCCGGCGCGAGGAGTTCCGCCAGCCCGGCCTGGGCTCGGGCGTCATCGTCGACCGGCGCGGCTACGTGCTCACCAACTTCCACGTCATCCGCGGCGCCGACA
>DASWJN010000217.1:0-15586 GCA_036397135.1 Candidatus Methylomirabilota bacterium
CCAGTCCTCGTCCCAGACGTCCACCACCAGTGAGACGTGCGGGTTGTCGGCGATGTTGCGCAGCCGGCGGAGATTACGGGTCGACTTGGGCTTGGCGTCGACCGCGGAGTAGCAACGGGCGCCGTCGAAGGCGTAGCAGACAGGGACGACGAGAGGACGGCCGGCGGCGTCGGCGGTGGCCAGGCGGCCGACGCGAGCGTCGCGCAGGAGCGCGAGCGCCCACGCCGGCGCCGTGCGGACTACTTCTTGAGCAGCTTCGTCCACTGGTCCAGCAGCGGCAGGACCTTGTCGCGGCCCTCGGGCGGCAGGCGCAGGATCGCCCGGTTGACACCGGCGGCCGCCCACTGGTCGAGCACGGTGGGATCGCCGGGGGCGCCGAACACCGAGGTCGAGATCGTCTTCGGATCGCGGCCGGCCTTGGCCGCGCGGTCCCTCAGCTCGGCGAGGCCGGAGATGACGCGCTCGGCGTTGCGGCCGCGCGGGAACCAGCCGTCGCAGAAGTCCACGACGCGCTGCAGGGTATAGCTGCTCTCGCCGCCCAGCAGGACCGGCGGGTGGGGCTTCTGGGCCGGCTTGGGCCACGACCAGCTCGGCTCGAAGCCGACGAAGTCGCCGCGGAACTCCGCGACGTCCTTGGTCCACAGCTCCTTCATGGCCAGCACCTGCTCGCGCAGCCGCTGGAAGCGCGACTTGAAGATGGTGCCGTGGTGCTCCATCTCCTCGGCGTTCCACCCGCCGCCGATGCCGAACTCGAAGCGCCCGTTGGAGAGCAGGTCGAGGGTGGCCACCGACTTGGCGGTGGTGATGGTATCGCGCTCGATGATCAGGCAGATCCCGGTGCCGACCCGCAGCTTCGTCGTCGCGGCGGCGGCCGCCATCAACGACACGAACGGGTCCAGTGTGTGCTTGTACTCCTCCGGCAGCGGCTGGCCGCCGGCGAACGGGCTGCGGCGGCTGGTCGGGATGTGGGTGTGCTCGGGGACCCACAGCGACTCGAAGCCGCGGGCCTCGGCCTCGCGGGCCAGCTCGTCGATGCGGATCGCGTACTCGGTGGCGAAGATGCAGACGCCGATGTGCATGCGGTTCTCCTTCAGGATTGCGGGATGAGCGTGAAGTGGGTGTGGGCGGCCAGCCAGCGCCCGTCGCGGCGGACGAACGCGATGGTGCACCGGCCGGGACGGCGGAAGGTCGAGCCGTCGGGGTGGGTGCCGAGCGAATCCCAGGTCGTCGCCACCCAGCCGTGATCGCCCGCGATGGCGCCGCGGGCGCGCGCGTCGTGCATGGTGAACTCGCGGATGTTTCCCCACACCTTGTGCCACTGGGCGGCCATGACGTTCTCGATGCCCTCCACGAAGGGAGCGACCGTCCCGAACGCCACGATCTCGGGCGCGCACATCTTGCGGCCGGCCTCGAAGTCCACGGCTCGCACGCAGGCCTGCCAGTCGCGCAGCCAGGCGCGCAACGGCGCGATCGGGTCGGCGGTGTCGGCGCTCACCGGAAGATGGACTCGGGCAGGAAGGCCGAGACGATCCAGTTGGGCGCGTCCACGATCTCGCTGATCTTGAGATCGGCGGCGACCGAGCAGACGATGTAGGCCTGCTCGCGGCTGAGCCCGCGCTCCTCGACGATCTGCTCGATCAGGTAGCGGATCGCCTGCTGGGCGGAGGCGAAGAGGTCAGGGCCGTGAGCGGTCGTCGCGATCCACGGGCCCTGCCGCCCGTGGCCGCTCGGCGGGTTGACGGTCCGCAGCCGAGGCTCGGCCAGCCGCCGTCCGGCCTGCAGGCCGAACCGCAGCGTGACGCGCGCGCTCATCTCGACGGCGGTGATGCACACCTCGCCGTCGCCCTGGGCGGCGTGGGCGTCGCCCACGCTGAACAGCGCGCCGTCCACGAGCACCGGCAGGGAGAGCGTGGCACCGGCGGCGAGCTGGCGGATGTCCATGTTGCCGCCGTTGCGGCGCGGCGGCATCGTGCTGTGGCCGCCCGGCTCGTCGAGCGCGACGCCCATCACGCCGGGGAAGGCCTCGATGGGCACCGCGACGCGGTCACCCATCCGCGCGGTCGTGCCGTCGCTCAGGTCCCAGATGTTGAGATACGGCGTGGCGAAGTCGGCCTCGGGCAGCAGGCCGCGCCCGGGGCGGATCGCCGTCCAGCCGAAATCCAGCGCCGGCCGGACGTCGAGCACCTCGACGATCAGCGTGTCGCCGGGGCGCGCGCCGCGCACGCGCACGGGGCCGGTGAGGGGATGGCCGGTGAACGGTCCCCGCTTGATGACGTCGTCGTGGGTCGAGGCGCGCGAGTAGTACCGGTCCGAGGCGTCGCGCGTGTCGAAGACGACGGTGTCGCCGGGATCGATCTCCAGGCGCGGCGGGATGGCGCTGTTCCACTCCTTGTGGACGACGTCAGCGTCGAGGCGATGTTCCTTCATGCGGCCATCTCGTTCCAGACCACCATGCCGGTGCCGGAGCGCCAGGCGATGGCGGGCATGTAGGCGAGCACGTCGGCGGGACCCGCGGTGAAGGCCAGCACCAGCACCCAGGCCAGCAGCTCGGCGGTGCCGCCGGAGCCCGCGGCCTCCATGCGCTCGAGCGTGCACTCGTGCAGCAGCGCGGCGTGGTCGCCGCGCTTGAGGAGGTCCAGGAACCAGCGGTCGAACTCCTCGTCCACCCAGAAGTAGCGCGGTCCGCCGGGCTCGTGGGACAGCCCGCCGGTCGCGACCACGGCGATGCGCTCGGGGCCGGGGTAGGCCCGCAAGGCCTCGCGCAGGACACCGCCCACCTGGTACGCGCGCTCGGGCGTCGGGATCGGGGGCACCGTGCAGTTCATCGTCACCGGCACCAGGCGGAACCGGGCGTCGGGGTTCAGGTAGTGCGTGGGGACCGAGATGCCGTCGTCGAACTGCATCTCCTCGCGCAGGTACGCGAGCGCGAGCCGCCGGCGCGCCGCCTCGTTGACGATGAAGCGCGCCAGCGCCGGGTGGCCGGGGACACGGTACTTCTCCATGCCCAGCCATTCGTCGAACCAGTCGGCCGGGCCGACGTGCTCGTCCGCGATGCCGACCGTGTACTCGGGGACGTTGTTGATCGGCCAGTTGAGCAGGTGGTCGTTGCTGAACATCACCACCACGTCGGGGCGCGCGGCCTCCAGGCGCTGGCGCATCTCCGCCGTGGCGTGCAGGGCGAGGCGCTGGTACTCCTCGGAGGCGCGGGTGAACCAGCCGGTCAGGCCGGGGGAGTGGGTCATCGCCATGGCCGCGACGATCTCAGCCACGCGGCGCCTCCAGCCGCTGCTGCAGCGCCATCGCCGCGGCGGTTTCCTGCGGGAACGCCCGCTTGTAACACTCGAGCGTCGCGCTGGCGTTGCTGTTCTGGGCGTTGCCGAAGAACAGCCGCAGGATCTGGGGGACGTAGTACTGATGGACGCCCAGGTCCATCAGCCGCCGGGGATCGCGGTCGCGGATGGCCTCGTACTCCTCCCGGCTCAGGCCGAAGTCGCGGGCGAGCCCCTCGAGGTCCGTGAGCCAGCGCGCGCGCAGCGCCGCGTCCTTGCGCACGTGATACATCATCGCGTTGGCCGGCAGCGTCTTGTCGCAGCGCTCGACGTTACCCATCGGCCGAGGTCCTGAGCACCTTCGGGTTGACCTTCACGAACATGATCACGCAGCGCTCGGTGCCCTGGTTGCGCACGTCGTGGGGGACGTTGCTCGGGAACTGCACGATCGAGCCGGCCCGCACCGCGACCTCCTCCCCGGCGATGCTCATGGTCGCGGTGCCCTCCAGGACGAAGATCGCCTCCTCCTCCCGGGGGTGGGAGTGCATGACCGTCGACTGCCCGGGCTCGTAGCAGGCGATCTCCGACCATAGCTGGCCGGTCTTGAACAGTAGCTTGCGCACGCGCTTGTCGGGCGCGAAGGCCTTGAGCGCGTGGAGGTCGAACACGTGCGCGACGCCCGTCGTGGTGGCGACTGCCGGCTCCTCGTCCATGCGCGCCTCCTGGGACGCGCCCTAGTGTACTCGAACGACGAAGCCGGGTCGGGGCTGGTCGATTTCCCGCCGGCCGTCGTTGGCGGCGGCGGTCAGGAAACGGCCGTGGTCACGGCAGGCTGGCCGAAGACGTCTCAAGAAACAGGTAGTTAGGCAGGTGGTACCGCCTTTGCCTTGCACCCTGGTCATGGTCGACATCATCGTGCGGTTCACGGTCCTCGCGGTGTTGGTCCTGGCGGCGCTGAACGCGCTGCACGCCGGCATGGTGCTCGCGGGCCTCGCGCGTCATTTGGGCCGGCACGCGCGCTTCGGGATCGACCTGTGGCTACCGGTCTTCACGAGCCCGGCCGACGTCCGGACCTGGTTCGGCACCTGGCGCACCGCTCTCGGCTCCGGCGACCGGGCACTCGCCGCTCTTCGCGCCGGCGCGCGGACGGTGGTTGGCCGCCACCTCTATCTCGCCCTGCTGTCTCAGACCTGGGCCCTGGCCGTCTCGGCGATGACTGTTTGAACATGGGGGCCCCGACATGGCCCCCAAACCCCCAAACGCTCGTCGCGCCCCGGCGCAGCCGTGGCGCTCCTCGATCACCCGCGAGGGCCTCGCGGTGGCCCCATGCCCACAAACCCCCGACGCTCGTCGCGCCCGGGCGCAGCCGGAGCGCTCGATGGATGAACATGGGGGCCCCGAGGAGCTACCGACTCTGAAACCCCAGGTGATCTCCCCCCGACGCCTCGACTGCCCAGCTTCGCTGGTTCGGTCGTCCGGGCCAGGAGGCGGCGCCCCGGCCAAAGGTAGCACGAGGAGGGGGCCCCGGGACCGCACACCGGGGCCCTCGTCGTACAGTGTGGCGCGGGTATGACCGAGCAACCGCGGCCCCAAGGCACGATGGCTCTCCGGGAGACGAGCATCGAGATCAACCTACCCGCCAGCCTATTCCTGCGAGACGAACCCCGCCCGGACGGCTACCAGCCCATCACGAATAAAGCCTGGGAGTGGCACCTGATCACCAAGCGGAAGTTGCCTTCCGACGCGTTCCGATACCTCTGGAACATCGCCCGCCGGCTCGATGCTGCACACCGGCAGTTCGAGAGTTGGCGCGCCAGCCGCGCTCGGCGTACCGCGTGAGCTGGAGGTCGAAGTCCTGCCGCGCCATGCCGGCGGCGACGACGCCGACGCCGCGCCAGGAGTCGAGGTAGCGGTGGAGGGCGTCGAGCGCGGGATGTCGAGGGGCGGCGGGCAGGGTGACGAAGCCAAGGGCTGCACGGAGGAAGCGGCCGCGCGCGTCGAGCACGCGATGAGATTACGCCGAACGGCGGGTCAGGCGCCGGCGGTTGATGGTGGAGGCTACTTCAGCAGACCCTGTCTGAGCAGGCCCCCATGCCCCCAAACCTCCAGCGCTCGTCGCGCCCCGCGCCGCGGGGCGCTCCTCGGTCACCCGTGAGAGCCTCGCGGTGGCTCCATGCCGCCAAGCCCGACGCCACGCACGAACGCCCCGGCGAGGGCCGGGGCGTTCAGGTTCCGTCGATCCGTCCGGAACGGGCGCGCTACTCGGCGGCGATCAGCAGCTTGACGGTCACGCGCCGCTGCTTGGCCGCCTCTTCCGGCCCCTTGGCCCCGTTGAGAGGACCGAGACCGACCGAGTGCACGCGTGGCAGCTCGGCGCCCTGCTCGACGAGGTAGCGGCGCACGGCCTCCACGCGGCGCTGGCTCAGCGTCACGTTGTAGTCCCGCGGGCCACTCTGGTCCGTATAGCCCTCGAGATCCACGGTGAGGGCCGGATTGGCGCGCAGCTCCTTGATGATCGTGAGCAGCGCCGTCTGGGCACCGTCCGTGAGATCCGCCTTGTCGAAGGCGAACTGCACGTGGACCGTCTCCACCACCTGCCGCTTGTGGCGGTTGCTCCACAGGCGGGTGAGCCGTCCATCAGTCTCCTCGGCCTTGGTGAACGCGGCGTCCGCTCGCGTGTGCGCCTGCTTGGCCACCTCGCCGACCTCGCCCACCTTCGTTTCCACGCTGCCCAGCCGCTGTGTCGCCTCGCCCAGCTGTCCCTCGACCCGGGTGATCCGCTGGCCCTCCTCGCCGACGCGGCCCTCCACGGTGCCGACCCGATCGCCGACCTGGCCCACGCGCTGATCGATCTCCGCCTCCCGCTGACCGACCATCTCGCGCACCCAGTTCTTGGTCGCGCAGCCGCTGGCCAGCACGAGCACCGCCGGTATCACCACGATCCGCATCACTGCCTGCATGTTGTCCTCCCTGTTCAGCCGGGTCCTGTTGCCTGTGTTCTCTGGAGCGGCGGGGGTGCAACGGCCGAGCCAGAGCCGGAAACGGCCGTGATTACGCGTAGTCGACGCGTGCACCGTACCTAATGGTGACAGAAAACCGACAGTCCGAGTCAGCACCGTGACGTCGATTGTCGGACCAGGCCGGCCTACTTTCCAAATATTTACTGGGTATTTGCCGTAAAACCGTGCAAGGCCGGCCACGGGCCCGGCGCGGGGCTAGGGGCAGACCTGGATGGGCTGGCCCGGTTCGGCCCCGCGCCAGGCCGGCTCACTCACGCGATACCAGCGTCCCTGCGTGTCCTGCACCCAGTACTCCGAGACGATGACCCGGCGGCGCACCTCCTTGAGACGGCCGACCTCGTCGGTGCGCAGACCGCGCGGCTCGCTCCGCAGCTGGGGGCGGTCTTCCTTGCGGGCCACGAGGACCGTGGCCGGCGTGCAGGCGATGCCCGCGCAGCCCCCGAGAAGGGCGGTCACGACCACGGCGAGCACGGGGCGGCGCCGGCGCATCGCACGCGGATTGTCCCACGCGCAGGGACGCCCACGGACGCCTTGACTTCGGCGGCGTTTGAGACGACAGTGACGCGCACCATGCCAGCCACCGCCCGAGCGCCGCGTGTGTACGAGCAGATCGTCGGTCACGTCGAACGCGCGATCTACGAGGGCCATCTGCGCCAGGGCCAGAAGCTGCCGCCCGAGCGCCAGCTCGCCCGCGACCTCAAGGCCAGCCGCGTCGCCGTGCGCGAGGCGCTGCGCACGCTGGAGCTGCGCGGCCTCGTCGAGGTGCGCCAGGGCTCGACCGGCGGCTACTTCGTGCGCGACGCCGACGATCGCCCGCTCGTGCGCGACTTCGAGACGCTGTTCAGGCTGGGCCGCGTGTCGTGGGCCCAGCTCATCGAGGCCCGACGGCTCATCGAGCCCGAGGTGGCCTTCCTGGCCGCCCAGCGCGCCACCGAGGGGGACATCAAGGCGCTGGCCGTGGCCCTCGAGGAGCGCTCGGAGCAGGCGGCGGCCGGCCTTCCGGCGCGCCGCTTCGACCTCGAGTTCCACCGGGTGCTGGCCGAGGCCGCCCGCAATCCCGTCCATGCCGTGATCACGCACGCGCTCATCGACCTGGCCGCCGAGGTCGTGGTACCCCAGCCGGTGCTCACCGAGCCCGACAACGTCCAGATCGACGCCGCCCACCGCCGCATCCTCGAGGCGGTCGCCGCCGGCAATGCGGGCGAGGCCAGGGCCGCGATGGCGGCCCACATCGACCACGTCCACGCGGTGCTGGAGCGGCCCGCCGTCGTCGTCAGCTAGCACGCGCCGGCGGGCCGCCAGCCTCCATGCGCGTCACGGCCTTCCGCGGTTACCGCCACGCGATCGGGCGCGAGCGTGACGTCACGAACGTGGTGGCGCCGCCCTACGACCAGATCAGCCCGCCGATGCAGGAGCGCCTCTACGCGATGAGCCCGGACAACATCGTGCGCGTCTCCTATCCGGCCGACCGGGCCGGGCCCGGCGAGCCCGCCAACAAGTATCGTCGCGCGCACGAGACGCTGGACCGGTGGCTGCGCGAGGGCGGGTGGGCGCGGGAGGAATGGCCCGCGGTCTACCCCTACACGCAGAGCTACCGGGTGGGCGGGCGCGAGGTGACCCGCACCGGCTTCGTCGCGCTCGGCCAGGTCACCGACTACGCGCACGGGATCGTCCTGCCCCATGAGCGCACGCACGCCGGCCCCAAGCAGGACCGCTTGCGGCTGCTGCAGGCGACCGGCGCCGATACCGGCCTGCTCTTCATGCTCACCGCCGATCCCGAGGGCCGCGTGCGCGCCGCCACCGCGCCGGCCGGCGAGCCGATCGTCGAGGCGCGCGACCTCCGCGGCGAGGTGCATCGCCTGTGGCGCATCACCGATCCCGAGGCGATCACCCGGATCCAGGCGCTCATGGCGCCGGCCCAGGTGATCATCGCCGACGGCCATCACCGCTACGAGACGGCGGTGGAGTATGCGCGGCGCCACCCCGGCAGCGACGACAAGCTCATGGCCTTCTTCACGCTCGAGGCCCCGGGGCTCACGATCTTCGCCAATCACCGCCTCGTCCACGGCGTGGCCGGATTCACGTGGGCGGAACTGATCGACGGCGCCCGGCGCTGGTTCGACGTGGCACCGCTGGCCGATCCGCTCGCGTTCGAGCCGGCGCCGACCCGGGTCGGCGTGGTGGCGGGCGCCCAGGCGGTCGTGCTCACGTTGCGCGAAGAGACCGCCGGGGGGATCGCGTGGCCTCCCGGCACGTCGGCGGCGTGGCGGCGGCTGGCCGTCTCGATCCTGCACGAGGGGCTGCTGCGCCCGCTGCTGGGGATCGACGACGCCAGGCTGGAGGCCGGGAGCCACGTGGACTACACCGCCGACCAGGCCGAGGCGGTGCGCGCGGCCCGCGAGGGCCGCTGTCAGGCCGCGTTCTTGATCGCGCCCCCGACGCCGGCCGAGCTGCAGGCGGTCGTGCGGGGCGGCGAGCTGCTGCCCCAGAAGTCGACGCACTTCTATCCCAAGCTGCTCGACGGGCTGGTCTTTCACGGGATGGAGGAGGCAGACCATGACCTCGTGTGATCGCCGCACCTTCCTCAGGGGCGCCGTCGCCACCGCGCTGTTGACCGGGCTCGCCTCGCCCGCGCTCGCCCAGGGCAAGCTCAGGCCCGGCGCGCAGGATCTGCTGCTCGTCGTCGACGTGCAGAACTGCTTCGTGCCGGGCGGCACGCTCCCCGTCGGCGGTGGCGACCAGATCGTGCCGCTCGTCAACCGGCTGGCCCGGGCGTTCGAGCACGTCGTGCTCACCCAGGACTGGCACACGCCGGGCCACATCTCGTTCGCCTCCAGCCACCCGGGCAAGAAGCCGTTCGAGACCGTCTCGCTGCCCTACGGCACCCAGGTGCTGTGGCCGGATCACTGCGTGCAGGGGACCGCCGACGCGAACATCCACCCGGGGATTCAGATCCCGCACGCCCAGCTGGTCATTCGCAAGGGCTATCGCAAGCACATCGACTCCTACTCCGCGTTCGCCGAGGCCGACGGCAAGACGATGACGGGCCTGGCCGGCTACCTGAGGGAGCGCGGGCTCCAGCGGGTCTTCCTGGTGGGGTTGGCCACCGACTTCTGCGTGGCGTGGTCGGCGCTGGACGCCCGCAAGGCCGGGTTCGAGGCGGTCGTGATCGAGGACGCCACCCGCGGCATCGACGCCGGCGGGTCGCTGGGCAAGGCCTGGCAGGACATGACGGGCGCCGGCGTGCAGCGCCTGCAGTCCTCCGCCATCGATGTCCCGGCATGACGAGCGGGCGATAGCCGCGCCGATCCGCTACACCGGCGAGCTGGTGAAGAGCCGTGCGCCCGCTCGGCCTGCACGTCACCGCGCCACCCATCCGGCCGGAATCCCTCGTGGGTGGCGCGGACGCTCGCTCCGGCGGTTGAAGCGCCGCTGCCGGCCCGTCGACGAAGTATGATCGTCTCATGGCCCGTCGTGCGCCCGACCTGATCCGGCGGCTCGAAGACAACGTGGGCCGGGCGCTGGTAGGCAAGCCCGAGGTCATCCGGCTGGCGGTCATCGGCCTGCTGGCGCGCGGCCATCTGCTCATCGAGGATGTGCCGGGCGTGGGCAAGACGACGCTGGCCGCCGCGCTGGCGCGCTCCATCGGCGGCGGCTTCCAGCGCATCCAGTTCACGTCCGACATGCTGCCCTCCGACATCCTCGGCGTCACCGTCTACCAGCCCGACCGGGGCGACTTCGTGTTCAAGCCGGGGCCGCTCTTCACCAACATCGTGCTGGCCGACGAGATCAACCGCACGACGGCCAAGACGCAGTCGAGCCTGCTCGAAGCCATGAACGAGGCGCAGGTGTCCCTCGACCACTCGACCTACCCGCTGCCGAAGCCCTTCATGGTCCTGGCCACCCAGAACCCGCTCGAGTACGAGGGCACCCACGCGTTGCCGGAGTCCCAGCTCGACCGCTTCCTGCTGCGCATCCGCATCGGCTATCCTGCGTCGGCCGACGAGAAGGCGATCCTGCGAGGGGGCGGGGCGGCCGCTCCGGAATCGCTGGCGCCGGTGCTCGACGCCGCCGACGTGCTGGGACTTCAGGACGAGCTCGAGCGCGTGCGGGTCGAGGAGTCCGTCCTCGATTACCTCATGACCCTGGTCGCCGCGACGCGCGCCTCGCCGCTGCTGCGCCTGGGGGTGAGCCCGCGGGGCTCGCTGGCGCTCCTGCGGGCGGCGCGCGCGCGCGCGCTCGCCGACGGGCGGGACTTCCTGGTGCCCGACGACCTGAAAATGCTGGCGGTCCCGGCGCTCGCCCACCGCGTCCTGCTACGGGCCGCGCCCGGGGCGGCGGTCGACGGCGAGGCCGTCATCACATCGATCCGCGACGCCCTCCCGATCCCCCGGTGACGCTGCGACGGCTGCTCGCCCGGCTGCGCCCGCACCGCACCATCCGCCCCACCCGCGACGGCTGGTGGTGGCTGGGCGCCGCCCTCGGTCTGGGCTTCGCGGCCATGAACACCGGCAACAACCTGCTCTACCTGCTGGCCTCGCTGCTGCTGGCCCTCATCATCGTCTCCGGCGCCCTTTCCGAGCAGTCGATGCGTCGGCTACGCCTGCAGTCCGTCGTGCCCGAGGACATCTACGCGGGGCGGGCGGCCGTGCTGGGCGCGCGGGTGACGAACGAAAAGCGCCGGCTGCCGTCGTACTCGATCGCGCTCGAGGGAGGCCGCCGGCGGCTCTACGTCGAGCGCCTGCGCGCGGGCGAGACGCGGCTGGTGACCTGGGAGACGACGTTCGCCGCGCGCGGCCGGCAGCGGCTCCCGGGCGTGCGCGTGCGAACGCGGTTTCCGTTCGGGCTGTTCGTCAAGGCCGGGCGCCGGGTGCTCGACGACGAGATCGTGGTGTTTCCGGCGGTGCGCCCGCTCGACGCCGCCTGGCGGCGCCGGCTGGCGGGCGTCGGCGCCCGCGCGCTGCACCGCCGCGGGCGAGGACACGACCTCGACAACCTGCGCGAGTACCGCGCCGGTGACGACCCGCGGCTCATCCACTGGCGCAGCAGCGCCAAGGCCGGCGTGCTGGTCGTGCGCGAGCTCACGGCGGAGACCGCGGTCGACGCCCGCATCGTGCTCGTCGGCGACGGCACCCGCGACCCCGGGCGGCTGGAAGCCGCGCTGTCGGAGGCGGCCTCGCTTGCCGTCCACCTCGCCGGCGCCGGCGCCGCCGTCGAGCTGGCCGGGCCGGGCCTGCACGTCCCGTCCGGCCACGGCCGCGAGCACGCGCGGCGCCTGCTCACCGCGCTCGCGCTCTACGCGCCGCGCGGCGGCGCGGCGGCGCCCGCCCGGCGGGGGCACGCCGCCGAGTTCGAGGTGGCGCTGGGATGATCCCGGAGCGCGCGCTGACCGTGGCCGTCTACCTGCTGGTCGCCGACGGCCTGGCCGCGCTCTTCCTCGGCGGACTCCTCGGGCTGCCTTCCCTGGCGGCCGTGGCCACCGCCGTCGCCGGCTCGTGGTGGCAGGAGCCGCTGCGCCGGCGCCTCGCGCAGGTGCCGTGGCTCGGCGTCATGCTGGTGGGAATCGGCGGCGCCGGCCTGGTCGTGGAGGTCGTGACGGTGGCGCCGTCCATGCTCGACGCCTTCACGCACCTGCTGGTCTTCCTGCTGCTGATCAAGCTCTACACGCGACGGACGCCCCGCGACGCCCGCGACATCGTGTTCATCGCCTTCTTCATGCTGGTGGCCGTTTCGCCGGTCACGGCCAGCGTCATGTTTCTCGGGCTGTTCGTCGCCTTCCTGGTCGTCGGCACCTGGCTGCTGATGCTTCGCCACCTCCTGAGCGAGGCGGACAACGCCACGGCGCCGGCCCTGCCCGTGAAGCCGGTGTGGGTCCTCGGACGCGACCTGCTCGGCCTGTCGCTGGCCGCCTCGGCGGCGACCATCGTCGTCACCGCGCTGCTGTTCCTGATCATCCCGCGCGTCGGACAGGCCGCGCTGCCGCTCCGGGCCCAGGGCTCGCGCATGGTCTCGGGTTTCTCGGAGCGCGTGCAACTCGGCGCCTTCGGTGAGATCGAGGCCGACACCACCGTGGTCATGCGCGTGAACCTCACCGATTTCAAGGGCGGCAGCGGCCCGCCGGAGGCACTGCCCGTGCTCCGCTGGCGGGGCGTGGCCTTCGACCACTTCGACGGCCGCACGTGGGCGGTGGGCCGCTCGACGCTCAAGCTCGCGCTCCGCCGCCAGCTGCCGGTGCCGTTCGCGGTGCACCCGTACTACGGCGGGCCGGTCCTGACCCAGGAGATCTACCTGGAGCCGCTCGGCAGTGAGATGGTCTTCGGGGCCGCCCGCGTGCTGCGGCTGCACGGACGCGCGGAGCTCATCACGGTCGACGACCTCGGCAACATCGCGGTGCCGGTGCCCTCGGCCCGGCTGCACTACACGATGGAGTCGGAGCCGGAGATCGATGACCCGCGCCAGGCGAACGTCGCCGAGACCCGGCTGCCGCGCGATCGTCGCTGGCAGGCCCGCTACACGCAGCTGCCGCCGGTGGCGCCCCGCATCGTGGCGCTCGCCCGCGAGGTGACGGCCGGCAGCGCGGACGACTGGGAGGCGGCGCGGCAGCTCAGCGCGTGGCTGAGCCGCGAGCTGACCTACACCCGCGTGCTGAAGCGCGCGACCGCGCTCGACCCGCTCGAGGAGTTCCTGTTCGTCGGACGCGCCGGCAACTGCGAGTACTTCGCCGCGGCGCTGGCGGTGATGCTGCGCTCGCTCGGGATCCCGGCCCGTGTGGTAAACGGCTTTCAGCGCGGGGAGTGGAATCCGTACGGCCGCTATTACATGGTCCGCCTGCGCGACGCTCACTCGTGGGTCGAGGTCTTCGTGGACGGCGCCGGCTGGGTCACCCTCGACCCGTCGCCGCGCGGCGGCGCCGAGCCGGCGCCGGTGGCGGCCCCGGCCATGCTCTGGCTCGACGCGCTCCGCATGTCCTGGTACCGCTACGTCGTCACCTTCAGCCTGCGCGACCAGCTGACGGCGGCCGACACCGTGCGACGCGCCACGGCGGGGTGGAGCGCCGCGGTCATCCACCCGCGCGACTGGCGTGAGATCCCGCGGCCGCTGGCGGTGGCGGTGACGGCGCTGCTCGTGATCGCCGTCGTCGCGATCGCGCTGCGCCACCGCCCCGGAGCGCCCGCCGCCGCCGGAGCCGGGATGCCCGCCTTCTACGCGCGCGCCCTCCGCATCCTGGCCCGCCGCGGTCTCGTGCCGGCGGCCGGCGAGACCGCGCGCGAGTTCGCCCGGCGAGTGCAGGCCACGGCGGCGAGCGGACCGGTGGCGCGCCTGACCGGGGCCTACGAGCGCGTCCGCTTCGGCGGCCTCGCCCTGACGCCGGCCGAGAGCGCCGAGGTCGACGCCGCGCTGGCCGCGCTGGCGGTCGGCCCGGAGACACCCTCACCGATGGGACGAAGGACATGATCATCGACGACAGGCAGCTGGACTGATGGGCGCCCGCGATCTCGAGATCGCCCGGGCGGTGAAGCTGCGACCGATTCAGGAGATCGGCGAGGCGCTCGGCCTCGGCCCCGACGACCTCGAGGCCTACGGCCGCTTCAAGGCCAAGGTCGGCTTCCAGGCGATCGCCCAGGTGGCCGACCGGCCCGACGGCGCGCTGGTGCTCGTCACGGCCATGACGCCGACGCCGGCGGGCGAGGGAAAGTCCACGACGACGGTGGGGCTGGCCGACGGTTTCCGCCGCCTCGGCCGGCGCGCGATCGTCGCGCTGCGCGAGCCGTCCCTGGGCCCGGTGTTCGGCGTCAAGGGCGGGGCGGCCGGCGGCGGCTTGGCCCAGATCGCCCCCATGGAGGACATCAACCTCCACTTCACCGGCGACATGCACGCGATCGGCGCCGCCCACAACCTGCTCGCCGCGATGCTCGACAACCACCTGGCCCAGGGCAACGCCCTCCGCCTCGATCAGCGCCGCGTGCTCTGGAAGCGCGTGCTCGACATGAACGACCGCGCGCTGCGCAACATCGTGCTCGGCCTCGGGGGCCCCGCCCACGGCGTGCCGCGCGAGAGCGGCTTCGAGATCACGGTGGCCTCCGAGGTCATGGCGATCCTGTGCCTGGCCCGCGACCTGCCGGATTTCAAGGCACGGGTGGAGCGCATCATCGTCGGCGAGACCGCGGCGGGCGCGCTCGTCGAGGCGCGGCAGCTGAAGGCGGCCGGCGCCATGGCGGTGCTGATGAAGGACGCGATCAAGCCCAACCTGGTGCAGACGCTGGAGGGCACGCCGGCCTTCGTGCACGGTGGGCCGTTCGGGAACATCGCCCACGGCTGCAACAGCCTCATCGCCACGCGTCTGGCCCTCAAGCTCGGCGAGGTGGTGGTGACCGAGGCCGGCTTCGCCAGCGACCTCGGCGCCGAGAAGTTCGTGAACATCAAGGCTCGCACGGGCGGCCTCACGCCGTCGGCCGCCGTGATCGTCGCCACCGTGCGCGCGCTCAAGCGGCACGGCGGGGTGGCGCTGGCCGACCTCGGACGCGAGGATGGGGCGGCCCTTCGCCGCGGCAGCGACAACCTGGCCAAGCACGTCGAGAACGTGCGGACGTTCGGCCTCACGCCGGTCGTCGCGCTCAACCACTTCACGGGCGACAGCGAGGCCGAGGTCGCGGCCGTGCTGGACGTCTGCCGCGGGTGGGGGGTCCGGGCGGCAGTGTCGCGCGGGTGGGAGCTGGGCGGGGCCGGCACCATCGAGCTGGCCGAGGCGGTCGGGGAGGCGATGGCCACTGCCGACCGTGGCGCCTTCCATCAGCTCTATCCGGACGACTGGCCGCTCGCACGCAAGATGGAGACGATCGTCACCCAGATGTACGGCGGTGACGCGGTCCACATCGCGCCGGCGGCCGCCGCCAAGCTCGCCCGCTGGGAGTCGCTCGGATACGGCCGGCTGCCGGTCTGCATGGCGAAGACCCAGAACTCCCTCGCGGACGACCCCAGGAAGCTCGGCCGCCCGCGCCGCTTCACGGTCACCGTGCGCGACGCCAAGCTCGCCGCCGGCGCCGGCTTCGTCGTGGCCTACGCCGGCGACATCCTCACGATGCCCGGGCTGCCGAAGACCCCGGGCGCCGAGACGATGGACGTCGACGCCGACGGCAACGTCGTCGGCTTGTTCTAGCTCGCCGGGCGGGCCCTGGCGCGGGTGGGCGCGTGGCCCCGGCCGCGCCTGCATGGCTCGCCTGTCGCTGCAAGCTCGCTCCGGACGGGGCGAGCGCGAGCCCCCCATCCCCCGGAGGGGGCTGGGTTGGCGGTGAGTCG
>DASWJN010000218.1:0-16332 GCA_036397135.1 Candidatus Methylomirabilota bacterium
TTCGTCAGACCCTCCCCCGGCCCCGGCAGCCTCCGCCCGTGCGCTCCGGACGACGATCGACTCCGACGGCGGGCGCAGACGGTGGGGCCTCGGGTGGTGGGCGGTACGTTGCGGGGGTTCGGGGGGGCGTAGTACGCTCAGCGGGCGGAGGATTGGGAATGATAGACGTGAGGACGGCCGAGCGGGAGTTGCAGACGTATATTCGGCCGCAGACGTTTCCGGTGGCGATCCGGATGCTGAAGGCCGGCGAGCCCATTCCCGACAAGGCGCGGCGGCCCGCCCGCGACTTCAAGAAGCTGTCGATGAACTGCCAGGTCATCGACATGGCCCGCCGGTACGGCTGGATGATCGCCCTGACCCGCGAGGACCACATCTGCTCGCTCGGCATCGCCGCCCTCGGCTTCGAGAAGCCCACCCACCTGCACACCTCGGGCACCCTCTGCGAGGGCATGTACACCGAGACCAAGGAGGCCGGCCGCCGCTCGGAGGCCGCCTCCGACCGGTTCCCGGCCGGCGAGTACGGCACGCTGCTGGTGGCCCCGCTCGACCGGGCCCCCTTCGAGCCGCACCTGGTCTGCGTCTACGGCAACCCCGCCCAGGTCATGCGCCTGACCCAGGCGGCGCTGTGGAAGCGAGGCGGCAAGCTGGCGTCCGGCTTCAGCGGGCGCATCGTCTGCTCGGACATCATCGTCACCACGATGCTGACCGGCGAGCCCCAGGTCATCCTGCCCTGCTCGGGGGACCGGATCTTCGGTCAGACCCAGGACCACGAGATGGCGTTCACGATCCCGTGGAGCCGGATGGACGAGGTCGTCGAGGGCCTGCGCGGCACCCACGCCGGCGGCATCCGCTATCCGATCACCCAGTTCATGGAGTACGAGGCCAAGCTGCCCCCCAGGTACATGGAGGCCAACCGCCTCTGGGACGCCGAGAAGGGGACGGCGTCCTACTCCAACCGCGACCGCGTGGTGGCCGCCTACAAGCGCTCGTTTGCCGACCGGGTGCCGGTCTACCCGATCGTCGCCTCGTTCGCCGGCACGCTCGACGGGCTGTCGATCGAGGAGTACTGCATCAGCCCGGCGCGCGCGATCACGGCGATGATGAACTACTACGAGCGCTATCAGCCGGACGTCGTCCTGGCCTACAACGACCTGGCCAAGGAGGCGGAAGCGTTCGGCTGCCGGGTGAAGTACTCCGATTATGTCGTGCCGTCGATCGACCAGCACGTGCTGCACGAGGACAAGACGGCGCTGGCGAGGCTGGCGATGCCCGACCCCTACAAGACCGCGCGGCTGCCCGGCTTCCTGGAGCAGTGCGAGGCGCTGGTCAAGGCGAAGCCGCCGGCGGCGATCGGCGCGGTGGCGGTGGGGCCGTGGACGATCGCCATGCTGCTGCGCAATCCCGAGACCATGCTGCTCGACACGTTCGAGGATCCGCAGTTCATCCACGACGTCATGCGGGTGGCCACCGACTTCAGCAAGCTCTGGGGCGACGCCATCGTGAAGACCGGCATCGGCCTCAGCTTCTCCGAGCCGACGGCGTCGATCAGCCTCATCTCGCCCGACAACTACCGGGAATTCGTGGCGCCGTACCACACGGAGCTGGTCGAGCACTTCAAGGCCAGGAAGATCGGCGTGACCACCCACATCTGCGGCACGACGTATCCGATCTTCGACGATCTCATCGGGTGCGGCTTCACGACCATCTCGTTCGACCTGGACCAGCAGGCCGACCCCACCCTCCACGTCGACCAGCTCACGCGCTTCATGGACGTGGCCCGGGGCCGCGCGGTGGCGATCGGCAACGTGGACGCCACCCGGTTCGAGAAGACCTCACGCGAGGCCATGTACGCCGACGTCAAGCGGTGCGTCGACGCCGCCGCCCGCCAGTCGGCCTTCATCCTGTCGACGTCGTGCGAGATACCGCCGAAGTCGGATCCGGAGATCGTCAAGTGGTTCATGGACGCGGCCCACGAGTACGGCCGCTACGACCGGGTCTTCGGGGAGGGCGGGTAGCGCTACCCGCCCGAGCGGGCGATCGAGGAGGCGGGAGGGAGACGCGGGCGGGGCCAGCCGTCTCCGGCTGGCCCCGCGGTCCTCGCGTATCGGACTCCGGTCAGTCCCGCTCTGGAGCTACCACTTCACGGGCTTGGAGGGCCGGTGCGCGTAGCCGCTCTCGCGGCCGCCACCACCCGGCCGGCCACCGCCCGGCCGACCACCACCGGGGCGTCCGCCACCCGGCCGGCCACCACCCCCACCCGAGCGCGGGGCCTGCGGGTTCGAGATCTCGACCGTGATGCGCCGGCCGTCCAGCTCGCGGCCGTTGAGCTGGGAGATCGCGCTGTTGGCTCCCTCCGTCGAGTCCATCTCGACGAAGCCGAAGCCACGCGACTGGCCCGAGAACCGGTCGGTGATGACCGTCGCCGACAGGACGTTGCCGCTCTGGCTGAAGAACTCCCTGAGGCCCTCGCTGGTGGTGGAGTAGGAAAGGCCGCCGATATAGAGCTTGGACGCCATAGAAACCCCCGATCTCTTCCGTTACTCGGTCACGCCCCACGACCCGGAAGAGTCGTCACGTCGGAAGCGAGGTCCGGCCGTCAGGCGGACAGCCAGAGTGTACACTCGCCCCCGCCCGGTGCAAGTCGACCCTGCTGTCAGCCCCGGCTGCCCGGAAGCGGCAGGTGAGTGGTGCTCTTCTCGAGCAGATCCTCGGCGGTCACCGGCCGGGCGCGCACGCCGAAGCCGGCCAGCTCCAGCGCCACCCGCGACTCCAGCGGCAGCTCGGCCGGAACGGTCACCATCACCGGCACGCCGGGCGCCACCCGCTCGAACAGCGTCGCCTGCTCGCGCACGGTGAGGCGCAGCGCCGCCACGTCGACGACGATGAGGGACACGGGCAGCGAGAGCAGGACGCGCACGCCCTCGCACAGGTTCTCGGCCAGCGCGACGCCGACGTCGTGGCCCAGGCAGGCCAGCCCCAGCTGCTCACGCGTCGCGCGGTCCTGATCGATCACGAGCACACGGTTCATCGTGGCGATTCTCCTTGGTCGTCTCGTGGATGGTCGAGGTTCGTGGAACCGCTGCTGGAGGAGCAACGCCGATGCCAGGGCCCTCGGGGCGTAAGCCCCTGAAATGACGCCGGCCGGCGGTGTCAGCCGCCTGGCGCTCGGGCGGAATGCCCGAGCATTCTGCCCGTGAACGGCTCAGGAACCCAGCTCGGCCGGCGTGATCTCGTAGCCGAGAATCTTGCGGTAGAGCGTCTTGGGGTCGATGCCGAGCAACGAGGCCGCTTTGCCGCGGTGGCCCGCGACCTGCCGCAGCGTGGCCACGATGTGCTCGCGCTCCATCGCCTCCAGGGTGGGCGCCCCCGTCGACACGCGGGCGACGGGGACGGCGCCGCCCGCCGTGCGCGCGGCGATCTCGGGGGGCAGATCGGCCGGCGTGATCTCGTCGCCCTTGCAGAGGATCACGCCACGCTCGATCACGTGGCGCAGCTCCCGCACGTTGCCCGGCCAGCCGTAGCCCTCCAGGGCGGCGAGGGCGGCCGGGTTCAGACGCTTGAGACCGTACGTCACGTTGGTCTCCAGGAAGTGCTGGGCCAGCATGCCGACGTCCTCACGCCGCTCTCGCAGCGGGGGCAGCAGCACCGTGATGGTGTTGATCCGGTAGAAGAGGTCCTCGCGGAACTGGCCGCTCTTCATCGCCGCCGCCAGGTCGCGATTGGTGGCGGCCACCAGGCGGACGTCGACCCGCCGGGGGCGCGTGCCGCCGACCCGGAAGAACATGCCGGTCTCCAGCACCCGCAGGAGCTTGACCTGGCTGTCGGGCTCCATGTCGCCGATCTCGTCGAGCAGCAGGGTGCCGCCGTCAGCCAGCTCGATCAGCCCGGGCTTGGCATTGACGGCGCCGGTGAACGCGCCCTTCTCGTGGCCGAACAGCTCCGACTCGAGCACCTCGCGCGGCAGCGCGCCGCAGTGGATCGGCACGAAGGGCCGCTCGGCCCGGGTCGAGCGCTCGTGGATGGCGCGCGCCACCAGCTCCTTGCCGGTGCCGCTCTCGCCCAGCAGCAGGACCGCGGACTCCGTCGGCGCCACCCGGTCCACGATGCGCAGGATCTCCTGCATCTTCGCGCTGCGGGTGACGATGCCGCCGAAGGGGCCGGCGCCGGGCGCGTGGGCCCGGAGCGCGAGGTTGTCGCGCAGGAGCTGGCCCTTCTCGGCGGCCTTCCGGACGAGCACCTCCAGCTCCTCGATCTTGGTGGGCTTGGTCAGGTAGTCGTAGGCGCCCAGCTTCATCGCCTCGACGGCGGTGGCGACCTCTTGAAAGCCCGTCATGACGATGACCTGGGGATGTTCGGGAAAATCCTGGAGCTCGCGCAGCACCTCGATGCCCTCTCTCTTGGGCATCTTCATGTCCAGCACCACCACGTCGTAGGGCCCCTCGCGCAGGCGGGCGAGGGCGCTGTCGCCGTCGCCCACGCCCTCGGTGTCGAGCCCGCGCCGCGCCAGCTCCCGCACGATGAGGTCGCGCAGGTTGTTCTCGTCGTCGGCCACCAGGACCCGGATCGCGCGCTTCATGCCGGTATCACCACACGGAAGATGCTCCCCTTCCCGACATGCGTCTGCATCTCGATGCGCCCTCCGTGATCCGTCATGATGCCCTGCGCAATGGCCAGCCCGAGACCGGTGCCCTGGCCCGGCGGCTTGGTGGTGAAGAAGGGATCCCAGATGCGCAGGGCGACCTCCTCCGGAATGCCCGGCCCCTCGTCCTCGAACTCGACCTCGATCGCGCGGCGGGCGTGCCGGGTGCGGATGGTCAGTCGCCCGCGGCCCTCCATGGCGTCCAGCGCGTTGGAGGCGAGCCCCAGGAAGACCTGGCGCAGCTGGCCCTCGTTGAGCGTCACCTCCGGCAGCGTCTCGTCCAGCTCGGTGGCGAACTGGCCCTCGGCGTAGCGCGCCTGGTGCGAGATCAGCTCAATCGTCTTGAGGACGAGCGCGTTGACGTCGGTCGGCCCCCGCCGGCGGCCGGGGTCACGCACGAACTGCAGCAGGCTGCCGGTGATCTCCTTGCAACGGTACGCCTCCTCCTCGATCAGGCCGAGGTAGCCGGGGAAATCGGCCAGCTCGGGGCGGCCGGCCACCGCCTCCTCCTTGAGGCGCCCCTGCAGGGACTCCGCGCAGCCGGCGATCGTCGCCAGCGGGTTGTTCAGCTCGTGGGCCACGCCGGCGGCGAGGCGGCCGGCCGTGGTCAACCGCTCGGTGAGGAGCAGCTGCCGCTCGAGCTGCTTGGCCAGCGTGATGTCCTCCACGAGGACGACCAGGTGGGCGCCGTCGTCGCCGCCCGGCAGCGGCGCCGTCGTCAGCCGGAAGCGCTTCAGCTCGCCGGCGATCACCATTTCCTGCTCGCAGCGGGCGATCTCGAGAGTCGCGAACGCGCCGCGCAGGAACGCCTCGACCTCGACCGCCCGCTCCGGCGCGACCACGCTGGGAAACGAGGCCCGCGTCGCCGGATCGCAGCCGAGCGTGCGGACGCCCTCGCGGTTGGCCCGCACGATGCGCAGTCCCGGGTCGAGCACGAACACGCCGAGCGGCAGCGTCTCCAGCACGACCTCCACGAAGCGCTTCTGGCGGTCCAGCTCCCGGGTGCGCTCGGCCACCATGGCCTCCAGCCCCTCGTGCATGCGCGCGTGGTCCAGCGCGATGGCGGCCTGGTCGGCCAGCGCCAGCAGCAGTTCCTCCTCGGCGGCCGAGAACTGGTGGACCTCGCGGTGGAAGACCTCGATGACGCCGATGGCCCGGTCGCCCACGCGCAGGGGCGCGGCCAGGGCCGCCCGCAGCCCGCTCTGCCGCGGCAGGTCCCGGAAGCGCACGCGCGGATCGTTGAGGAGGTCGGCGCTCTGCCGCGGGCGCAGGTCGCGCACCGCGCGCCCGGCGATGCCTTCCCCCTCGGAGACCCGCACGCCGTGCATGACCTCCGCGGGCAGGTCGAGGCTGGCCACCAGGGTCAGCTCGCGGCTCACCGGATCGAGGCTCATGATCCCGCAGGAGGCCACGCCGAGGACGGCCCGGGCCTGCTCCATGATGACGCGCACGGTCCGGTCGGGATCGAGGCTGGCGCTGACGGCTCGCCCGGCCTCGAAGAGCGCCCGCGTCTCGCGGGTGCGCTTGAGGCTCTCCTCGAACAGTTGGGCGTTCTGCACGGCGATGCCGGCCTGCTCGGCGAAGGCTTCCAGCACGCGCTGGTGGTGGGTCGAAAAGACGGCCGGGCGCGTCGAGAACGCCGAGATGACGCCGAGCAGCGCGCCGCCCACCCGCAGCGGCACGCACAGCATCGAGCGGATGCCCTCGCGCTCGTCGACGTCGCGCCGGGCCGAGCGGGGATCGGTGCGGACGTCGTCCACGCGGATGGCCGCGCCGCTCTGGGCGCAGCGCCCGATGATCCCCTCGCCGACGGGCAGCGACAGCGCGCGCCACTCCTCGCTCTGGAACCCGTGGCCGGCGGCGTGGACCAGGCGGCCGCGGCCCCGGTCGAGCAGGGCGATGCCGCAGCCGGTCGAGCCGGTCAGCGCCGCCACCGAGCGGCTGATCCGGTCCAGCACCGAGGCGACGTCGAGCCGGGCGGTGATGAGCTGGCTCGTGCTGTACAGCGCGGCCAGCTCCTCGGCCCGGCGCCGGCTCTCGTCGAGCAGCCGGCGCTGCTCGAGCGCCGACGCCAGCGGGCGCGCCAGATCGGTGGTCACCTCCACGTCGGCGTCGTCGAAGGCGGCGCGCCGCCGAGCGGCCAGGCTCACGGCCCCGAACACACCGCCGCCGCTCACGAGCGGCACCAGCAGGGCGGAGCCGAAGCCGCGGCCGGCCAGGAGCTGCCGGCTCACGTCCGGCACCGCCGGCGCGGTGAGGTCGTCGACGCGGACCGGCGCGGCGCTGGCCACGACCTGGGCCAGCAGCGTGCGGTCGAGCGCCATGCGGCCGTCGCGCGGCGCCACCCGCGGGACCGAGCGCCCGATCACGTCGACGATCTCGAACTCGGGCCGCTCGGGGTCCAGCAGCGAGACCGCCACCGAGTCGAAGCTCACCAGCCGCGCCAGCCCCTCGGCGAAGGCGCTCAGGACCTCGTCGACGGCGTCGCCGGAGACCAGCAGGCGCGTGATCGCGTTGTGCACGCTGATGCGCAGGGTGCGCTGCTCCAGCCGCCACACCTGCTCGAGAGCGGCGCCCAGCTCACGGCCCAGGGCCGCCGGCAGCGCCTTCCGCCCGAGCGCCCGGCGGGGACCGACCAGCGCCAGCGCGCCGAGCGTCCGCGGCGGCGCGCCGAGCACCGTCCGGCGGACGACGACCCGCCCGGCGGCCGGCACCTTCGCCGGCCGCGGCGCGCGCCCGGCGCTCACGAGCGCGCGCAGCGCAGCGTCGCCGGCCGGACCCCGCCCGCCGGTGACGACCACCAGCGGCTCGCCGCGCGGCGGGCGGAACGCCAGCGCGCCGGCGGCGGCGCCGGCATGGCGCACGAGCCGGCGCAGCGTGAGGCCGAGTCCCTGCTCCAGGGACGCCGCCGTCCCCAGCACGACCAGCAGGTCCGAGAAGGCCGGGCCGGGCTTCACGGCGGGGTGAGCACGCGGCCGGGCAGGCTGCCGGTGTGCTCGCCGTCCTTGATCACGAAGCGGCCGTTGACGAGGACGTGCTCGACGCCGACCGGATAGCGGTGGGGATCCTCGTAGGTCGCCTGGTCGGCGATCCGCCTGGGATCGAAGACGACCACGTCGGCCCGGGCGCCGTCGCGGATCACGCCGCGGTCGCGCAGCCCCAGCCGCCGCGCCGGCAGCCCCGTCATCTTGTGCACGGCCTCGGGCAGCGACAGCACGCGCTCGTCGCGCGCGTAGCGGCCGAGCACCCGCGGAAAGGTGCCGTAGCTGCGCGGGTGCGGCTTGCCGGCGCTCATCTCGCCGGTGGTCGCCAGCGACGAGCCGTCGGAGCCGATCATGATGGCCGGGTGGACGAGGGCGCGCCGGACATCGGCCTCGTCGAGCTGGAAGAGGATCATGCTGGCCACGCCCTGGGCGTCCTGGAGCAGCTCGAAGACGGCATCGATGGGGTCGAGGCCGCGCGCGCGGGCGATCTCGGCGATGCGCCGGCCCTCGGCGTCCCGGCGCCGCGGGCACCAGGCGATCATCACGTTGTCCCACCCCATGCGGTCGACGATGCTGTGGCCGCCCGGACGCTGCATGTCCGTGCGGATGCGCTCGCGCGCGTCCGAGGACTGCAGCCGCTCCAGCATGGCGCTCACCCCGCCCTCCAGCGCCCAGTCCGGCAGCGCCGTGCGCAGCGACGTGCTGGAGGCCGTGTAGGGATAGACGTCGCCCATCACGTCGAGCCCTTCGGCGCGGGCGGCGTCGATCAGGGCCAGCGCCTCGGCCACCTTGCCCCAGTGCGGGCGGCCGGCCGCCTTCACGTGGCTGATCTGCACCGGCAGCTGGCCCTCGCGCCCGACCTGGATCGCCTCGCGCACGGCCTCCAGCAGGGTGGCGCCCTCACCGCGGATGTGGCTGGCGTAGAAGCCGCGGTAGCGGGCGGCCGCCCGCGCGATCGCCACGATCTCGTCGGTGGTGGCGAACGAGCCGGGGGCGTAGATGAGGCCGGTGGACAGGCCCCAGGCGCCGTCGTTCATCGCGTCGCTCATGAGCCGCTGCATCGTGGCCAGCTCGGCGGCGGTGGGCGGCCGGCGGGCGAAGCCCATCGCAGCCACCCGCAGGGTGCCGTGCCCGACGAGCTGCACCACGTTGAGCGCGGTGCCGTCGCGGTCGAACGCGCGCAGGTACTCGCCGACCGAGCGCCAGGCGAAGTCCATGCCGGTCGGGACGTAGAGCGCGAAGGTCCGCATCTCGTCCAGGAACTCCGTCGAGGTCGGCGCCGGCGAGAATCCACAATTGCCGACGACCTCGGTGGTCACCCCCTGGCGGATCTTGGACTCCGCCCGGCGATTGCCCCACAGGCGCCAGTCCGAGTGCGAGTGCATGTCGATGAACCCGGGAGCGACCACGCGGCCGGAGACGTTGACCACGCGGCCGGCCGACTCCCGCGAGAGGTCGCCGACGGCCGCGATGCGCTCGTCGCGGATCCCCACGTCGGTGCGGTTGCCCGGCCGGCCGGTCCCGTCGACCACCGTGCCGCCCTCGAGCTTGACGTCGAGCATGCCGGTCACCGCCGCGGCCGCGCGTCGAACGCGATCGAGCGCTCGCACCAGGTCGCGATGCCGAGCAGCCGGGCCGAGGCCCCGGGCGCCTGGACCAGCTGCAGCGCCAGCGGCAGTCCCGACGCCGCCACCCCGGTCGGCAGCGTGATGGACGGCACCCCGGCCGAGCTCCAGGGCGCGCAGAGCGAGGCGTCGCCCGTCCAGCCGAGCCCGGCCGGCGCCGGCCCCGGGGCGGTCGGCGAGAGCAGCGCGTCGTGGGCCATGAGCAGCGGCGTCATGGCCTCCCGGAAGGCCAGCCGGCGGCGGTTGGCGGCGACGTACTCGGTGCCGGTGCGCGTGAGCCCGATCCTGACCAGCTCGGCCATGCCGCTTCCGTAGTCGTCCGCGTGCCGGGCGAAGAGCGCCTCGTGGTAGGTCGCGGCCTCGACTTGGAGCACCATCAGGCCGGCGGCGTGGATGTCGGCGAACGAGGGCGGCAGGGTGACCTCGCTGACCCGGGCGCCGGCGGCGGCCAGCCGCTCGACGACCACCTTCAGGTGCGCCCGCAGCTCCGGCTCCGCCCGCTCGAAGAGCTGGGGGGCCACGGCCAGCCGGGGACCGTCCACCTCCAGCGGCTCGATCTCGCGCCCGGCCAGGACGCCCATCGCGATGCCGGCGTCCGGCACCGAGCGCGTGAACGGTCCGGCGTGATCGAGCGACCACGCGAGCGGCACCACGCCGTCGAGCGGCACCAGCCCGTGCGTGCCCTTGAAACCGACCACGCCGCAGAAGGCGGCCGGGCGCAGGATGGAGCCGACCGTCTGCGAGCCGATGGCGAGCGGGACCATCCGCGCCGCCACCGCCGCCGCCGAGCCCGAGGACGAGCCCCCCGGAGTGTGCGCGGGGTTCCACGGGTTGCGGGTGGGGGCGGGGTCACGGTAGGCGAACTGGGTGGTGTGCGTCTTGCCGAGGACGATCGCCCCGGCCGCGCGCAGCCGGGCCACCGCCCCGCTGTCCCGGTCGGGGCGGGTGTGGGCGAACGCGCGGGCGCCCGCCGTGGTCGGCAGACCGGCCACGTCGAAGATGTCCTTGATCGCGACCGGCACGCCGTGCAGCGGCCCGCGCAGGCGGCCGGCCCGCGCCTCGGCGTCGCGCTCGCGGGCGGCGGCCACGGCGCCGTCGGCGTCGACGTGCACCCAGGCCTGCAGCGCCGGCTCCAGTGCGCGCACGCGGTCCAGGCAGGCCTCGGTGAGGGCCACGGCGGAGCACGCTCCGCGGCGGATGCGATCGGCGGCGTCACGCACGCCCAGCTCGGTCAGCGGCTCCGTGCTCATGAACGCGTCGCGTGGTCGAGGAGCGTCACGGCTTTGCCGGGACGCTTCCGAGCGTTGGGGGGGAGGGGGGCCATGTCGGGGCCCCCCTCGTCAATGGACGGCATCGAGCACCTCGGCGACGACTTCGAAGCGGCCGAACGACGGCATGAGGTAGGCGCCGGCGTAGCGGCGCCGCACCTCGTGGACGAGCGATTGCGACAGCTCGATGCCCGCCCGCAGCGCGCGGTCGCCAGCCTCGCGCAGCCGCGCGCGGATGGGGTCGGGGATCGTGATGCCGGGCACCTCGTTGTGGAGGAACTCGGCGTGGCGGAAGCTGTGCAGCGGCAGGATGCCCACCAGCACCGGCACCGGCGAGCCGCCCGCGCGCGCCAGGAAGCGGTCGAGCTGGGCGAGGTCGTAGACGGGCTGCGTCTGCACCCAGCGGGCCCCGGCCTGCACCTTGCGGTGGAAGCGCTCGACCTCGCGGTCGAGATCCTCGGCGGCGGGGTTGAGCGCGGCCCCGACGCAGAACGCCGTCGGCTCGCCGATCGAGTTGCCGGTGGCGTCGACCCCTCCGTTCATCCGCCTCAAGATCTCGATGAGGCCCACGCCGTCCACGTCGAAGACCGCGGTGGCGTTGGTGTAGTCGCCGGACCGCGGCGGGTCGCCGGTCATGGCCAGGATGTTGCGGATGTCGAGCGCGTGGGCGCCGAGCAGGTCGGCCTGGATGCCCATGAGGTTACGGTCACGGCAGGTGAAGTGCATGTTGACGTCGAGCCCGGTGCCGTCGCGCACGAGCAGCGCGGTGGCCAGGACGGACATCCGCACGCGGCCGAGCGAGCCGTCGTTGATGTCCACGATCTCGACGCCGCGCTCCTTGAGCAGCTTGGCGCCCTGCACCAGCTTGTCCACGGTGTGGCCGCGCGGCGGGTCCAGCTCCACGGTGACGACGAACTCGCCGGCGTCGAGCTTGCGCTGCAGCGCCGTCGGCGTCCGGGCGGCCGCCACCCCGCGCGCTTCCGAGGCGGGCGTCGCCCGGGCCACGGCGGGGCGGGCCGGCGACCGCCGGGCCGCGGGCGCCCGGCGGTCCAGCACCTCGCGCATGGCGGCGACGTGGGCCGGCGTGGTGCCGCAGCAGCCGCCCACCAGGCGGGCCCCGGCCTCCACCATCCGCCCGGCGTACTCGGCCATGTAGGCCGGCGACGAGAGGTAGATCAGGCGCTCGCCGATGCGGCTCGGCAGGCCGGCGTTGGGCTGGATCGACAGCGGCACGCCGGCCGCCTCCGGCGCCATCCGCTCGAGCACGTCGAAGAGCACCGAGGAGCCGACCGAGCAGTTGCCGCCGAGCGCCTCCACGCCGAGCGCCCGCAGGCGGCGGGCCACCTCCTCGGGCGAGTGGCCGGTGAAGGTCACGCCCTCGTCGGTGAACGCCATCTGGGCCACGATGGGCAGGTCGGTGACCGAGCGCACGGCCTCCACCGCCAGCGCGATCTCGGTGAGGTCGGAGAACGTCTCGGCCACGAAGCCGTCGACGCCGCCCTCGAGCAGGGCTTCCGCCTGCTCGCGGAAGGCCTCGCGCGCGTCGGCCGCCGACAGCGTGCCGAGCGGGGCCAGATACTTGCCGCTGGGCCCGATGGAGCCGAGCACCCAGACGTCGCGCCCGGTGCTCTCACGCACGTCGCGGGCCAGCCGCACGCCGGCGCGGTTGATGTCGCGCACCCGCCCCTCGAGGCCGTGCACGGCCAGCTTGAAGCGGCTGGCGCCGAAGGTGTTGGTCTCCAGGCAGTCGGCGCCGGCGCCGACGTAGTCGGCGTGGACCGACTGCACCAGGGCGGGGTTGCTCAGGTTGAGCACGTCGAAGCACGTATCGGGCGACACCCCGCGCGCGTAGAGCACGGTGCCCATCGCGCCGTCGCAGAGGATCGGCCCCTCGCCCAGCCGGCGGCTAAACGCGTGCGGCATGCGTCTCCCGGAGCGCGGCGAGGATGCGCGCGACGACCTGGTCGACCCCGAGGCCGACCGTGTCCACGGTCAGGTGAGCCCGCGCGTAGTACGGCTCGCGCGCGCGGTAGAGCGATTCCAGCTCCTCGGGCGTCCGCCCCTTGAGCATGGGCCGGGCCCCGGTGCGGGCCGCCCGGGCCAGCAACTCGGCCAGGTCACCCCGCAGCCACACGACCGTGCCCAGCTCGCGCAGTGTCTCCATGCGCCCCGCGCGGCAGGGCAGGCCGCCCCCGGTGGCGATGACGTCGCCCGACTTCAGCCGCAGCGCCTCCACCGCCTCGGCCTCCAGTCGGCGGAACGCCTCCTCGCCGTCCTGGCGGAAGATCTCGGGGATCGGGCGGCCGTCGCGGGCGACGATGACGTCGTCGGTCTCGACGAAGCAGCGCCCGAGCCGCCGGGCCAGCAGGCGGCCGCAGGCCGACTTCCCCGCTGCCATGAAACCCACGAGAAGGACGTTGCCCGCAGGCATAACCGCCATCCTAACACCGGCAAAGGGCACCGGCTCTCGTCCAGCCGGGCCATGAACCAGCACCTGCCGGAGTGCGCTGACCAGCTCGAGCATCGAGGAGTCGGGGCCCCCATGTGATCAGGTGCCACGGAGTACCCTGGCGAGGCAGGCCAGGGAGACCACGGCCCAGACGGCCTCCAGCAGGAAGAAGCCCCACCGGCGCCCGATCCAGGCGTCGGCAGTGAGGATGGTGGCGCCGACGAGGATCAGCAGCGCCCCGACGATCTGGACCAGGGGCTCCATGGCTCAGTCGTAGCGGCGGGGCTCGACCCACTGCACCCGGACGATCTCCCACAGGCCGGCCAGCAGGGGCACCGCCACCAGCGCGCCGATGAGGCCGGCCAGGTGGGCGCCGGCCAGCAGCGCCAGCAGGACGGCCAGGGCGTGCAGCCCGGTGGCCCGGCCCACGAAGTGCGGCGCCAGCAGCTTGCCCTCCACGGTCTGCGCGCCCACCATCGCGGCCAGCGTCAGCGCGGCCAGCGTGACCGACTCGTTGAGCGCGGCCAGCACCGCCAGCACGGCGGCCAGCGTGGCGCCGACGAACGGCACGATGTTGAACACCGCGGCGATCGCGCCGATCAGCAGGCTGTAGCGCACGCCGAGCAGCGTCAACGTGATGGCGATGAGCGCGCCGACGAACAGGCTGGAGACGAGCTGCCCGCGCACGTAGCCGCCGACGCGGTCCAGCACCGACGGCGCCAGCCGGGTGGCCGTCGGCCGGGCGTCGGCCGGCAGCAGCGCCAGCAGGGTGCGCCCGACGTGCGGCGCGTCGATGACGAGGTAGGCGGCAATCACCACCACCGCCAGCACTTCGAACACGACGCCGAGGGTGCCGGCCGTGAACCGGAACGTGTTGGCCAGCAGCGCGCCGGCGACCGCGTCGAGGTTGGCCGTCTTGGGAGTCGGCAGCGATCCGCCCCAGCGCAGGATGAAATACTGGATGTCACCGACCCAGCCCTTGACGTTCTCGATGAGGCGCGGCAGCTGGGTGATGAACTGCTGCCACTGCTCGCTCAGCGCCGGCCACAGCAGGCGGCCCATCAGCGTCATCAGGCCGGCCACCACGGCGTAGACGACCAGCACGGTCACCCCGCGGGGGACCCGATAGCGCTCGCCCAGCCGGGCCGCCGGCAGGATGGCGGCGGCGATGATGAGCGCGGTGAAGAGCAGCAGCCAGATCTGCCACGTGTGGACGACGAGCCACACGGCGGCGATGACGCCGAGGACCTGGAACACGAGCGGCCACGGCAGGCGGCCGTGGATCATCACCGGCGGAGGCTATGGCGGGCCGGCGTGCGGCGGTAGGCGCACTCGCGCATCCAGCAGCGGGCGCACTGGCTGAAGTAGTGATCCACGCGCGCCTCGGGCCCGGCGCCGACGAGCAGCGAGATCGACTTGCCCGGCGTCATCACGCACGCCTCGTTGAGGGTCACGCCGATCGCCGCGCCCGCGCAGAGACGGAACAGCGCCCGCTGCTCCGCCACGTCCCAGTCGGCGTAGCCGGGGCTGATCCGGTTGGTCACGCGCAGGGCCGGCAGCCCCTGCCCGCACAGGAGGTCGTTGACGTACTCGGCCAGGCTCTCCACCGCGCCGGAGCCCACGCTGTCGAGCATCGAGGCCAGCGGCAGCTCGCGCGCCTCCCACAGGGCGCTGACGCGGCGCTCGAGCGGCTCGCCGATCGTGCACACCGCCACCGCCGCGTGCTCCACCGGCCCCCACGAGGCGCCGATGCGCGGGACTGCCAGCGGCTCGCCCTCCACCTCCAGCAGGTCGGTGGCCCGGCGGGTCACCCGCAGCCAGCGCGCCACCGCCCGTGGCACCATCAGCCGGCGGCCCTCGGCCAGCGCCTCGTCGAACAGCGCGCGCACGTCGGCGCCGGGGACGTCGCGGCCATGCTTGTAACCCTGGAAGCGCAGCACCTCGTCGGGATCGATCGCCAGCGGGAGGTCCGCCAGGACCTGGAGCCCGTCCGGCAGGCTCACTTCGAGCGGCGGCGGACGACCTTCACGGGCCACCCTCGCCGCCGGGACGGCGGCGGCGGCGCACGGCCTCGGCGATGAGGCGGATGTGCTCGGGGTTGGAGCCGCAGCAGGCGCCCACGATGTTGCAGCCGGCGTCGAGCAGCGCGGGGTACTGGCACGCCATCGGCTCCGGCCCCAGCTCGTAGGTCACCGTGTCGCCCGTGGTGACCGGCAGGCCGGCGTTGGGATAGGCCACCAGCGGCGCGTCGGTGACCGCGCGCATCTCGCGGATGATCACGATGGCCCGGTCCGGGCCGCGGCCGCAGTTCATCCCGACCACGTCGGCGCCGGCCGCGAGCAGGCTCTTGGCCACCTCGGCCGGACTCTCACCCCACATCGTCCGGTCGCGGTCGTGGCCCTCCTCGTACTGGAAGAACATGGTGGCCATGACCGGCAGGTCGGTGACCGCCTTGCACGCCCGCACGGCCGCCGTCGCCTCCTGCGGGAACATCATCGTCTCGACCGCGAAGAGATCGACGCCGCCCTCGGCCAGGGCCTCGGCCTGCTCGCGAAACGTCGCCTCGTACTCCTCGTCGGTGACGCCGGCGTCGAGCGCGTAGTCGAGGGGCAGCCGGCTGGTGGGGCCGATGGAGCCGGCGACGTGCCCCTCGGGCGGCGCCACGCTGCGGGCGAGGCGGGCGCCCTTGACGTTCAGCTCGCGCGTGCGGTCGCCGATGCGGTACTCGTCGAGCTTGAGGCGGGTGCCGCCGAACGTGTTGGTCTCGACGATGTGGCTGCCGGCCTCGAAGTAACCCCGGTGAATGCCGGCCACGATGTCCGCGTGGGTGTCGTTCCACAGCTCCGGGCAGGCGCCGTTCAGGAGGCCCGCCGCGAACAACATGGTTCCATAGCCGCCGTCGAAGACGAGCGTCTCGCCCGCCCGGACCCGCTCGACGACCTCCCAGCCGCGCGCTCTCACGTGGGCACCGCGACGCCGGCGAGCTGCTTGGCCTTGACCACCGCCAGCGTGGAGTCCTTGGCGTAGCCGTCGGCGCCGATCTCGTCGGCGAAGGCCTGGCTCACCGGCGCTCCGCCCACCATGACCTTCACCCGCTCGCGCACGCCGGCCTTGGCCAGCGCGTCGATCGTGCGCTTCATGGCCGGCATCGTGGTGGTCATGAGCGCCGAGATCCCGACGATGGTGGCCCCGTGCTCCTCGACCCCCGTCACGAACTTCTCGGGCGCCACGTCGCGGCCGAGGTTGAACACCTTGAAGCCGGCGCCCTCCAGCATCATCGCCACCAGGTTCTTGCCGATGTCGTGCAAGTCCCCCTGGGCGGTTCCGATGACCACGGTGGCGTGATAGTCGCCGCCGCCGGCGGCGG
>DASWJN010000219.1:0-17792 GCA_036397135.1 Candidatus Methylomirabilota bacterium
GCGTGATCGCGGTGATCGTCGCCCACGAGCCGATGGCCGTCCCCGTCCCGAAGATCGGATCGGGCGGGAACGCCGACGGCGGGGCCGCGCGCTCGCGATGGAGCGTGCCCGAGTACCAGCGGAGCATGCGGCGGGCGACCAGCTCCCCGAACGCGGCGACCTCCGCGCGGCTGTGGTCGTGCGCATGGCGGCCCAGCGCCCGGCGGCCGATCTCCGCGACGTCGAACGCGGCGGGCGGCTCCACGTCGCAGACGTCCGCATTGAACTGCTTCAGCGCGCCCATGACGCCGATGAAGGAGGCCAGGGGCGCGTCCTCGGCCCCTGCCCGGACGCCGGGGGCAGTCACCGTCGCGAGCGCCAGGATGCCGGCGACCAGGCGACGGCGCCTCACGTCGACACTCCCGCGGAGCCCGCCAGGAATGCCCGGCGGACCTTCTCCAGGGCGCCGACCTTCTCCAGCTCGGCCGGGCTGTCCCACGGCTCGTCGCCGGGCAGGTTCTTGTTGCCGAGGAGCTCCCGCTCCCACGTGCTCAGGGCCTCGAGCTGACGGCGAAGCTCCGTGATGGCCCGCCGTCGCTCCGCCAGGTAGGTCAGGGCCTCGATCATCTCCACCCGCGGCGGCTTGCCGCCCGGGCGGGCAGAGCGCGCAGCCGCCCGGGCGTGGGCATGGCACTGCGACCACGCCGCGTCGTCCTGGCTGGACGACGTCAGGCTGTCGAGCGACAGCAAGATCGGCTGGACCAGCGCCGGCGCCAGGTCGGAGCGACGGACGACGTCGGCCACGCCGTCCCGGGCATCCTGCCACGTCCGTTCGACGAGACGCTCGACCGTCCAGCCGCCGCCCTCGGTGCTGACGCGACGGAGCAGGCGCAGGATCTCCTTGGCCACGCCTCCCGACAGCAGGCACATGGCCAGCCCCAGCCCGTCCCGGGGCTCGCGAAAGAAGTCGCGCCGGGCCAGCATGCGCAGCCCCTCCAGGGTCGTCATGGGCTCGACGACGACCAGGTCGTCGAGCATGCCGGCAACCGCGCCCGCCATTCCCGTGGTGCGCAGCCGCCGGCCCACCGCGACGCTCTGGGGCAGCGGCACCAGGTACATCACGCCGCCCATCAGGGTCGCCTTGAGACGGAGCAGCAGCTCGCGCACGCTGGCGAGGTCGTCGATCCGGTCGGCGTCGTCGATGTGGACGACCACGCCCCCCGCGTACACGACCCGCAGGTCCTCGATGTAGCTCTGAAAGTCGGCGAGGACCGCGGCCAGCGTGACGGGGCGCTCCTTGAGCGCGCGCGATCGCCGGCGCTGGAGTCCGACACCCTGCATCGCGACGCTGGCCCCCTGCTCGACGCTCGTGGCCTCCTCGTACGCCAGGCGCTCGAGCACGCGCTCGGTCGCGATGTACAGGCGCCCGGCCGCGCAGGTCTGCAGCGCCTTCCGGAGATTCCTCCGGCTCCAGAGCCGCACGTAGTACGTGCCGGCGAACAGCACGATGCTGAGCAGCAGCAGGAGCGGCGTCAGGTGGGCCATGACGCGCAGGACCGTGGCCGCGCTCCAGTCCAGCGCCTCGCTTCCGTGCGGCGGACGCCAGGGCAGCGTGAAGATGGCCGCCATCGCGGCCAGCACGACCCCGAGCGGCACCAGCGCGACCGCACGGGGCGACTCGATCAGCTCTTCGGCGGCGTCCACGTGCCGGCACGCGGCGTCGACGGTGAACACGCTCCGGCGAAGCTTCTGCCTGGCCTCCAGGGCGACCCGGCGGAAGAGCGTCGTGAAGAACGGCAGCAGGTCGCCCGAGGGTGGGCTCGATGCGCTCACGGCCACGACGGAATGCTGCTCCGCAACCCCTTCGTGCAAGGCGACCCGTCCCTCCAGGACGGCGCGCGCCAGCCACGACCGCCCGGCGCCTGGGAGCCCGGCCAGACCGAGCACGCCGGTGGAGACGCGACGCGCGAACGCCCCGACGAACTCGTCGCATCGTCGAGGAACGTGGTATCCCGGCTCGAAGTAGTCGAGCCAGGGGGGCCCGGGCTTGCCCGGCCGTTCGGCGGCGCGAAGCCGCCGCGCCCGGAATCCGATGGCCACGCGGGCCGAGGCCAGGCCTCCGAGCCATGCGACCAGTCCCAGCACCGGGTACACGAAGCCGACCCAGAGATCGACCGCGGACCCGGCGTGGCTCTGGTAGTGCACGGCCAGGCCGACGGCCAGCAGCGCGTAGGCGGCGAGCATGAAGGCCGCGTCGGTGAGCTGCTCGCGCGGGGACGCCCGGACCGTGCTGAACGGTCGCGTGACCGCGTCGGTGACCGCCCCGGTCCTGGCCATCGACTCCTTGACCCTCACCGGGGCGCGGTCGATGACGGCAGCCATCCACCGCCTGAGCATCGCCAGCACCGTCATGACCACCGTGCCCGCCCTCGATGGCCTGGCGTCGCTGACCCGGGCCACCGCTCCCACCCCCCCTTCCGGCCACCAGCGAAGCAGGGGGCGCTGCCGGAGGGCGAAGCCGACCAGCAGACCGACGAGGGCCGACAGGACGGTGACGAGCGCGAAGACCTGATGGATCTCGAACTCGCTCCTGGCCAGGGCCCGGGCTCTATCGGTGAACGTCGTGTTGCGGAAGTCGTACCCCGTCTGCTCCTCACCGACGAGCAGGCGCGGCCACGTTCGCGGGCTGGCCGGCGACGACTTCGCCAGCAGCCGGGCCAGGGACGGCCCGAACTCGGCCTCGCGAAACGTGCTCCCGGCATCGGAGAACGTGGCGAGCCCGAAGTCTGCCCGCCACCGGAACTCGGCCCGCCGGAACGAGGCCGCCTGCTCGAACCTCGTGCCCGGGAAGCGGGCGTCCTCCTCGAAGACGGCGTTTGCGGCATCCAGCAGCCCCGCGAACCGCGCATGCCCGAAGTCCACCCGCTGCCGGAAGCGAGCCGCGGTGAAGTCGGCCTCCCTGGCAAAGGTCGCCTTCTGGTAGTCGGCGGGCGACTGGAAGACGGCGTCGCGGAACGAGACGGCGCCGGCGAACGTGGCGGCCGTGAACAGCGCCGGCGTCTCGGCCAGCACCTGCCGGTCGCGCGAGGGACGGCTGAGCGCGCGCGCGCCGAACGTGGCGCCGTCGAACCGGACGGGCCCCCCGACCTGCGTCCGGGAGAAGTCGAGGCCGGCGTCGAAGTGCGCGGCGGTGAGCGCGACCCATCCCGAGATCCGCACGCCGTCCAGCCCGACGGGCTCCCTGAAGATGGCGCCCGGGAGGCCGAGCGAGCCGTTGATCTCGGTGCCCCGGAGGTCCAGCGACTCGGTGAAGAACAGCGGATCGCCGGCCCCGCCGTCGACCGTCTCGATGCGCGAGTCCCGGATCGAGATCGGGACCCCGATGAGGCGGAAGCGCGCCTCGCCCGGCAGCACGTTGGGCGCGCGGTGCTCGCGCCGGCGCCCTTCGAGCCAGGTATCCAGCCGCCGGCGCTGCTGGTCGCGGACGAACGGCAGATCGGCCTGCAAGACCGCCGGGGCCACCTCGCCGAGCGCCAGCCTGCCCTTCAGCACGACGTTCTCCAGCTCGACGGGCTTGCCCTCCGCGAGCGCCTTCATCACGGCGGCCGCCGGGCAGACGATCTGCCCGCGAACGGACGCGGGATCGGAGGCGGGCGACAACGGAGCATGGCGGAGCACGAAGCGGTGCTCTTCGAGACTCTGGCAGGCGCGATCCCCCTGGGACCCGTCCGGCGACGCTGCCATGGCCGGCGGTGCGGCCGCCAGGAGGACGGCGAGCACCACGAGCGCGCTCACGCCGGACGGCCGCCCAGCTCGATGAGCACGTTGCCGTACGGATCGACGCGGGCGGTCTGGAACGGGTGCACCACGATCGTCGTGTCCGGCACCTGGACGATCGCCGGCCCCGGCACCACGTTGCCCGCGACCAGCCGCTCGCCCCAGAAGACCGGCGTCTGCTCGAAATCTCCCAGCTCCGCCCAGTACACCAGCCGCGTGCCCGCCTCCGCCTCGCGCGACGGCGTCCGGTCGCCCTCGGCCGCCGCCACGATGCGCGGCTTGGCGCTCACCGCCGACGCCCGCACGCGGTAGGTCACCACCTCCACGCGCGCCTCCTGGAAGCCGGCGCCCTGCCCGTACACCGTCTCGTATCGCCGGTGGAAGTCGGCGACGAGCTGGGCCAGGGCGGCCGGGTCGAGCGGTCCCGCCGGCACCGGCACCTCGACCTCGTTGATCTGGCCCTTGTAGCGGATGTCGGCCGAGCGCGCGAGCCGCCCCTGCGCCGGATCGATGCCGTCCGCCCGCAGCTGCGCCCGGCCCTGCTCCTCCAGCTCGGCGAAGCGCTCCATGACGCGGGCGGGGTCGAACGGGCTCGGCTGGATGTCCACGGCCTCGTAGATGTGGAGCAGGTCGGCCGAGGCGGCGCCGAGCGCCGACCACAGCGAGCAGACGCCGCCGAGCGGGACGACCACGCCCTGGGCGCCCAGCTCGCGCGCGTACACGCCGGCGTGCACGGGCCCGGCGCCGCCGTAGGCGAACACCACGCAATCCCGCGGGTCGTAGCCCTTCTGCACCGTCGCCTTGCGGATGAGGTCGGCCATCTGGTGCTCGACCACGCGCGCGGCGCCGGCCGCCGTCTCGACCAGGCCGAGGCCCAGGCGCGTGGCGATCGGCGCGAAGCTCTCGCGGGCCCGCTCGACGTCGAGACGCAGCCGGCCGCCGAGGAACGTCGCGGGGTCGAGATAGCCGAGCACGAGGTCGGCGTCGGTGACGGTGGGCTGGCTGCCGCCGCGCCCGTAGCAGGCGGGGCCGGGCTGGGCGCCGGCCGAGATCGGGCCCACGCGCATGGTGCCGCTGACCTCGTCGATCCAGACGATCGAGCCGCCGCCGCTGCCGATCGAGCGGATGTCGATGCGCGGCACGAAGTACTCGTACTGGTGCACGACGCTCTGGTAGGAGGCCACCGGCTCGCCGTCCCACACCAGGCCCACGTCGAACGAGGTGCCGCCCATGTCGGTGGCGATCACGTGCTTGTGGCCGATGATCGCGCCCAGGTACTGCGACGCCAGCACGCCCGCCACCGGCCCCGAATCGAGCGTGAGGAACGCGCGCCGGGCCGACTCGGCCGCCGGGATCACGCCGCCGCCGCACTGCATGACCTGCAGCGGATAGCGCAGCCCCGCCGCCTGCGCCCGCGACTCCAGCCGGCCGAGGTAGCGGGACATCACCGGGCCCAGGTAGGCGTTCAGCACCGTGGCCACCGTCCGCTCGTACTCGCCCCAGCGCGGGATCAGGTCGGCCGAGCAGCACACGAAGACGCCGGGCGCCAGGCGCTCGACCATCACCTTCACCCGCCGCTCGTGCTCGGCGTGCTTGAACGACCACAGGAAGCAGATGGCGATGGCCTCCACGCCCTTGCCGGCGAGCTTGTGGATCGCCGCCTCCGCCTCCTCCTCGTTCAGCTCGACCACCACCTGCCCCTTGCAGTCCACCCGCTCGCTCACCTCGGCGATGAAGGGCTTGGGCACGATGGGGTCGGGCTTGCCGCTCTCCGGGAAGTGCAGCACCTGCACGTTGTTGAGGCCGGGCACCCCGCGCGCGCCGCGCATGATGTGGATGACGTCGCGGTGGCCCCGCGTGGTGATGAGCCCGACCTTTGCGCCCCGGCGCTGGAGCATCGCGTTGGTCCCGACCGTGGTGCCCAGCGCCAGGCGCGCGGTGTCGCGCAGCAGCGCCTCGGTGGTGACGCCCAGTCGCTCGCCCGCCAGGCGCAGCGACTCCATCACGCCCTCGGAGAAATCGTCGGGCGTGGACGAGGCCTTGGCGGTGACGATGCGGCCGCCGGCGTCCATGACCACGCAGTCGGTGAAGGTGCCGCCGGTGTCGATCCCGATGATGGAGGGCATGGTGTGGGCAATGTATCACCGACGCGGAGACGATTGCCCCAGGCCCGTGGCTCGAAGCTAGCCGCTTCGCCGGTGCCGTTCCGGCCGGTGGAACCGCCGCCCCGCCCCCCGGGCGGCCCTGATCTCGCGCAATGCTCCGGGGTTAGCGCTCGCCGGGGACAAGGCCGCGGCTCCGGCATCTGCCTTGCTGTGCTGGCCCTGGCAAGCACCCCGGGTGCGGCGAACGACCGGACTTCGCAGGAGGTGGCGCGTGTCAGTGCAGACGGTCCCCGGCAGCAGCAGTGCGAGCGGCGATCCGGGCAGCGAGGGGCACGGACGCCGGTTCGGCGAACTGCTGCTCGAGGAGGGGCTCATCACGAGCGTGCAGCTGGAGGAGGCGCTGCGCATCCAGCGCACGCTGCGCACCTACCTGCCGCTGGGCCAGATCCTGTTGAACCAGGGGTGGCTCACGCGGGGCCAGCTCACCGCGGTCCTCAAGCGCCACCAGAAGAGCGCCCGCCTGGGCGAGCTGCTCGTCCGCGCGGGACGCATCACGCCGGAGCAGCTGCGGACCGCGCTGGCGCAGCAGGCCCAGATGCGCCGCCCGCTCGGCAACACGCTCATGATGCTGGGCTACGTCACCGAGGAGGTGATGCGCGAGGCGCTGTGCGCGCAGCTGCACATCAACTTCTTCGACGTCGACCGCGTCCAGATCGATCCCGCGCTGGCGAAGCTCGTCAACGAGAAGTACGCCACCCGGCGGCAGGTGGTCCCGCTCTTCCGGGTCGTGCAGACCCTCGTCATGGCGGTGGACGATCCCACCGACGTGGTGGTGGTCGAGGAGCTGCAGCAGCTCCTCCGCCTGCGCATCGAGATCGTGACGTCGACGGCGGCCAAGATCCAGCGCGCGATCAAGCGGCTCTACACGACCGGACCCCGCGTGGCCACGGACCCGTGCACGCAGTACAACGTCATCGTCGGCGCCGTCCGCGACCATCACGTCGCCGAGCTCGCCGCGAAGATCCTGGGGGCGCGGATCCTGCCGCCCCAGTGGCAGGCCTCCTGAGCGGCTGATCGGACACCCCTTCCGGATCGTCGGACACCCCGCCGGATGTACCTTCAGGTCGGGCTTCTTGTCGAACATCTCGGCGGCGCGGATGTAGTCCCACCGCACGAAGCGTCGCGGCTTCTCGCGGGCGAGGTCGGGGAACAGGTCCTCGTTGCCGATGGCGACCGTGTCCAGCTCGATCCACAGGCCGGCCTCCTCTCCGCGCGTGGCGCGGATCTGCCCGGATCGTCACCCCCGCCCGCGCGCCAGTCAAAGGCCGGGGACGGCCGGGCACGCCTTTCGGACGGCCGGAGACGCTCGCCGCCGCGGCGCGTCCCGCTGGTATAGTGCTTCGCGATCGACCACGACTCCGGACGGCGAGGGATCCCATGCGCAAGACGATCACCGGCACCGGCGGCATGCTGCTCATCCAGACGCTGAAGGACGCGGGCGTCGAGTACCTGTTCACCAATCCCGGCTCGGCGGAGACCGGCATCTTCGCGGCGCTGGCCGAGGATGGCGACCAGAAGCTGGTGGTCGGCAAGCACGAGGGGCTGGTGGCGGCGATGGCCGACGGCTACCACCGCCTCAGCGGCAAGGTCGGCGTGGTCATCGCCCACGTGATGGGCGGCTCCTACCAGCTCGCCGGCCAGCTCTTCAACGCCCAGGTGGCGGGGTCGTCGCTGCTGGTCGTCGCCGGCGACTGGGCCTCCGAGCTGCAGGACTACCGCGGGCTGGCGCCCTTCCCGGGCCTGAGCCAGGCCGAGTCGATGCGCCCGATCACCAAGGAGGCGCGCGCCGCCTACGAGGTGCACGCCAACCCGGCCGCCATCACGGTGGCCACCGCGCGGGCGCTCCGCGAGGCCGTCACGCCGCCCACGGGGCCGGTGTACCTGTCCATCAGCGCGGAGCTGCTCAGCCGCGAGGGGCTGGAGGCGGAGATCGGCGGCGCGGCGCAATACGCCATCGAGCGGCCCGGCCCGGCGCGCGCGCAGACGGTGGAGGCGATCGCGCGCCGGCTGGGCCAGGCGCAGTGCCCGGTGCTGATGTTCGGCGACGACGTCTGGCGTGAGGGCGCCCAGGCCGAGGCCGTCCGCCTGGCCGAGGCGCTGGAGGCCCCGGTGTTCGCCAGCCGGCAGATCTTCGCGAACTTCCCCAGCCGGCATCCGCTCTTCTGCGGCATGTATCCCGTCCCGAAGGACTTCGAGAAGGTCACCGGTCTGAAGCCCGACCTCGTCTTCCTCGTCGGCTGCCAGGGCGTGCACGGCGGCGTCGCCGAGCCGTACGTGATGCAGATCGGGCCGAACCCGCTGCTCATGGGCCGTCACTACCCGCTCGACGTCGCCGCCCAGTGCGAGCTGCGCGAGACGCTCGGCAACGTCACCGAGGCGCTGACGCGCCTGCACGGCGACCGGGCCGCCGGCTGGGCCCGCCAGCGCGGCAAGGTGCGCGCGTTCGCCAAGCTCCTGATCGAGCGCGAGGAGAACCTGGTGCGCGAGCACGAGCACGAGACGGTCGTGCATCCGAGCGTGCTCGAGGCGCACCTGGCCGAGATGCTGCCGAAGCACGGCGTCATGGTGCAGGAGAGCTCCACCGCGCGGACGGCGCTGCTGCCGTTCGGCCACGGGGGCATGGCGTGGACGCGCAGCGGCGGGGGCTCGCTCGGCTTCGGGGTGGGCGCCGCCATCGGGGCCAAGATCGCCGTCGGGCGCGACCGGCCGGTGGTGCTGAGCCTCGGCGACGGCGCCCTCGGCTACAGCGCGGCCGGGTTCTGGACGATGGCCCGCTACAACACCGCGATCCTGACCGTCGTCTCCAACAACGAGAGCTATCAGATCGTGCGCCACAACTGGGCCAAGGACATGCCGGACGCGAAGATGATCCGCGACGGCAAGTACCCCGGACTGTGGCTGAGCGACCCCGCCGTCGACTACGTCGCGCTCGCCCGCGCCCAGGGCGTGGAGGGCGAGCGCGTCGAGACGGTGAAGGAGCTGGAGCCCGCGCTCCGCCGCGGCCTCGACGTCACCACGCGCGGCAACCGCCCGTACCTGGTCGACGTGTCGGTCGCCCGCGAGGGCATCGGCGCCGACTCCACCTGGTTCCAGGACTGGCGGCTCTGACCCATGCCCCGGGACATCGACGCCGTCACGCTCTCCCAGTGGCTGGAGGCGGGCGCGACGCTGGCGCTCATCGACGTGCGCGAGCACGGCGAGTACAACCTCGCCCACATCCCCGGCGCCAGCTCGGTGCCGCGCCGCCAGCTCGAGGCGCGCCTGGGGCGCCTGGTGCCCTTCCGCGGGGTGGACGTCGTCGTGTGCGACGACACCGGCCGCCGCGCCGCGCTGGCCGCCCGCATGCTGGAGCGGATGGGGTACGCGCGGGTGGCGGTGCTGGAGGGCGGGGTCAACCGCTGGGCCAGCCAGGGCCTGCCGACCGAGTGGGGCATGAACGTGCCCAGCAAGGACTTCGGCGAGAAGGTGGAGGTGCAGCACCACGTGCCCACCATCGACGCCGACGAGCTGGCGCGCCGCCGGCAACGGGGCGACGAGCTGCTCATCCTCGACACCCGCACGCCCGAGGAGTACCGCCGCTTCTGCATCCCCGGCGGCCGCAGCGCGCCCGGCGGCGAGCTGGCGCTGCGCATCCACGACCTCGTGCGCGAGCGCCCGAACGCCACGGTGGTCGTCAACTGCGCCGGCCGCACGCGCAGCATCATCGGCGCCCGCGTGCTCCAGCGCATGCAGCTCGCCACCGTCGTCAGCCTGCGCAACGGGACCTCGGGCTGGCTGCTGGCCGGGCTCGAGCTGGAGCGCGGCGCCGACCGCGTCGAGCTGCCGGCGCCGTCCGCCGAGGGCCGGGCGGCCGCCGAGGCGTACGCGGCCCGCGTCGCCGCCGAGGACGGCGTGCGGATGCTGGCGGTCGACGAGCTGCAGAAGCTCATGGGCCGGGCCGCGGGCGAGACGGTCTACCTGGTCGACGTGCGCACGCGCGAGGAGTACACGGCCGGTCACGTCCCCGGCTTCTGGTGGATGCCCGGAGGCCAGGCCGTGCAGCGCGCGGACGACACGGTGGCGGTGCGCGACGGCGCCGTCGTGTTCTGCTGCGACGGCACGGTGCGGGCGTCGATCACGGCCTCGTGGTACCGGCAGATGGGCTTCCCCCGCGTGTACGCCGTCACCGGCGGCACCAGCGCGTGGAGGGCGGCCGGCCTGCCGCTGGCGGCCGGCGCGGACGAGCCGGTCGAGCCGCTCGTGGCCGAGGCGCGGGCGCGCGTGCGCCGGGTCTCGCCCGCCGAGCTGGCGTCGGCGCTGGCGTCAGGCCGTCCGCCGGCGACGCTCCACGTCGACCCCAGCGACCGCTTCGCCGCGGGCCACGTGCCGGGCGCGCGCTGGGTGCCGCGTGGCTGGCTGGAGCTGCGCGTCGCGGAGGTCGCCCCCGACATCGCCGCGCCCATCGTCGTGACGGACGAGGACGGCCACGACGCGGCGCTGAGCGCCGCGACCCTGCTCGACCTGGGCTACCGGGACGTGGCCACGCTGGCCGGCGGCACGGAGGCGTGGCGGGGAGAAGGCCGGCCACTGGAGCAGGGGCTGACGGGCGTGCTGCGTCCGCCCGACGACGTGGTGCCCGCCGGCCCCGACCGCAGCTTCGCCGACATGATCAACTACCTGCGCTGGGAGGAACGGCTCGGGCAGAAGTACGCGCCGCGCTGATCGCCCGCCAGACGGCGTGGGGCGTCGCCGGTAGCGGGATCTCCGTGATTCCCAGCGGCGCGAGGGCGTCGGCGATCGCGGAGACGACCACGGCCGGCGCCGGCGTGGTGCCGCCCTCGCCGCCCGCCTTCACGCCGAGCGGGTTCGTCGGCGAGGGCACCTCGTTCAGGCGCGTCGCGAACGACGGCACGTCGGCCGCCCGCGGCAGTGCGTAGTCGAGCAGCGAGCCCGTGAGCGTCTGGCCGCCCGGGCGATCCACGACGCAGGCCTCCCCGAGCGCCTGCCCCACGCCCTGCACGATCCCGCCGTGGGTCTGGCCCTCCACGATCAGCGGGTTGATCGCGCGGCCCACGTCGTCGACCGCGGCGTAGCGCACGAGCCGGACCGCGCCCGTCTCGGGGTCCACCTCCACCTCGCACACGTGGCAGCCGTTGGGGAACACCGGCTCGTGCATCTCGTTGTCGCGGGTGATCGCCAGGCCGCCCGGCACCTCGAACAGGCCGATGCCGCGGTCGGTGCCGGCGACGGTGAAGCGACCGCGCGCGTACTTCACGTCGGCCTCGGCCGCCTCCAGCGCCTGCGCGGCCCGGCGCCGGCCGTCCGCGATGAGATCGCCGGCGGCGAGCGCGATGACCGCCCCCGCCATGCGCATCGAGCGTCCCGAGTGGGTCCCGCCGCCGAAGTGGACGAGGTCGGTGTCGCCGAGCAGGATCCGGATCGCCTCGACGTCGAGCCCGAGGCCCTCGGCCGCGACCTGGGCGAAGCTCGTCTCGTGCCCCTGGCCCGCTGGCTGGGTCCCGATCACGACCTCCACGATCCCCTCGGGGCGCACCGTCATCCGCGCCTGCTCGCGCGGCGCGCCGACGGACGACTCGACGTAGTTGGCCAGGCCGCGGCCGCGGAGCAGGCCGCGCGCGCCGGCCGTGGCCCGGCGCGCCGCGAAGCCGTCCCAGTCGGCCAGCCGCATCGCCAGCGCCATGCTCTCGGCGTAGCGGCCGCTGTCGTAGACCATGCCGAACGGGTTGGTGTACGGCAGCCTGGCCTCGTCGACGAGATTGCGGCGGCGCAGCTCGACGCGCTCGATGCCGGTCCGCGCGGCGGCCAGGTCGATCAGCCGCTCGATCGCGAAGGTGACCTCCGGGCGGCCCGACGAGCGATAGGCCTGGGTCGGCACCGTGTTGGTGAACACCGCGCGGGCGCGCACCCGGGCGAGCGGGATGTCGTAGTTGCCGGTGACCAGCGCCGAGCCCTTGCCGAGCGGCGAGAAGGAGACGGCGCGCGCGCCGACGTTGGAGACGTTGTCGGCGGTGAGCGCCAGGAAGCGCCCCTGGGCGTCGAGCGCCAGGGCCACCCGCGTCACCAGGTCACGGCCCTGGTAGTCGCTCACGAGCGTCTCGGCGCGCGTGGCCGTGAACTTCACCGGGCGGCCGAGCGTGCGCGCCGCCCACAGCACGAGGCCGTACTCGACGTACACCCGGTTCTTGGTCCCGAAGTTGCCGCCGACGTCGAGCGAGACGACACGCAGCCGCTCGGGCGGCAGGCCCAGGACCTCGGCGATCTCGCGGCGCTGGCGGAACGCGCCCCCGCTGCCGGCGTAGAGCGTGGAGCGCCCGCTCGCCGCATCGAAGACGCCGAGCGCGGCGCGCGGCTCGAGCGGCACGCCCGTCACGCGCCCGACATGGAACTCGCCGGCAACCACGTGGGCGGCGCCGGCGAACACTGCGTCGACGGCGGCCGGCTCGCTCCCGAACCCACAGTCGACGCAGACGTTGGTCGGGACTTCCTGCCACACGGCCGGCGCCGCCCCGCTGGCCGCTTCGACCGTGTCGACCACGAACGGCAGCGGCGACCAGCTCACCTGCACCGCCTGGGCAGCGCCCTCGGCGTCCGCCGCCGTCTCGGCCACCACCATGGCGACCGCCTCGCCCACGTGGCGCGCCCGGTCGGCCGGCAGCAGCACGTGGGGACCGACGAAGATCGGACCGCCATCCGGCGCCCGGAGCCGGAGGTCGGAGCGATTGGACGGCACCGGGTTGTGCGGGATCGCGCCGAGGCCGTCGGCGGCGACATCGGCCCCCGTGAACACGCCGAGCACCCCCGGCGTCTTGCACGCGGCGCCGGCGTCGATCGCGACGATGCGGGCGTGCGGGTGGGGCGAGCGCACCATCGCCGCGTGCGCCTGGCCGGGCAGCGAGACGTCGTCGCTGAACCGCCCCTGCCCCCGCAGGAGGCGCGCGTCCTCCTTGCGGCGCAGGGGCTGGCCGATGGGATTCTTGGGCCCCGCCCTCAGCGCTCCGCCCACGGCAGGACGAGGGGCTTGATCTCGCGAAACGCGCGCATGCTCTGGATGGCCTCGTTGATCCGGTCGAGCGGGTAGCGCGTGGTCAGCATCGCCTCGTAATCGTAGCGCGCGGCCGTGCGGCGCACGAACTCCAGCGCTTTCCAGAACTGGCCGATGTCGGCCGACTGCACGCCCAGCACCGTCGCCTGCTTGCGCACGAAGAGCGCGGCCTGCACGGGCGTGAGCGGCCCGCCGAGCTGGCCCACGACGGCGTAGCGGCCGCCCGGGCGCAGGAAGTCCATGCCCTCGGCGAAGGCGAACGGCGCGCCCGACAGCTCCAGCACCACGTCGGCCCCGCGCCCGTCCGTCAGCTCGCGCACGCGGGCCAGCCGCGCCTCGGCCGTGGGCAGCTCCTCCACCGACACGACGGCCGTGGCGCCCCAGCGCCGGGCGAGGGCCAGCCGGCGCTCGGGGGCGCCGACCACGACCAGCTCGCTCACGCCGGCGTGGTTCGCCACCGCGGCCGCGAACAGCCCCAGCGGGCCCGCGCCCTGGATGACGACGCGCTGGTGGGGCTCGATGCGGCCGAGGCGGTCGAAGGCGTGGATGACGGTGCGCAGCGCGCAGCTCGCCGCCGAGGCCACGCCGTCGGGCACGCCGTCCGGGATGCGCACGCGTCCCGAGGGCGGGAAGACGTAGCAGTACTGCGCGAAGCCGCCGACGAGATACGGGAAGCGCTCGCAGTTGGTGCGCATGTACTGCTTCTTGCGCCGGCACAGCGTCGGCGTGTGCTGCACGCGGCACTCGGGGCACTGGCCGCAGTACACGTGCGTCCACAGGAGGCGGTCGCCTTCGTTCAGCGGCTGGCCGATGGAGTCCTCGCGCGGCCCGGGGCCGAACGCGACCACCGTGCCCATCATCTCGTGGCCCAGCACGATGGGCAGCTGCGCCGGCGCCAGCGCCTGGGTCATGCCGTCCCACTGGTGGACGTCCGAGCCGCAGATCGAGGCGACGTCCACGCGCACCAGCAGCGCGCCGGGCTCCAGCTCGTCCTCCCGCGGCACCGGGAGCTCGCGGATCTCGATCGGCTTGCCGTACTCGGCCACGACGGCCGCGCGCGCGGTCTTGGGCAGGCTCATGGGCGCCTCCTCTCCGGGCTCGATCGCGATGTAGCATACGCCGGTGGCTCCTGTCCGGCATGTCGTCGTCTGCGGCGCCGGCGTCATGGGTGCCTCGGTGGCCTGCTTCGTGGCTCGCCGTGGCGTCGCCGTCACGGTGATCGAGCGCTCCGGGGTGGCGTGCGCCGCCTCGGGCAAGTCCGGCGGGTTCCTCGCGCTCGACTGGTGCGACGGCTCACCGCTCGGCCCCCTGGCCCGCGCCAGCTTCGCGCTCCACGCCCGGCTGGCCACCGAGCTCGGCGTCGACTACGGCTACCGTCGCGTGGACACCTTCATGCTGGCGGCGCGCGAGCGGGGCGCCGTGACCGGACGCCATCGCGTCCCCGCGCCGGGCTGGCTCGACGGCGCGGGCGTCGTCACCGCCGCGCTCGGCTCCACCGAGACGACCGCCCAGGTCCACCCGGCGCGCTTCACCGCCGCGCTGCTCGACGCGGCCCGCGCGCCCATCCGCATCGGCGTGGTCGGAAACGTGGTCGTGCGCGACGGCGCCGCCCGCGGCGTGACGGTGGACGGCGAGACGCTCGAGGCCGACGCCGTGGTCCTCGCGCTGGGCCCGTGGACGAGCCGGGTGGGCGGGCTGCGCCTGCCGCGCGTGCGCGGGCTCAAGGGCTACAGCGTCACGCTGGCCGGGGCCGACGTCCCCGCCCACGCCCTGTTCGTCGACTACCGTACGGCCGACGGCCGCGCGCTGGAGCCCGAGATCTTCCCGCGGCCCGACGGCGACGTCTACGTGTGCGGGATGGCCGACCCGCAGCCGCTGCCCGACGCGCCGGAGGGTGTGGAGGTCAGCGACGCGGCGTGCGCCGTCCTGGCCGGCGCGGCCGCGCGCGTGTCGAGCGCCCTGGCCGGCGCCCGGATCACCCGCCGGCAGGCCTGCTACCGGCCCGTCACCGACGACAACCTGCCGCTCATCGGCCGCGTGCCCGGCGTCGCCGGCGCCTACGTGGCGACGGGCCACGGGCCGTGGGGCATGCTCAGCGCGCCCGCCACCGGCCTGGCCCTCGCCGAGCTGATCACCGGCGGCGCCGCCCGGACGGTGGACCTCCGCCCGTTCGACCCGGCGCGGCTGCGCGCGGCGCCGGCGCGCTGAGCGCCGCGCGCATCGTCCGGCGTTCGATCCCTCGAACTTCGTGCCGGGCATCGGTCCCTCGCCTGACCGCAGGCGCGGCTGTTCGCCTACGGCGACGCCCATCGCTACCGCCTCGGCATCAACCACACCCGGTCGATCGACCACTTCCGGCGAGCCCACCGCGAGTACGGCGACCGCCTGGCCGCGGCCGTGGCCGCGCGGCGGCGCTGAGGGAGGCGGCCATGACACCGACCGTATCCCGTCGCCACAAGTGTAGATGGGCGCAGGACGACGGAGGGCGGATTGACAGCGCGCGAGCCAGGATGTTAGGTGGACGGCGATGAAGAGCACGCTGCCGCTGGATGGTCTCCGCGTCCTGGAGCTGGGCCATATCATCGCCGGGCCCTCGGCGGGCCTGCTGCTGGCCGACCTGGGCGCCGACGTCGTCAAGGTGGAGCGGCCGGGCGAGGGCGACCAGTCGCGAGGGATGCCGGCCGGCAACGCGGCGAACTTCCACTTCCTCAACCGCAACAAGCGCAGCATCACGATCGACCTCAAGGGCTCCCCCGAGGGCCGCGAGCTGTTCCTGCGGCTGGCGAAGGCCTCCGACGTCGTGATCGACAACTTCTCCCATGGCGCCGTGGAAAGCCTCGGCCTCGGCTACGACGTCCTGTCCCGCGCCCATCCTGGCATCATCTACCTCGCGCTCAAGGGCTTCCTGCCCGGGCCGTACGAGGCGCGGCCCTTTTTGGACGAGCTGGCGCAGATGTCGGCCGGGCTGGCCTTCATGACGGGGCCCCGCGGGCAGCCGATGCGCGCGGGGGCGTCGATCGTGGATGTCGGCGCGGCCGCCTATGGCGTGACCGCCGTGCTCGCCGCGCTCCACCAGCGCGCCCGCACCGGCGCCGGGCAGAAGATCACCTCGGGGCTCTACGAGACGACGGTCTTCTGGGTCGGGCAGTGGCTGGCCAGCTACGCCGCCACCGGCGAGCCGTCGGTGCCGATGCCGGAGATCCGCCAGGGCACGCGCATGGGCTGGGGCATCTACCAGCTGTTCACCGCATCGGACGGCGAGCAGGTCTTCATCGGCATCACCTCCAACGCCCACTGGGAGCGCTTCTGCAAGGAGTTCGGGCTCGACGACCTGCTGGCCGACGAGCGGCTGAACGACAACGCCAGGCGCGTGGCGGCCCGCGGCTGGCTGCCCGGGCGCATCGCCGACGAGATGCAGCGCTACCCCAGCGCGGAGCTGAGCGAGCGGCTGGAGCGCGCCCGGGTGCCGTTCGCGCCGCTGCGCCGGCCGGACCAGCTCGTGGACGACCCGCACCTCAACGCCTCCGAGCAATTCGTCGACACGCCCCTGCCCGGGCGCGGCATGGCCAAGCTGCCGAAGATGCCGGTGCGCAGCACGGCGTACGATTTCGGGCTGCGGCGCCCGGCGCCGCAGCTGGGCGAGCACACCCGCGAGGTGCTGGCGGAGTTCGGGCTCTCGAAGGACGAGATCGACGCGCTGGCGTCACGGAGGGTGATCGCATGAGCGACCTGCCGAAGTCCGTCAAGCTCAAGGAAGTGGGGCCGCGCGAGGGCTTCCAGTTCGAGAAGGGCGCGATCGGCCTGCAGGACAAGATCTCGCTGGTGGACGCGCTCTCCGACACCGGGGTGAAGACGATCGAGTTCACCTCGTTCGTGAGCCCCAAGTGGGTGCCGCAGATGGCCGACGCCGAGCAGATGGTGGCCGGCATCAAGCGCGCGCCCGGCGTGGCCTACGAGGCGATCTGGCTCAACGCGGCCGGCCTGGAGCGGGCGGCGCGGCTGCGCGAGGCGCTCGCGCTCCGTCCGATGTTCAGCGTGGCCGGCAGCGACACGTTCATGCGCAAGAACACCAACCGCAGCGTCGATGAGCGGCTGGCGGAGCTGCCCGGCTGGGCCGAGCGCTACCAGAAGCTCGGCATGGACTGGCTCGACGTGGGCGTGATGGCGGCCTTCGGCTGCAACTACGAGGGCGACGTCGAGCCGCGCCACGTCGTGACCGTCCTCCAGAAGACCGAGCAGACGGCGAACGCCTGCGGCTCCCGCCTGGGCGGCATCGGCCTGGCCGACACGATGGGCTGGGCCAATCCCCTCCAGATCAAGCGCGTGGTCGGCACCGTGCGCGAGCGGTGGCCGGACACGCCGGTCAAGCTCCACCTGCACGACACGCGCGCGCTGGCCATCGCCAACATCGTCGCCGCGCTCGAGATGGGCGTCGACTGCTTTGACAGCGCGGTGGCCGGCATGGGCGGCTGCCCCTTCGCCGCCCACAAGGGCGCCGCCGGCAACGTCACCACCGAGGACGTGGTGTTCCTCTGCCAGGAGATGGGGATCGAGACCGGCATCGACCTCGACGCGATGATCGCCGCCGGCCAGCTCGCCGAGCGCGTGGTGGGCCACCCGTTGCCGGGCAAGCTGAAGTCGGGCGGCAATCTCGCGACGTACCGGGCGCGCGCCCGGCCCGCCTCATGACGTTCGTGGAATCCGGTGACGCCGGGGGCGGGGCACGGGAGCCCCGCGCGCGCCACGGATGGCTCGCCGGTCGCCGTACGCTCGCTCCGGGCTCGGCGAGCGCGAGCCCCCCATCCCCCTGACGGGGGCTGGCCCGGAGT
>DASWJN010000220.1:0-4900 GCA_036397135.1 Candidatus Methylomirabilota bacterium
CGGCTCCCGCCACGCCAGGCGCTGGCAGGACGTGCTCGAGCTGCTCGACGCCGGCATCCACGTGTACACGACCGTCAACGTCCAGCACGTCGAGAGCCTCAACGACGTGGTGGCCAAGATCACCGGCGTCGTCATGCGCGAGACGGTGCCGGATTCCGTCTTCGAGCAGGCCGACGAGGTCGAGCTGATCGACCTGCCGCCCGACGATCTCCTCGAGCGGTTCCGGGAGGGCAAGGTCTACGTGCCCGACCAGGCCCAGGAGGCCGTCGAGCACTTCTTCCGCAAGGGCAACCTCATCGCCCTGCGCGAGCTGGCGCTGCGGCGCACGGCCGAGCGGGTGGACGCCCAGATGCGCGTCTACCGCCGCGAGCACGCCATCACCGCGGCCTGGCCCACCGCCGAGCGCATCCTCGTCTGCGTGGGCCCCGGTCCCTACTCGACCCGGCTGGTGCGGGCGGCCAAGCGCATGGCCGACCGGCTCGGGGCCGAGTGGATCACCGCCTACGTGGAGACGCCGGCCCAGCTGCGACTGCCGCCGGCGGCGAAGGACGGCGTCGTCCAGACGCTGCGGCTGGCCGAGTCGCTCGGCGCCCAGACCATCACGCTGAGCGGTCCGACGATGAGCGAGGCCCTGCTGGCCTTCGCCCACGACCGCAACGTCAGCAAGATCGTGGTCGGCAAGCCCCGGCGGACGCGCTGGCAGCGTATCCTGCTGGGCTCGATCGTCGACGCACTCGTGCAGGGCAGCGGCGACATCGACGTCTACGTCATCAGCGGCGGCCGGGAGAACGCCGCCGCGCCCGCCCTCGGGCGCCGTTCCGTGCTCGCCACCGACTGGCGGGCCCATGGCTGGGCGGTGACCGCCGTCGCCGCCGCCACCGTCGTCGCCTCGGTGCTGTTGCCGTTTGCGGATCTCTCCAACATCGTCATGCTCTACCTGCTCGGCATCATGGTCGTGGCCATGCGGACCGGGCGGGGCCCCGCGCTGCTCGCCGCGTTCCTCAGCGTGGCGGCCTTCGACTTCTTCTTCGTGCCGCCCTACCTGGACTTCGCCGTCGGCGACGTGCGTTACCTGTTCACATTCCTCATGATGCTGGCGGTCGGGTTCGTCATCAGCAGCCTGACCGTGCGCACCCGCGCCCAGGCCCAGGCCGCCCAGCATCGCGAGCAGCGCACGGCCGCGCTCTATGCGATGAGCCGCGAGCTGGCCGGCACGCGCGGCGTCGACGCGTTGCTGGGTGTCGCCGTCCGCCACGTCGCCGAGGTCTTCCGGGGCGCGATCGCCGTGCTGGTACCCGGCCCCGGCGGCGGTCTGGCCGCGTGGGCGGGGAGCCAGTTCGAGGTGGACGCCAGCGACCTCGGCGTGGGTCGCTGGGTGTTCGAGCACCGGCAGCCGGCCGGGCTCGGCACCGCGACGCTGCCCGGCGCCTCTGCGCTCTACGTGCCGCTGCTGGGCTCCACGGGCCCGGTGGGTGTCCTCGGCCTGCGGCCCGCCGACCGCCACGCCCTGGACGAGCCCGAACGGTTGCACCAGCTGGAGACCTTCGCCGCCCAGACGGCGCTGGCCCTGGAGCGGGCGCACCTGGCCGACGCCGCCCAGGCGGCGCAGGTCCGGATCGAGAGCGAGCGGCTGCGGAACTCGCTGCTCAGCTCGGTGTCGCACGATCTGCGAACGCCCCTGGCGACGATCACGGGCGCGGTGAGCACGCTGCTCGATGACGGCGCCCGCCTGGACGCCGGCACGCAGCGCGAGCTGCTGGAGTCGGTGCACGAGGAGGCCGACCGGCTGAACCGCCTCGTCCAGAACCTGCTGGAGATGACCCGCCTGGAGTCCGGCGCGCTGCAGCTGCGCCGCGAGCTGCACCCGCCCGAGGAAGTGATCGGGGCCGCGCTCAGCCGCCTGGGCAAGCGGCTGGCCGGCCGGCGCGTGACGCCGCGGGTGCCGCCGGACCTGCCGCTGGTCCCGATGGACGACGTGCTCGTCGAGCAGGTCCTGCTCAACCTGCTCGACAACGCGCTGAAGTACACGCCGCCCGGCAGTCCCATCGAGATCATCGCCACGGCCGGCGACGCCAACGTCACGGTCGAGATCGCCGATCACGGCCCGGGGCTGCCGGCGGGGGAACAGGACCGGGTCTTCGACAAGTTCTATCGCGGTGAGCCGGTCAGCGCGCGCGGCGCCGGCCTCGGCCTGGCGATCTGCCGCGGCATCGTGCAGGCGCACGGCGGGCGCATCTGGGCCCAGAACCTGCCGGGCGGGGGTGTCGCCTTCCTCTTCACCCTGCCGCTCGACAAGGCACGGCCGGCGGCCGGCGCCGCCGATGCCTGATCCCGTCGTCGTCCTCATCGAGGACGAGCCGCAGATCCGCCGCTTCCTGCGCGCGACGCTGACCGGCCAGGGCTACCGGCTCTTCGAGGCGGCCACCGGCGCCGACGGCCTCGTCGAGGTGGCCTCGCGCCAGCCCGACGTGGTGATCGTGGATCTCGGCCTGCCCGACCTGGACGGCCTGGAGGTGATCCGCCGCCTGCGCGAGTGGAGCGCGGTGCCCGTCATCGTGCTGTCCGCGCGCGGGCAGGAGCGCGACAAGGTCACGGCGCTCGACGCCGGCGCCGACGACTACGTGTCGAAGCCGTTCAGCGCCGGTGAGCTGCTCGCGCGCATCCGGGTGGCGCTCCGGCACACCGCGGGCGCCTCGCACGAGGGCAGCGAGGCCGCGTTCAAGGTGGGCGAGCTGCAGGTCGATCTGTTGCGCCGCCACGTCAGCGTGGGGGGTCGCGACGTACGGCTCACGCCGCTCGAATACCGGCTGCTGGCCACGCTGGTGCGCCACGCGGGCAAGGTGGTCACCCACCCGCAGCTGCTGCGCGAGGTGTGGGGACCGACCCACGACGACCAGGCCCACTACGTCCGCGTCTACATGGCCCACCTGCGCCACAAGCTCGAGGCCGAGCCCGCGCGCCCGCGCTATCTCCTCACCGAGCCGGGCGTCGGCTACCGGTTGGCCGCGGAGTAGCCGCGGCTCAGGGGCCGATGACCTCGACCGCGTACGCGGCGAACTGCGGGTCCGATGTCATGACGACGAGCCCCTCCAGCTGCGCCTGAGCGATCAGCAAGCGGTCGAACGGGTCGCGGTGGTGGGCCGGAAGGCTCGCCACCCGCAGCGCGTGCTCGTGCGTGATGGCGAGCGGCCTCGTCTGCGATTGCAGCAAGCGGGTGCGCACGTATTCCGCGGGATCCATGGGCAGATGCAGCCGCCCGAGCGAGCTCTTGATCGCGATCTCCCAGGCGCTCGCGGCGGACAGGTACAGTTCGTGGTCCGGTGCCGTCAGGCGCTGGCGTCCGGCAAGGGACAATCGATCAGGTGCGGCGAGCATCCAGAGCCAGCACTGCGTATCGAGCAGAATCCTCAGCGTTCGAACCCTGCCAGCACCTCGTTCGGCAATGGCGCGTCGAAGTCGTCGTTGATGACGACGCATCCCGCGTCGACGCCGAGCACGCGGTCGGGTCGTTGGCCGGTCACCGGCACGAGTCGGGCGACCGGCTTGCCGGCCTTGGCGATCACGATCTCCTCACCGGCCGCGACGTCGGCAAGCAGGCGAGAAAGGTGGGTCTTGGCCTCGTGGATGTTCACGGTCTTCACGAAACCTACCCTAGACTAGACTAAGGACTTAGTCAATCGGCACACCCGTCGGCACACCTGGTGAGCGTTTCGCGACAGCTGTAGACTGCGCGCCATGAAAGCCATCCGCGTGCACAAGTTCGGGGGGCCCGAGGTGCTGCAGCTCGACGACGTCGCCGAACCCACGCCCGGCCCCGGCCAGGTGCTGGTCCAGGTCAAGGCGGCCGGCGTCAACCCGGTGGACACCTACATCCGCTCGGGCACGTATGCCCAGTCGCCCGCGCTGCCCTACATCCCCGGCGGCGACGCGGCCGGGCTGGTAAAGGCGCTCGGCCCGGGCGTCACGCGGTTCAAGCCGGGCGATCGCGTCTGGGTCCTGCGCGCGGCGGGCTACACCGAGATGGCCGCCTGCGACGCCGCGATGGTGCATCCCCTGCCCGCGGGCCTCTCGTTCGGGCAGGGCGCCGGGGTCGGCATCCCCTACGCGACCGCCTATCGCGGTCTCCATCACAAGGGCCAGGCCCGGCCCGGCGAGACCGTGCTGGTGCACGGGGCTTCGGGCGGCGTCGGCATCGCGGCAGTCCAGCTGGCCGTCGCCCACGGCATGACGGTCATCGGCACCGGCGGCACCGAGCGCGGGCGCAAGCTCGTCGCCGAGCAGGGCGCCCACCACGTCCTCGACCATACCGCGCCCGATTACACGAAGCGGTTGATGGAGGTGACGGAGGGGCGCGGCGCCGACGTGATCCTCGAGATGCTCGCCAACGTCAACCTCCAGAAGGACCTCGACGCCGTGGCCCGCTTCGGGCGCATCGTGGTGATCGGCAATCGCGGAACCATCGAGATCAACCCACGCGCCACGATGGCCAAGGACGCCGCCATCCTCGGCCTGGTCCTGTGGAACGCCACTCCCGCCGAGATGGCCTCGATCCTCGCCGCCCTCACCGCCGGCCTCGCCAACGCTACCCTGCGCCCCGTGGTCGGCCGCGAGTTCCCCCTCGCCGAAGCCGCCGCCGCCCACAAAGCCGTCCTCGCCCCCGGCGCCTACGGCAAGATCGTCCTGGTGCCCTAGGATTGGGTCAGCAGGTCGCTCGCACCCCGGCCCCCGAGTGCGGTCGCCCGCGGTCCTGTGGTCGTTGGTGGGCTACCGCCTCGCGGGAGGCGTGGGCGGGCGGGGCCGGCGTGGGGTGCGGGGACCCGTTTTCCCGCAAACCCAGACCGTGCGCCCCGCACCGAAGGAATCCAGCCACAACGACGTCGACGCGGCCTCCCAGCACGTG
>DASWJN010000221.1:0-25675 GCA_036397135.1 Candidatus Methylomirabilota bacterium
CGGCCGGGCCGCGCGCCTGGTGGACAGCGCCACCTCGACGCCGGTGGCGTCCCCCGATCCTGCCGCTACGGGCTTGCTCAACTCCCCATCCCGGACCGGAAGCTAGGCCTCGTAGATCTTCTTCAGCTCGGTCTCCGCCCACTTCACGGCCTCCTCGGCCTTCATGCCCTGGACGGCCTTGGCATACATGTCCACGACGATGTACTTCGAGAACGCCTCCGTCGCCTTCCCGGTGGACGGCCCGGCGTGGCCGAAGATCCGGGTGGTGCGGGCCGCCGTACGGAACATCTGCAGTGGCTTGTCGATCTGCCCCCACATGGGGTGCTTCTCCCACTCGGTGGTGGCGGCGACGCTATAGCCCTCGCAGACCTTGAACCACGGCTCGAAGTTCTCCTTCCGGTGCAGCCAGGCCAGGAAGTCCTTCGCCAGCTTCTGGTTCTTCGAGTACTTCATGACGCCGTGGCCGTTGGAGAAGTAGAGCGGGAACTGGCCCTTGCCGCCGCCCAGCGGGTACAGCGCATGATCGATGTCTTGCCACATCGGCTCGCCCTTGTCGTCCTTGATCTTGTCCTGCTGCCGCTTGGCCACAATGTAGATCGACGCGCCGTTGAGCGTGGCGCAGAGCTCTCCGGCGTGGAAAGCCCGGTTGTTGTTGGTGTCGTCCCAGGCCAGGCCGCCCTCGTCGCACCCTTCCTTCCAGAGCGCCGTCATGTACTTGACCGACTCGAGCGTGTCCTTGGAGTTGATGACGACCTTCTTGCCGCTCTTGTCGGTTTCGGTGCCGCCGAAGGACCACAGGAGCGGGTAGGCCCAGGTCGGGGCGTCGCCGAAGGTGTGGCCGAGCGTCTGGCCGTACGGCCTGCCCTTCTTCTTCAGCAGCGCCGCCGCCTTGCGCAGATCGTCCCAGGTCTTGGGGAAGCTGTCGAAGCCGACCTCCTTGAACCACGAGCGGCGGTACGCGATCGCGTTGCCGACGATGGAGTGGGGCATCCCCAGCCACTTGCCGCCGACGTTGAAGGATGGCTGAAATACGCCATAGAACCCGCCCTGCTCCTTGGCCACCTTGTTGGCGAGGTCGCTCACGTCCACCAGGGCGTTCTGGTAGAGCTGCGGCCAGTTGTAGAAGAGGTGGAAGACGTCCGCGCCGGACCCCGACTGGATGGCGGCGGTGATGCGGGGCTGCACGTCGTTGGCGTTGATCGTCTCGATCTGCACCTCGGCGCCCAGCGCCTTCGAGGCGGCGGGCGCGCCCGTCTCCTTCAGCCATTTGTCGGCCTCGGGGATGAAGTCGTTCCAGCGCACGATGTGCAGCTTGGTGCCCTGCGCCCACGCCGGCGCCCGGCGGGCGGCCAGGATGGCCTCGACTCCGCCCGCCGCAACGGCGGCGGCGGAACCCGAAACCTTGAGAAACTGCCGGCGATTCACGGCGTTCGCGTCCATGCGGATCCTCCTTGATCGCGCTGCGGGGAGTGAGCGCTAAACATCCGAGAAAAGTGACGAAGTGATACCACCCCAGGGGGTGGGGTGTCAACGCCGAAGCGGAAGGACCAAGCGACGCCGCGCGTCAGCGAGCGGCGGCGAGCGCGGCGACCGGGCGAGGGGGCCGGAAGGTGAGCGCCAGCGCCACCGCCAGCACGCCGATGGCGAACGAGCCGCCGTAGAGCCAGGCGTAGGAGCCAAGACGGTCGTAGAGGACGCCGCCCGCGTAGGAGCCGATGCCCATGCCCAGCGTGGAGATGAGGAAGACGCCGCCGTAGGCGGCGCCCATGACCTTCTCGCCGAAGTACTCGCGGGTGACCAGCGCGTAGAGCGGCATGACGCCGCCGTAGGAGAGGCCGAACACGAGCGCCAGCGCGTAGAAGAGCCCCACCTCGCGCGCCACGAGATAGACCGGGATCACGGCGGCCTGCAGGGCCAGCCCCACCACCAGCGTGGGCTTGGCCCCGAAGCGATCGGCCAGCAGCCCGCCGCCGATGCGGCCGGCGATGGACGACAGCCCGGACACCCCGAGCGCCGTCGCCGCCGCCATGCCCCCGATGCCCTGGTCGGTGGCGTGCGTCACCATGTGGAAGATCGGTCCCGAGTGGGCGGCGCAGCAGGCGAAGTGCGTCAGCGCGATGGCCCAGAACTGCGGCGCGCCCACGACCTGCCGCGCGGAGTACTCGCGGCCGGCGCGGGCGGCGCCGCCCATGGCGGCCGCGCCCATGTCGCCGGGCTGCTCGCGCAGCACCAGCGCCACCGGGACGATCACCAGCCACGCCAGGTCGCCGATGACGAGCAGCGCGATGCGCCAGTCCCACAGGCTCGTCAGCGCCCGGGCCAGCGGCGCGATCGCGAGGATCCCCACGCCGATTCCCGAGGACACCAGCGCCACCGCCAGCCCCCGGCGGGCGGTGAACCACTTGGTCGCCGTCGAGGTCAGCGGCACGTAGAACGCGCCCACGGCGAAGCCGACCATGAAGCCGAACGTCACGTAGAGCTGCCACAGCGACCGCACCTGGCTCGACAGCACGAGCCCGAGGCCCAGTAGCAGCCCGCCCGCCAGCGCCACCCCGCGGGTGCCGATCCGGTCGGAGAGCGCGCCCCAGACGAACGAGCCCAGCCCCATGGCGATCCAGTTCAGGAGCGCCACCGAGGAGATCGCGCCGCGGCTCCAGCCCATGCTCTCGGCCATCGGCTTGAGGAACACCCCCAGCGAGAAGAGCGCCCCCATGCCGATGCAGATGATGAGCGCGGAGGCGCCCACGACGATCCAGCCGTAGAAGAGCCGGCGCTGACTCATGCGCGGGAATTACGATAGCATGCTCGGCATGTGGCCCCTGCTCTGGCCGGCCGTCGCCTTCGTCGCCGTCAGCGCCGTTGCCCTGCTGTTCCGCAAGGCGCTGACGACGGCCCTGCGCCGCTGGTTGGGCCCGGCCAGCGTCGGGGTCTTCCTGGACGCCATCCGCCTGCCGTCGATCCTGTGGTGCCTGGTGCTCGGCCTGTTCGTGGCCATCGAGATGGTCGAACTGCCGCGGCGGATGACGGCCCAGCTCCGCACGGTCCTGGAGGCCGCCGTCATCCTGTCGGTGACCTTCACCGTCGCCGGCGCGCTGGGGTCGCTGGCGGCGGCGGCCGGCGAACGGCGGGCGCTGGGCCTGGGCGTGACCGGGCTCGCGCGGACCGCGGTGCGCGGCACGGTCCTCCTCGTCGGCCTCCTGGTGCTGCTGGACGCGCTGGGCGTGCAGATCACGCCGCTGCTCACCGCACTCGGCGTGGGAGGGCTGGCGGTCGCCCTGGCGCTGCAGGACACGCTCTCCAACCTGTTCGCCGGCGTGCACCTGCTGGCCGACAAGCCGATCCGCGTCGGCGACTACGTGAAGATCGCCGACACGACCGAGGGCTACGTGGTCGACGTCGGCTGGCGCTCGACGCGCGTGCGGATGCTGCAGAACAACGTGGTCATCGTGCCGAACAAGCAGGTGGCCGAGTCGATCATCACCAACTACGACATGCCCGAGCGCCGCATGGCCCTGCTGATCCCGGTGGGCGTCAGCTACGCCAGTGACCCCGACCACGTGGAGCGCGTGCTGATCGACGAGACCAGGCGGGCGGCCGGCCAGGTGACCGGGCTGCTGGCCGATCCGCCGCCGCTGGTCCGTTTCATCCCGGGGTTCGGCGACTACTCGCTGAACTTCACCCTGGTGTGCCAGGTCGCGAGCTTCGTGGACCAGTATCCCGTCCAGCACGAGCTTCGCAAGCGCATCCTCCGCCGCCTCCGGGCCGAGGGCATCGAGATCCCTTTCCCCGTCCACACGATCGAGCTGCGCGGCGCGCCGGGCGCCGCCCCGCCCGGCCCCCTCACGACGTAACGTCCCGTTTCTGCCCGGGGCCCGATCACGCCAGACCGCGCTCGCGCGCGATCGCCGTGGCCGCGGGCCGCTCGGCGACCTCGCGGATGGTTCGGTGCCGCCGGTCGTCGGCCGCCAGCGGGACGGCGATGCGCTCCGCCGCCCGGTGGGCTTCGCCACGGAGCACCGAGGCCGGGATGGTGTTGAACGCGCGGACGAGCCGCCCGCCGGGCAGGTGCTCTGCGGAGGCGACGCCGGTACCCTTTCTCCGCGCGTCTTCCGCCACCGCGCCGTCCCGGCCGGGGAAGGGATTGGCGGGATCGAGCACGACCTTGCCGCGCAGCTCGCTGGCATAGTCCCGGCCCACCTGCGGGAGCGCGCCGTACGGAACGGAGACCAGGATCACGTCGCCGAAGGCGGCCGCCTCCCGCGGCGTGCCGGCGTGCGCCCGCGGTCCGAGGCGGTCGGCGAGCTCCTTGAGGTTCTCCGGGTGGCGCGAGGAGAGCAGCACGTCGTGCCCGGCCTTCACCCGGTGCTCGCCGAGCGAGCCGCCGATCCGACCCGCGCCGATGATGCCGATCTTCATGGGCGGCTGGCTCGCCGCCGGCCCGGCGAGCGCGGGGAGCAGCAAGCCCGCCACCCCGAGACTTGTCGCCACGATCCCGGCCACGCGGAGGACAGCGCGCCGCGTGATGTCGATGTCGCGGGTGTCGACACGGGAGCCCCGCTCGATTTCCATGGCCACCTCCATCGACCGAGTCGCGTTCACGCCGCCGCTGGCCCTCGACCTTGCACGTCGTCCATGCCGAAACAGCGTCCTGCCATCTGGGTCGCGAGCCGGCCACGTCGATCAGTCGATCAAGAGGATACACGTCGGGAAGCGAAGTCCGAGGCGGGGTGCTTGGGGGGCCGCGGGCTGCCCCCCAAGTCATCTAGGACGGCTGCTGCGGAGCCGGCGGCGTGCGATGACCCCGGTGGCCGCGATGACCGCGGGGGCCGCGCTCCATCATCTTGGCGAACGCTTCCCGCTGGTCGGCGTTGAGGATCGGGCCGATCTGCTTGAGCGCGTCCACGCGCTGCTGCATCTGCTGCGTGAGGAGGGCCTGGATCTCGGCCTGCTTGGCCGCGAGCGTGGCGTCGTCGGCGCCGCTCAGCGCCAGGTGGCGCAGCTCGGTCTGGGCGGTCCGCAGGGCGCGGTGCTGCTGCCGCTGCGCCTCGACGTCGCGCGAGGCGTGGAGCTGGCGGAAGGCCTGCAGCTGGTCGTCGGTCAGCCCCAGCTTGTGCTGCAGGCGGCTCTCCCAGCGGGTGGACCTGCCGGCGCCGGCCGGGGGATCGGCGGCGTAGAGGGCCGTCGCCGTGAACAGCGTGGCGACCAGCGTCAAGGTGGCGGCGCGGAACAGGTTCATCGGTCTCATCGAAGCGCACCTCCCGTGTGATCTCGGCCGGACCCCGGGTGCCCGACTCGCCCAGTAGGACGCGTCGGCCCGCCCCTTTATTTACCGTGGCCCGGCCCACCGCCGGTCGCGCACCAGGGCCAGGATGCCGAGCGCCGCCACCATCGAGAGGGCGAGCCCGAGCCACGGGCCGCGGTAGCCGCCGGCCGTCTGCACGAGCCAGCCGAACGCGATGGGGCCGAGCGTCACGCCGGCCGAGGAGACCGCGAGGCCCAGGCCGACCGCCGTGCCGGCGGCGCGGGGTCCGGCCAGCTCGGCCATCCACGTGTGCTGCACGCCGTTCCAGCCGATGCCGACGACGCCGAAGACGAAGGCCAGTGCGGCCAGCCAGATCGACGAGGCGCCGGCGCCGGTCCAGGCGATCGCGAGCGTGCAGGCGGCCGACCCGACACCGGCCAGCATCAACGGCAGGCGCCGCCGGCCACCGAACAGCCGGTCGGAGAGCAGGCCGAAGAGCACGCGCCCGGTCATGCCGCCGAGCTGAGCGAGGGCGAGGTAGCGGCTGGCGGCGAGGAGCGTGAGCCCGGCGGCGGATTCGAGATAGAGCACCAGGAACGACATCCAGACCGTCTGCATGGCGGCGAAGATGGCGGTGGCGAGAGCCAGCAGCCAGAGATCGCGACTCGTCAGCACCGAGGTCATCGTGCCGCGGGAGCCGGACGGCGTGGCCGGCACCGTGACCTCCGGTGGATCCCGGTAGATGACGAGCGTGGCGAGCGCGCCGGCGGCGATGAGGGCCGCGGATACGACGACGGCGACCCGCCAGCCGAGGGCCACCGCGAGCGCCGGCAGCAGCGCCGCCCCCACCATGCCACCGAAGGGCAGGCCGACCTGCTTGAGCCCGACCAGCGTGGCGCGGTGCGCGGGCGGTGACCAGCCCATGACGGCCTTGGTGGACGTGGGGTTCAGCATCCCGTAGCCGAAGCCGGCCGTGATCATCAGCGCCACCAGCGCCGCGTACGAGCCCGCCATGCTGGCCGCCAGGAGGCCCGCCGCGATCACGACCTGGCCGAGCACGAGGAGGCGCTTGACGCCCCAGCGATCGGCCAGCGTGCCCGCCGGCAGCGACACGAGCGAGGGGCCGATGTAGTACGCCGACAGGAAGGAGCCGGCCTGGGCCAGCGACAGCCCCAGATCGGCGCGGATCAGCGAGGCGATCGCCGGGATGCCGAGCGGACCGACGTTGGCCACGGTTTGCGCGCCCAGGATCAGGGCGATGATGCGGGCGCGCCCGGTCACCGGCGGGCGGCGAGGCGGGCCTCGGCGGCCCGGAGGTCCTCCTCGGTGTCGATGCCGATCGTGGGCTCGGTCGTCTCCCTCACGGTGATCGGGATCCCGTTCTCGAGGAAGCGCAGCTGCTCCAGCCCTTCCACCCGCTCGAGCGTGGACGGCGGCAGGCGGTGGAAGGCCTCGAGCGCCGCCCGGCGGTAGGCGTAGAGGCCGACGTGCTTGTAGCGGACGGCCCCGCCCCCGTCGCGGTCGAACGGGATGCCGTACTTCGAGAAGTAGAGCGCGCGGCCGCCGGCGCCGAACACGACCTTGTTGACGTGCCGGGCGTCGACCTCGTCCGGGGTCGCACGGATGCACAGCGTGCTGACCTGGGTGTCGACGCTGACGCGGAACGGCTCGACCAGCCGGGCGACGTGGCCGGGCGTGACGAACGGCTCGTCACCCTGGACGTTGACGTAGACGTCGGCGGGGCGGGTCTGAGCGACTTCCCACACGCGGTCGGTTCCCGAGGGATGGTCGGCGGACGTCATCACGATGGGGATACCAAGGCCGCGGCAGGCGGCGGCGACCTCGTCGGCGTCCGTCGCCACCAGCACGTCGTCGAGGTCCGGCGCCCGCCGGGCCGCCTCGTACACCCACGCCACCAGCGGCCGGCCGGCGAGCTCGCGCAACACCTTGCGGGGCAGGCGGGTGGAGGCCAGGCGCGCCGGGATCACGCCGAGGACGCGCAACGCCATCGGCTCAGGGGAACGCGCGGAGGGTACGCAGGAGCGCGGCTCGGTCGGCGGCGGCCGGCGCGAACGGCACGATCACCGGCTGGGTGAGCCCCGTCCGCGCGAACTCGCCGATGCGCGCGCGACAGAACGTCTCGTCGCCGACCACCCCCAGCCCGTCCAGCATCCGCGGCGAGATCCGCTTCACCGCGCCTGCGCGATCACCCGCGCCCCAGGCCGCGCTCACCGCCTCGACCTCGTCGGCGTAGCCGGCGGTGCGGAAGAACGCCTGGTAGACGTCGACCGTCGCGTAGCCGGTGACGTCGCGCGCCAGCGTCTCGCGGGCCGCCGCCGGATCGTCGGTGACGCAGGTTCGCACGAACGAGGCGATCTCGAATCCCGCCAGCGTGCGCCCCGCCCGCCGGGCGCCCGTCTCGAGGTGAGCGATCGAGGCCGGCACCGCCTCGGGGGGGATCCAGTTCAGCAGCACGCCGTCGGCGATCTCGCCGGCCAGCTCGAGCATCTCGGGGCCGAGCGCGGCCAGGTAGACGCGCACCGGCGCCGCCGGTGGGGGGCCGGTCAGGCGGAAGCCCTTCACGCGGTAGAACTTGCCCTCGACGCTCACGTGCTCGCCGCCGGCCACCTTGCGCACGATCTCCACCGCCTCGCGGATCTGGGCGAGGGCGGGGGAGAAGCTGAGCCCGTGCCACTGCTCGACGATGACCTTGCTCGACAGCCCGAGGCCGAGCGCGAAGCGGCCGGGCGCCAGATGGTTCAGGGAGGCCACCGCCATCCCGAGGACGACCGGCGTGCGCGTCTGCACCGGCAGCACGCCATTGGCGACGTGGAGACGCTCGGTGTGCGTGGCCACGACCGTGGACATCACGAGCGCGTCGTAGCCGGCAACCTCGCCGAGCCAGGCCGTGTGATAGCCGCGCGCCTCCGCCTCGCGGGCGGCGGCGACGAAGTCGGCCAGCGGCAGGGGCGTGAAGCCGGCCAGCACGATCCCCAGACGCATCAGCGATCGGTCTTGACGGCGTCGCGGGCGGCCCTGGCCGCGGAGACGAGATAGCGCTGGTCGTTGACCATGCCCACCAGCGGCCAGCCCTCGGCGATGCGGCGGTTCACCGTCTCCGTCGTCTGGCAGTGGATCCCCGGCACCACGCGGTGCCGCTGGCACGCCTTGAACAGCACGTCCATCGCCTCGTGGAACTCCCGGTGGGGCGGCTCCAGCGAGGGGGCCAGGCCCAGCGAGGCGCAGAAGTCGTTGGGACCGACGTAGCAGGCGTCCACGCCCGGCACCGAGAGGATGGCGTCGATGTTCTCGATGGCCTCGTGGTGCTCGATCTGCACGATGACGAGGATCTCGTCGTTGGCGCGCTGGAAGTAGGTGGGGGCGTCGGTCTTGAACGACAGGGGGAAGCGGCCGGCGCCGAGGCTGCGCACGCCCTGGGGCGGGTACTTGCAGGCCCGTACCAGCAGCTCGGCCTCCGCGCGCGTGCGGATGTTCGGCGCCAGCACGCCCCAGGCGCCGGCGTCGAGCACGCGCTTGACGTTCTCTTCGCTGAGCGCGTGGACGCGCACGAACGGCGCGCACGGGTAGCGCGTGATGGTGGCGAACATCGTGGCCATGGTCGCCAGATCGATGGGGCCGTGCTCGGTGTCCACGAGCAGCCAGTCGAAGCCGACCGAGGCCATCATCTCGGCCACCAGCGGATCGCCGAAGTTGAGGAGGCTGCCGAACGCGGGCTTGCCGCTTCGGATGCGTTGCTTGACGTGGTTGGGAGTCATGGTCCCGGAGTATAGCGCGGCGTTGCGGTAGTCTATGGGCCATGCTCGAGGACAAGACCGGCATCGTGTTCGGCGTCGCCAACAAGCGCTCGATCGCCTGGGCCATCGCCCAGGCGCTGGCCGGGGCCGGCATGCGGCTGGCGTTCACCTACCAGGGCGAGCGGCTCAAGGAGAACGTCGAGGAGCTGGCGGCGACGCTGCCGGGCTCGCGGCTCTACCCGTGTGACGTCGGCGCCGACGCCGAGATCGCCGCCGTCTTCGCCGGGGTCGAGCACGACCTCGGCCGGCTGGACACGCTGGTGCACTCGGTCGCCTACGCGCGCAAGGAAGACCTGGAGGGCGAGTTCCTGACGACCGACCGGGAGGGGTTCCGCGTCGCCCACGACGTCTCCGCCTACTCGCTGGTGGCGCTGGCGCGGGCGGCCGCCCCGCTCATGGAGCGAGGCGGCGGCGGCTCGGTCATCGCGATGACCTACTACGGCGCCGAGAAGGTCGCGGCCGGCTACAACGTCATGGGCGTGGCCAAGGCCTCGCTGGAGGCGTCCGTGCGCTACCTGGCCGCCGACCTCGGCCCCCGCAACATCCGCGTCAATGCGATCTCGGCGGGGCCGGTGAACACGCTGGCCGCCCGCGGCATCCGCGGCTTCACCGGCATGCTCAAGCACCACGCCGAGCGGGCGCCGCTGCGCCGCAACGTCGAGCTGCGGGAGGTCGGCGACACCGCCCTCTTCCTGGCCTCCCCGATGTCGTCCGGCATCACCGGCGAGGTGGTCCATGTCGACTGCGGCTACTTCATCATGGGCCTCTGAGGGGACGGCGGCTCCCGTGACGCTCACCCGCCGCGCCGTCGTCTCCGGGATCGTCACGCTGGCCATCACGCCGGGGCGGACGAGCGCGCAGCCGGACGGTCGCGTGCGCCGGGTCGGCATCTTTGCCCAGGCTCGCTCCACGCGGGACGACCTCGTCGGGGCGCTGCGGGCTCGCGGGTGGTCCGAGGGGCGCAACCTGGCGGTCGACTGGCACAGTGCCGAGAGGAGCGAGACCCAGATCGGTGACTATCTCGCGAGGATGCCGCCCGACGTGCTCGTCATGGCCGGGCCGCACCGCATCCGGGCCGCCATGCGGGCGACCACGGCGATCCCCATCATCGGGATCGATCTGGAGTCGGATCCGGTCGTCGGTGGGTTCGTCACGACCCTGGCCCGCCCCGGCGCCAACGTCACCGGCATCTGGATGGACTTGCCGGAGCTCGCGGGCAAGCAGATCCAGTTTCTCCGCGAGGTGGTGCCCCGGCTCCAGCGCCTCGGTGTGGTCTGGGACGATCGCATCGGACAGCCGCAGTTCAGCGTGCTGGAGGCCGCCGCCCGTCCGGCGGGCATCGCGCTGCTTCCTGCGGGGCTGCGGGCGACGACCGAGGTCGAGGGCGTGCTGAAGCGCGTGCTGGCGGAGCGGCCCCAGGCGATCGTCCTGCTCACGGCGCCGGTGGTCTTCAGTTCACTGGGGCGGATCGCCGAGCTGACCCATCGGAGCCGGATGCCGTCGATCACCCCGTTCTCGACGTACCCGAGCGCCGGCGGGCTGATGGCCTACGGCCCCGACTTCCCGGCGATGTGGCTCCAGCTCAGCAGCTACATCGACCGCGTGCTGCGCGGCGCGCGCGCCGGCGACCTTCCGGTGGAGCGGCCGTCCAAGTTCAGCCTGATCCTCAATCTCAAGACGGCGAGGCACCTGGGGCTGGCGATTTCCCAGTCGTTGATCTTCCGCGCCGACGAGGTCATCCAGTGACGGCCGGCCGGCCGTCCCAGCCGATCCGCGCGTCGCGGGGCACCACGCTCTCCTGCAAGGGGTGGCCCCAGGAGGCGGCGCTGCGGATGCTCATGAACAACCTCGACCCCGACGTGGCCGAGCGGTGGGAGGACCTCGTCGTCTACGGGGGCTCCGGCAAGGCCGCGCGCAGCTGGGAGGCCTACCACCGGATCGTGGCGACGCTCCAGCGCCTGGAGGGCGACGAGACGCTGCTGGTGCAGTCGGGCAAGCCGGTCGGCGTCTTCCGCACCCACGCCGACGCGCCGCGCGTGCTGATCGCCAACTCCCTGCTGGTTCCCGCGTGGGGCGACTGGGAGCACTTCCGGAAGTACGAGGCGATGGGGCTCACCATGTACGGCCAGATGACGGCCGGCTCCTGGATCTACATCGGCACCCAGGGCATTCTCCAGGGGACCTACGAGACCTTCGGCGCCTGTGCGCGGAAGCACTTCGGCGGCACGCTGGCCGGGCGGCTGGTGCTCTCGGCCGGACTCGGCGGCATGGGAGGCGCCCAGCCGCTGGCGGTCACGCTGAACGGCGGCGTCGGGCTCTTCGTGGAGATCGACCGCGAGCGGATCGAGCGGCGCCTGCGCCTGCGGTACGTGGACCGCCTGGCGGGCTCGGTGGACGAGGCGCTGGGCTGGGCGGAGGACGCGCGCCGCCGGCGCGAGCCCGTGTCCATCGCCCTCCACGGCAATGCCGCGGAGGTGCATCCCGAGCTGGCCCGGCGCGGCGTACGGTTCGATGCCGTCACCGACCAGACCTCGGCCCACGACATGATCAACGGCTACGTCCCGGCCCGCCTGTCGGTGGCCGAGGCCGGGGCGCTGCGCCGGCGGGACCCCGACGAGTACCTGCGGCGCGCGCGCGAGTCGATCGCCGCCCAGATGCGGGCCATGCTCGAGTTCCAGCGCGGAGGCGCGGTCCTGTTCGACTACGGCAACAACTTCCGCCGGGAAGCCGAGGAGGCCGGCGTCGGCGACTTCGCATACCCGGGCTTCGTGCCCGCGTTCATCCGGCCGCTCTTCTGCGAAGGGCAAGGCCCGTTCCGGTGGGTGGCGCTCTCCGGCGACCCCGAGGACATCCGGGCCACCGATCGGGCGCTCATGGAGGCGTTCGCGGACAGGGAGCACTTGGTCCGGTGGCTGCAGCTGGCCGGCGAGCGCGTGCACTTCCAGGGCCTGCCGGCGCGGATCTGCTGGCTCGGCTACGGTGATCGCGCAAGAGCCGGCCGGATCTTCAACGACCTCGTCGCCTCCGGCCGCGTGAAGGCCCCGATCGTGATCGGCCGGGACCACCTGGACTCGGGCTCGGTCGCTTCCCCCAACCGCGAGACCGAGTCGATGCGCGACGGCTCCGACGCCATCGCGGACTGGCCGGTGCTGAACGCGTTGCTGAACACCGCGGCCGGCGCCACCTGGGTCAGCGTTCACCACGGCGGCGGCGTCGGCATCGGCTACTCGATCCACGCGGGCATGGTCGTCGTGGCCGACGGCACGCCCGATGCCGCCCGCCGGCTGGAACGCGTGCTCACGGCCGACCCGGGCACCGGCATCATGCGCCACGCCGACGCCGGCTATCCGGAGGCGCTCGACGCGGCAACGCGCCACCGGCTCGACTTGCCCGGCGTGACGACGTGACCGTGCGGCGCCCGCGGCCCGACGACGAGATCCGTGACCGAGGCGCGGCCGGGACCGGCCGGAACGACCGCCTGCGGTCGAATCCCGATCTCGCGGTCTTCGAGACGAGCCGGGCGCTGTGACCGCCGGCGCGGGAGACACCATGCGCCTGCTGCCGGATCTCGTGCTGACGCCGCAAGGATGGCTGATCGATCGCGCGGTCGCGGTCACCGAGGGCCGTATCGTCGCCATCCAGGATCCTGGCCCGCCCCAGCGCGGCGACGTCGCGCTGCCCGGTCGCGCGCTGTTGCCGGGGACAGTGAACAGCCATTGCCACACGTTCCAGTCGCTGCTGCGCGGCCTCGGCGACGATCTGGACTTCATGGGCTGGCGCGATCGCGTCCTGTACCCGTTCTCCGAGCGGCTGGACCGCGCCGGCCTCGCCCTCGGCGCGGCCTTCGCCTTCGCGGAGATGCTCAAGCAGGGGGCCACGACGTGCGTGGACTTCTTCTACGTCCAGGACGACGGCAACGAGAACGCCGAGGCGGTGATCGCCGCCGCCCGGGCGGTCGGCATCCGGCTGGTGCTGGCCCGCGCCATGTACGACTGGGAGGGCGCGCCGAAACGCTATCGGGAGACGCCCGCCGATGCGGCGCGGCGGGTGCGCGAGCTGATCGCCGCCTACCGGCACGACGCCATGGTCGGGGTGCAGCCCGCCCCCCACAGCCCGCACGGCGCGTCGCCGGCGATGATCCGCGCCGGCTTCGAGGTGGCCGAGGCCGCCGACACCGTGTTCCACATCCACGTCGCCGAAGGGCGGTACGAGGGCGAGCGAACGCTGCGCGAGCACGGCGCCACGCCGATCCGCTACCTCGACCGCCTCGGCGTGCTGGGGCCGCGCATGGTGGGCGTGCACGGTGTCTGGCTGGACGACGACGAGATCGCGCTGATGGGCGCGCGGCGCGCCGGGCTGGCCTACTGCCCGGGCTCCAACATGTTCCTCGGTGACGGGATCACCCGGGTGCCCGAGATGCTTCGCGCGGGTGTCAGGATCGGCCTCGGCACCGACGGCGGGTGCACGAACAACCGGCTGTCGGTCCTCGACGAGATGCGCACCTGCTCGCTCCTGCAGCGGGTGCGGCTGCTCGACGGCGCCGCCCTGGCGGCCGAGACCGCCTTCGACCTCGGCACCCGCTCGGCCGCCGAGCTGCTGCGGCTCGATGCCGGCGTCATCGCGCCGGGACGCCTGGCCGACCTGGTGGCGATCGACCTCGGGCATCTCTCGCTGCAGCCGCCCACCGACCTGCTCAAGAGCGTGGTCTACGCCATGTCGCCCCAGGCCGTCACCGACGTCTGGGTGCACGGCCGGCGGGTGGTCGAGCAGGGACGCCTGACGACGATGTCCGAGGACGACCTCGTCGCGCGGGTGACCGCGCTCACCCGGGGGTGGACGCTCTGAGCGCGCTGGTGCTGGACGGCGGGCCCCTGGCGCTCGACGACGTCGAAGCCGTCGCGCGCGAGCGCCGCGAGGTGGCGCTGGCGCCCGTGGCCGTCGCGCGGCTGGCCGCCGCGCGCGCCTTCGTCGATCGCCTGGCCGGCGGCGCCGAGCCCATCTACGGGATCACGACCGGGGTCGGGAAGCTGAAGGACGTGGTCATCCCGCCGGCCGAGCGGGCGGCGCTCCAGCGCAACCTGGTGCTGAGCCACGCCGGCGGCGTGGGGCCACCGCTGGCCGAGACCGAGACGCGGGCGGTCCTCCTCCTGCTGGCGGCCTCGCTCGCGCGTGGCGCGTCGGGGGTGCGACCGCTCGTCGTCGAGACGCTCCTCACGTGCCTGAACCGCGGCCTGCATCCGGTGGTGCCCGAAGGCGGCTCGGTCGGCTCCTCCGGCGATCTGGCGCCGCTGGCCCACGTGGCCGCCTGCCTGATCGGCGAAGGCGAAGCCTGGGCCGGCGGACGCCGCGTGCCGGCGCGCGAGGCGCTCGCCGCCTCGGGCCTGGCGCCCCTGAGCCTCGAGACCAAGGAAGGGCTGGCCTTGCTCAACGGCACGCACCTGATGGCGGGCCTGGGCACGCTGTCCGTGCTGGACGCCGGCCGGCTGGCGCGGCTGGCCGACGTCACCGGTGCCATGTCCCTGGAGGCGCTGATGGGCACCAACGCCGCCTTCGACCCGCGCATCCATGCCCTGCGCCCGCACCCCGGCCAGCGCACCGCTGCGGCGAATCTCACGAAGCTGACGGCCGGCAGCGGGATCATCGAGTCGCATCGCGACTGCACGCGCGTGCAGGACGCCTACAGCCTGCGCTGTATGCCCCAGGTCCACGGGTCGGCGCGCGAGGCGATCGGCTTCGCGCGCGGCGTGCTCGAGCGCGAGCTGGCGGCGGTGACCGACAACCCGCTCGTCTTTCCCGCCGACGGCGCGGTCCTGAGCGGCGGCAACTTCCACGGCGAGGTGCTGGGCCTGGCGCTCGACACCCTCGCCGTCGGCCTGACCCAGCTGGCGGGGATCAGCGAGCGCCGCGCCGACCGGCTGGTGAACCCGCTGACGAACGAGGGACTGCCGCCGTTCCTGGCGCGCGTCGGCGGCGTGAACTCCGGCTACATGATCGCGCAGTACACGGCCGCCGCGCTGGTGGCCGAGCTGCGGGGCCTGGCCCACCCGGCCAGCGTCGATTCCATCCCGACCTCGGGGCTGCAGGAGGACTACAACGCCATGGGGGCCGGCGCCGCCCTCAAGACGCGCCGGGCCGTCGGCCTCGCCCGCCAGGTGCTGGCGATCGAGCTGCTGCTGGCCGCGCAGGCGCTCGACCTGCGCGCGCCGCTGATCCCCGGCCGCGGCAGCCGGGCCGCCCGCGACGCCGTCCGCCGGCGCCTGCCACCGCTCGAGCGCGATCGCTATCTCAAGGCGGATCTCGACGCCGCCCTGGGTCTGGCCGAGGACGGCGACGTGGTCGCGGCGGCCGAGCGGGCCGTCGGGCCGCTCGAATAACGCCGTGGACCGGCGCGTGATCTGGCAGGCGTGGACGGGTGTCGGGCTGGAGTCGTGCCGCGTCACCGGCAGCGACCGGGTCAGCGTGGAGAGCGTCGCGCTCGGCGTGGAGGCCGGCCATCCGTGGGCCCTCCGCTACACCCTGCGCTGCGACGCGGGCTGGCGCGTCCGCGAGCTCGCGGTCACGAGCCTGGGCGGCGACGACGGCACGCTGGCGCTGGCGGCGGACGGCAGCGGCCGCTGGACCGGCGCCGGCGGCGAGCGCCTGGCCGCCCTCGACGGGTGTCTCGACGTCGATCTGTCGTCCACGGCCTTCACGAATACGCTGCCGATCCGTCGGCTCGGCCTGGTGCCCGGCTGGAGCGAGGAGATCACCGTGGCCTACGTGACCGTCCCGGGGCTGGCGGTCTCGGTCGCCCGCCAGCGCTACCACTGCCTGGCCTGGGGACCTGACGGCGGCCGCTACCGCTTCGAGGATCCGGTCACCGGCTTCACCGCCGACATCGACGTGGACGGCGACGGCCTGGTGATCGAGTACCCCCACGTCGCCCGCCGCGTCTGGTCCCGCTGAGATCCGCGTTCAGGCGGCGGCCCGGTCCTGACCGGGCGCCGCCTCGCGCTCCCTGGGGATGACGGAGATGTCGCCGTTGCGCTCGAGGACCGCGTGAGCCAGGTGCCGAGCTGCTCGGCGCGCTGGGAGCGGCGCTCGAAGGCCGGATCACGGATCGCCACGTTCGAGCGCGGGCTGCAACGGCCGTGCCGCCGACGCGGCGGGGCTACCGCTTGGCGGAGACGATCGAGAGGTCGCGCTGGGGAGGTGGGTCGCCGGAGACGCCCTCGGGCCGCCCTCTCGTCATGCGGCAGTGGCCCTCGAAGAGCACCCCTTCCTCGACGACGACGACCGGCGCCTCGACGTCACCGTACACGCGCGCGCTGCCCCGCAGCTCCACCCGCTCGGTGCCGAGGATATTGCCGCGGACCTCGCCGCTGACGAGCACGATGCCGGCGTGGATGGCGGCGTTGACCACGCCCTTCTCGCCGATGATCAGGGTGTCGTTGGAGAAGATCTCGCCGGTGAGCTTGCCGTTCAGCATGACGGTGCCGCTGAACGTGTACTTGCCCTCGATCTCCGACGCCTCGTCGATGTAGGCGCTGAGGTCGCTGTTGCTCTTGATGGCCGCCTTGCCGCTCCTTCGCCACCGCATCGGAGCCTCCGGCTATCTCGGCGCCGTCTGGCCGGCCCGCTTGTCCTCGATCAGGTACCCCGGGCGCGGGGCGCCGTCCGCCGGCTCCTCGTGGATCTTGCCGACGTTGCCGTTGAAGAAGCCGCCCTTGGAGATCACCAGCGAGTCCGTCTTGATGTTGCCGCTCACCCGCGAGCCCTCCAGCGACGACGACCCCGCGGGCATCGATCACGCGGAGATCGTCCTGCGAGCGCCGCGGCGACGTGCCGCGCGTCCAACCGTGCTCCCGAGGCTCCGACACCCGAACTCAGCCGGGGAGCCCCAGATGTAGCACCCCCCTCGCCAAACTGTCAATTCCTCCGACCGCCACTGTCTCTGGTAGGTGGGACGACGTGCGACGACGACATCCTGCGCTCCCAGAAGTCTCGCTTCGAGCGGCGGCCTTGCCGCCGCAATCCTGTTCTGGGGGAGGCGGGGAGGAGCGCGCCGTCAGGCGCGCGACGACCGTCGGAAGGGGGCGGAGCCCCCTCCGAGCTAGAAGCTGCGGATCAACCGTTCGACCCGTTCGTCGTGGGACTGGAAGGGGTCCTTGCAGAGGATGGTCTCGCGCTCGGGATCGTTGAGCTTGAGGTAGACCCAGTCCACCCGGTAGTCCTTGCCTTTGAGGTTGGCCTGGCGGATGAACTCGCCGCGCAGCCGGGCCCGCGTGGTCTGGGGTGGCTCGTGCTTGGCCCGCTCGATGGTCTCGTCGTCGGTGGTGCGGTCGACCATGTCGCGGGCGACCAGCTTGTAGTACAGCCCGCGGTCGGGCCGGATGTCGTGGTATTGCAGGTCCATCAGCGAGATCTTGGGGTCGCGCCAGGAGAGCCGGTTGCGCGTCATGTAGCTCTCGATCCACTGGCGCTTGATCACCCAGTCCAGCTCGCGTTCGAGCTGCGTGGGGTCGGTCTCGAGCTTGTCGATCACGTCGGTCCAGCGGGCCAGCACGTCCTGGCTGACGGCGTCGCCGGAGGCCACCGTGTTGACGTAGCGGGTGGCGTACTCGAGGTATTCCTGCTGGAGCTGCAGGGCCGACATGCTGCGCCCGTCCTTGAGCTTGATCGTCTCTCTCAACGTCGGATCGTGGGAGATGTCGCGGATGGCCTGGACCGGAGACTGCAACGAATAATCGCGGTCGAAGAACCCGTCCTCGATCATGTCGAGCACGAGCGCCGTCGTCCCGATCTTCAGATAGGTGGCCACCTCGGACATATTCGAGTCGCCGACGATGACATGGAGGCGCCGATATCTCTCGGCGTCGGCGTGGGGCTCGTCGCGGGTGTTGATGATCGAGCGGGAGGAGGTGGTGGCGCCCGAGATCTCCTGGCAGATGTGCTGGGCCCGCTGGCTCAGGCAGTAGTGGAAGCCGCGCGGGGTCTGCAGCACCTTGCCGGCCCCGGCGAAGATCTGCCGGGTGACGAAGAAGGGAATGAGGGCCTCGGCCAACCGCTGGAAGGACACGTCGCGGCTGACCAGGTAGTTCTCGTGGCAGCCGTACGAGTTGCCCGCCGAATCCGTGTTGTTCTTGAAGAGCAGGATGTTGCCCGAGATCCCGTCCTCCCGCAGCCGCTTCTCGGCCTGGTGCAGGAGGTCTTCCACGATGCGCTCGCCGGCCTTGTCGTGGATGACCAGTTCGTCCACGTCGTCGCATTCCGGGGTGGCGTACTCGGGATGGAACCCGGTGTCCAGGTACAGCCTCGCGCCGTTCTCCAGGAAGACGTTGGCGTTTCGGGCACCCGGAATGACTTTCTCGAACAGATACCGGGCGACGTTGTCGGGGGACAGGCGACGCTGGCCGTTGAGGGTGCAGGTGAGGCCGTACTCGTTCTCGAGGCCGAAGATCCGCCGCTTCATGGGGTCGGGGCCTAGCGTAACACGGTCTACTTCGCGGTGCCGAGGAGTTGGCTCAGCGCCTCCGGGGGGATGCGGCGGAACTTGCGCCGCTCCTTGGTGCGGTCGAGCACGGCCACTTCCAGGTCGCGCTCGCTCAGGGTCTTGTTCTGCGTGACCGACAGCGCCCGCACCCCGAGCTGCAGCGCCTCGTCGAGGCCCAGGCCGTCGCGGTAGTGGTCCTTGAGAAAGCGGCGGATCTCGTCGGCCTGGCCGCCCATGGCCGCGTAGTTCTTCTCATCCTCGATCGTGCCGTCGTAGAGGATGTGATAGATCTCGCTCTTGCTGCCGTTGGCGTCCCCCACCTCGGCCACCAGCACCTCGACCTCGAACGGCTTGATGTCCTGCGTGAAGATGTTGCCGAGGGCCTGCGAGTACGCGTTGGCGAGCGCCTTGGCGGTCACGTCGCCCCGGCTGTACGAATAGCCCTTGACGTCGGCGTGCCGGATCCCGGCGATCCTCAGATTCTCGAATTCGTTGTATTTCCCGACTCCGGCAAAGGCGATTCGATCGTAGATCTCCGACACCTTGTGCAGCAGCGTCGAGGGATTCTCGGCCACCAGCAGGATGCCGTCGCGATACTCGAGGGTGACGATGGACCGGCCGCGCGCGATGCCCTTGCGGGCATACTCGGCCTTGTCCTTCATCATCTGCTCGGGGCTGACGTAGTAGGGCAGCGGCATGGGTCAGCTCCCGTTGCCCGCCTTCGCGCGCTCGGCCAGGATGGCCTCGCACACGCGGCGGATCTCGTCGTCGGCGACCTCGCCATAGCCGCTTCGGGTGATCGTCTTCACGCTCGGGAAGATGCCGCGCACGAGGTCGGGGCCGCCGGTGCCCACGTCCTCGTCGGCCGCGTCGATGAGGGCCTCCAGCGCGACCCTCAGCGCGTCGTCGCGCCCCAGATCCCGCTTCCAGAGTTTCTTCAGCGAGTCGCGGGCGTCCTTGGAGCCCGAGCCCTGGGCGTCGTAGTCGCGTTCCTCGTAGCGCCCGCCGGTGATGTCGTACTTGAACAGCCGGCCCACGCCGGTCTTCTCGTCGAAGCCGGCGAAGATCGGCACCACGGCCAGGCCCATCATGGCCGCCTGGAGGTTCATCCGGATCATCTGGCCCAGCTTGTTGGCCTTGCCGTCGAGCGACAGGTTGTCGCCCTCGACCTTCTCGTAGTGCTCGAGCTCGGTCTGGAACAGCTTGGCCATCTCCATGGCCGGGCCGGCGGCGCCGGCGATGCCGACCCCGGAGAGGTCGTCGGCCTTGAAGATCTTCTCGATCCGGCGGCTGGCGACCTGGTAGCCGGCGGTGGCCTGCCGGTCGCCCGCCATGATCACGCCGTCGCGGTAGCGCATCGCCAGGACCGTCGTCCCGTGCGGCACGTCGGGCGAGTCGGCGGTCGGGCCCGCGCCCGGCAGCAGGTGGGGCGACCGGCGGCGCAGCAGCTCGACGAAGCTGGAATCGATGTACTCGTTGAACACGGGCACGCGGCGATCCTCGTTCATCGGTCTCCTTCGTCCAGGGGGGGGCGCTCACATCCCGAAGGACGGGCGGGCGATGTTGCGCAGGAGGTCGGCGGCGGTGGGGGACTCCATGAGGAGCTGGCGGACGTGCGCCTCGGTGCCGCGCAGCGGCTCCAGCATGAAGATCTTCTTCAGCGGACCTTCCTTGAGGTCGAAGATCACCGAATCCCACGACGCCGACACGATCTCGTCGGCGTAGCGCTGCAGGCACATCCCGCGGAAGTAGGCGCGAGTATCCTTGGGCGGATCGTAGATGGCCTTGGAGATCTCGTCGTCGGTGACCATGCGGTCGACCGCCTCCGACTCCTCCAGCTTGTAGTACAGGCCCTTGCCGGGCCGGATGTCGTGATACTGAAGATCGATCATCTGCACGCGGTGGTCGTTCCAGGCCAGCCCGTGCTTGGCGACGTAGTTCTCGATGAGCTGATGCTTGATGACCCAGTCGAGCTCGCGGCCGAGCTGCATCGGGTCCTCGGCGAGGCGGTCGAGCGTGTGCTCCCACTTGGCCAGCACCTCCCGCACCCAGGGCTCGTGCTCGCGGTCGTGGTAGTAGCGCTGGGCCAGTGCCAGGAACTCCCGCTGGTGGTCGACGGCGGTGATCGTGCGGCCGTCCTTGAGCCGGAACGTCTCGCGGCAGGCCAGGTCACGCGACACCTTGCGGAAGGCGGCCACCGGGCCGTCGATGGACAGGTCGCGGTCGATGAAGTCGTCCTCGACCATGCTGAGCACGATCGCCATCGTGCCCACCTTCAGATAGGTGGTGACCTCGCTCATGTTGGCGTCACCCACGATGACGTGCAGCCGGCGGTACTTCTCGGGATCGGCGTGCGGCTCGTCGCGAGTGTTGACGATCGGCCGCGAGTGCATCGTCTCCAGCCCGACCTCGGTCTCCAGGAAATCGGCGCGCTGGGAGACCTGGTAGTCGCACGGCTCGGCGTTGTTCTCGTAGCCGACCTTGCCGCTTCCGGTGTAGACCTGGCGCGACACGAAGAACGGCATCATGTGCTGCACGATCCGGGCGAACGGCACCTTGCGGTCCATCAGGTAGTTCTCGTGGGTGCCGTACGAGTTGCCCTTGCTATCGGTGTTGTTCTTGTAGATGAGGATGCGCTGCTCCGGTGGAGAGACCGCCTCCGCCCGTTGCCGTGAGAGGTTCAGAATCCTCTCTCCCGCTCTGTCCCAAATCACCAAGTCCCGTGGATTGGTCGTCTCCGGGCTCGAGTATTCCGGATGGGCGTGGTCGACGTAGAAGCGGGCGCCGTTGGACAGGATCAGGTTGATCAGCCGCGATTCCTCTTTGGAGGTGCCCTCCTTCTCCTCCATGTACTCGAAGCCGCGGGCGTCGCGCAGCGGGCTCTCCGCCTCGTAGTCCCACCGCACGCGCGAGGACCGGTAGGTCTCGTAGGAGTTGATGAGGAGCAGCGAGGACAGGATCGGGTTGAAGTCGGGCTGGTTCCTGACCGTGATCCCGTACTCGGTCTCGATGCCCATGACTTTCGGAATGGCCATTCGTCCCCTCGCGAAGCGGTCCGGCTACCGTCTTGAAAAAGGAATCCCGGCCGTCGGCGACTGGCCGGGGGGACATGGGGGGCGTCGGACGCCCCCCCATACTCTCATGGTCGGCCGGGGCGTTCGGTGCCCCCCGGCTTCTTACAGGTACTGTCCGGTATTCACCACCCGTTCGACGCTGCGCTGCTTCTCCTTCGTCTCGCCCATGAGCGGCTTGACGTAGACGATCCGCTCGCCCTTCTTGCCGGCGATCTTGGCCCAGTCGTCGGGGTTGGTCGTGTTCGGCAGATCCTCGTTCTCCTTGAACTCCTCGCGGACCGCCGAGACCAGGTCGTCGGTGGTGATGCCCTTTTCGCCGGCGCCGATGTAGCGCTTGAGCGCCAGCTTCTTGGCCCGCCGCACGACCGACTCGATCATGGCGCCCGAGGAGAAGTCCTTGAAGTACAGGACCTCCTTGTCACCGTTGGCGTAGGTGACCTCGAGGAACCGGTTCTCCTCGCTGAGGCTGTACATCGCCTCGATGGCCGTGGCGAGCATCGCCTCGATGGCCGCCGCCGTCTCGCCGCGGTGCTGCCGCCGCTCCGATTCGGCGATCGGGATCTCCGTCGTCAGGTACTTGCGGAAGATGTCGGCGGCAGCCGCCTGGTCGGGCCGCTCGATCTTGATCTTCACGTCCAGCCGGCCCGGCCGCAGGATGGCCGGGTCGATGAGGTCCTGCCGGTTGGAGGCGCCGATCACGATGACGTTCTTGAGCCCCTCCACGCCGTCGATCTCGGCCAGCAGCTGCGGCACGATGGTCGTCTCGACGTCGGAGGAGATGCCGGTGCCGCGCGTCCGGAAGAGGGCGTCCATCTCGTCGAAGAACACCACCACCGGCACGTCCTCGTTGGCCTTCTCCTTGGCCTTCACGAAGATCTCGCGGATCTTGCGCTCGGTCTCGCCCACGTACTTGTTGAGCAGCTCGGGTCCCTTGATGTTCAGGAAGAAGCCCTTGATCTTCTCGCCGCGCTTCTCGGAGATCTTCTCGGCGAGGTTGTTGGCCACCGCCTTGGCGATCATGGTCTTGCCGCAGCCGGGCGGGCCATAGAGCAGCACGCCCTTGGGCGGCGTGAGCTTGTGCTCCTTGTAGTAGTCGGCGTACAGGTACGGCAGTTCCACCGCGTCCTTGATCGCCTCGATCTGGGTGCCGAGGCCCCCGATGTCGTCGTAGCCGATGTCCGGGACTTCTTCCAGCGACAGATCCTCGACGTCACTCTTGGGAAGCTTCTCCAGCAGGTACCCGCTCTTGGCGTCCATGAGCAGGTGGTCGCCCGTCTTCAGCCGCAGCTGGCGGAGCGGATCGGCGATGATCCCGACCTTCTCCTCGTCGGCCCGCAGTGTGACCACCGCGCGCTCGGGGTCGAGCTGCTCCTTGAGGATGACGACGTCGCCCTGGATCTCGTAGGCGGCCGCCTCCACCACGTTCAGGCCTTCGTTGAGGATCAGCTCCTGCCCCGGCTTGAGCGTGTCCACCTTGATGGCCGGGTGGATGTTGACCTTCACCTTGCGGCCCTGGGACAGGATGTTGACGGTGCCGTCCTCGTTGGGGGACAGGTAGACGCCGTACGTCGAGGGGGGCGCGCAGAGCTTGTCGACTTCTTCCTTCAGCGCCGTGATCTGCTCGCGGGCCTCGTAGAGCGCGTTGACGAGCTTCTCGTTCTGGTTGAAGGCCTGCACGAGCTGGCGGTTGGCTTCCCGCAGCTTGTTCTCGAGGACCATGAAGTCCTTCGGCGTGTCCTCGAGTTTCTTCCTCAGATGCACCGTCTCGGCCTCCAGCGAGCGGACGTACGCCTGCAGATCCTGGAGCTGGATCTCGTACTCCGTGAGCCGGCGGCGCGTGCTCGAATCGGACATGGAGGCGGGGAGGAACTTGGAGAAGCCTTCGCGACTCGGGCTACTCTTCTTGTCGAACTCCTTCATAGCCCATCCCTTCCCACGTGACCCCCTGTGCGCCGCTCGCGAGTGCGCGCCCCCCGCCTCGGTGTTGAGTATAGGCGGCTGTAAAAAAGAAAGTCAAGGTTGTCGGGCCCTTCGACAGCGTTCCGCTGCCGAGACCGGGCGCCCGCCGACGCTCACCTTCGAAACGGATAGCGTGCGCGAGGGGTTCCGTCTATAAAGATGTCGGTAATGGCGGCGACGGTTCGCGCGCACGGTCGCACGGTGATGAGCTCGGCACTCCTTCTGGCCCTTCTCGTCGCGTGCCCGGGGATTGCCTCCGCCCAGGCGCGCAAGGAGTTGCGCGTCGGCGTCGTCGGCCTGACCGTGCCGCTCGATCCCGCCTCCGCCCTCGACGGCGCCACGCCGTTGATCGCCCACCAGGTCTTCGACACGCTCGTCGCCTATCGCGACGGATCGACCGAGATCGAGCCGGCCCTGGCCACGCGCTGGGCGGTCTCTCGCGACGGATTGGTCTGGACATTCACGCTGCGCGAAGGTGTCCGCTTCCACGACGGCAGCCTGGTGACGGGCGCCGAGGTCGCCGCGAGCTTCCGGCGCCAGCTCGCTCCGGACTTGCCGGGGACAGCCTGGCCGGCGCTCCTGCGGGGCCGGCCGGGCGTGGTGAAGGACGTCCGGGCCCCCGATGCCCGCAGTGTGCAGTTCGTGTTGATCCAGCCCTACGCGCCGCTGCTCAGTGTGCTCGCCCATCCCGGTCTGGCCGTGGCTCGAGCGACGACCGGCCTCGACGGCGTGGCCCGCCTCGTCGGCAGCGGCCCCTACCGCGTCGTCGACGCCGCGCCCGGCCGGATCGCGATGGAAGCGGTGCCGGGCTACCGGGGCGGACCGGCCCGGATGGAGCGGATCGTGTTCCTCGAGGTCACCGACGACGACAACGCCGAAGCGGAGTTCGACGCGCGGTCGCTCGACGTCTGGTTCCCGCCGGGCCCGCCACGTCGGATGACGGGCGCGCTGTCCACCCCCGGCCTGCGCGTGGGCTACCTCGCGTTCCAGACCGAGAAGGAGCCGTTCTCGCGCAAGCGGATTCGACACGCGGTGGCCGCGGCGCTGGATCCCGCCTTGATCGGCGTCGCGCTCGACAACGCCGCGGTGCCGCTGCCGTCGTTCCTGCCGGCCGGCGTGTGGGCGCGCCGCGAGGGCAGCCCGGTGCTGGGCGGCACCCGCGATGCGGTCCGGGCCCTGCTCGCCGACGGCTGGCCGAAGGGCTACAAGGCCACGATGCTCGCCTCCGGGGAGACGGCGCCGGTCAGCATGCCGCGTCTGGCCGCCACGCTCGAGGCCGCGCTCGGCGCCGCCGACATCCCCATCCAGGTCCGGATCGAGCCCGTCGAGCGGGTGCGGGCCGCTCTGCAGGGGGGCGATCACGAGATGGCCCTCGTCGAGACCACGGTGGTGGGGGGCGACCCCCACCTGTTCCTGTTCCCCCTGTCGACCAGCGAGGGAGCATCGAAGGGACCACGCGCGCTCAACTACTCCTTCTACCGCAACCCACGCCTCGACGATGTCCTGGCGCGGGCCAGCCAGCTGTCCTTCCGGCCCGAGCGCGCCCGGCTCTATCAGCGGGCGCAAGCGCTGCTGGCCGACGATCTGCCCTGGCTCCCGATCTACGTCCGTCTCGAGTGGGCCGTCGCCCGGCCCGAAGTGCGCAATCTGAGGCTGCATCCGACCGGCTTCCACCGCCTGCAGGGCGTCAGCCTGGACGGCGCCCCCGGCACACTGCCGTAACGGGCACTTCGCCCGGCGCTCGGGCGATCCTGCCGCCGCGCGTTCGCGACCTCCCGTCATAACTCCGCGTCGTTGCATGCAACCCGCTCTGGCGCCGGGGTTGCTCCACGCGTCCGCCATGGTCGCGGGACTCGAGGCACTCCGGAGCGGACAGCGGGGAGGCAAGGCGATGGAACGGGTCGACGGTAAGAGCGCCCTGGTGGTGGTGCTGCTCGTCGTCGTCGCGATCGGCGCGCTGGCCGAGCTCGTCGCCGGCCGTGCGGTGGTCCAGTCCGAGGCGGCGCGTGGAGGGACCTGGTCGGTCTTCGCTCGGGCGGGGGACGAGGCGCGGGCGCGCGGCGACGCGCCGTCCGCGCGGCGCGCCTATCTCGCGGCGCTGTTCCGGGCGCGG
>DASWJN010000222.1:0-1928 GCA_036397135.1 Candidatus Methylomirabilota bacterium
CAAGCTGGTGGACGTGATCCTGGAGGCGCTGGGGACCTTCCGGCCCGAGCGCGCGGTGGCCAACGCGGCGTCTTCGGGCGCGCTCGGCATCGACTGGGGGGCAGGCGCGCGGCCCGGCCAGGCCAGCCTGCAATACGAGATCCTGGGCTCGGCCTATGGCGGCGGCGCCGGCCACGACGGGGCCAGCTGCACCGCCACCCACCTCTCGAACCTGCACGTCACCCCCATCGAGATCCTGGAATCCGAGTTCCCCTGCCGCGTCACCGAGTTCGCGCTGATCCCCGATTCCGGCGGCGCCGGCGCGTTCCGGGGCGGGCTCTCGTTCCGGCGCGCCTACGAGATGCTGGCCGCGGGCACCGTGATCCGCCGCTACGACCGCGCCAAATGCCCGCCTGAGGGCCTCGCCGGCGGCGGGCCCGGGCGCGCCAGCCGCTTCGTCATCCGTGCCGGCACGCCCCGGGAGGAGGAGACCCCGGCCTCGGGGCGCTTCGAGTTGGCCGAGGGCGACCGCTTCTATCTCGAATCGGCGGGCGGCGGCGGCTACGGGGACCCGCGGAAGCGCGAGCGTGCGCGCATCGCGCGCGACCTCGAAGAGGGCTACGTCACGCCGGAAGCTGCCAAGCGGGACTACGGATACGAAGGCTGAGTCCGCTCCACGGCCCGGCAGGAATCGCGTTCCCCCCCTCGTCATGCGCGGGCTCGACCCGCGCATCCAGCGGCCGTCGATGACGGGACAAACGCCGACCGCCGGGTCAAGCCCGGCGGTGACGAACAATGAGCGCCCGCGCCTCACGCCACCCGCGTGTTCCGCTTCATCCCCTCCAGGTGCGACAGCACCTCGTCCACGTGCATGACGTCGGCGTATTTGTGGTGGAGGTCGAACAGGTTGACCTTGTGGCTGAGCATCGAGCGGTCGAAGGTGCATTCCTCCACCACCACCGTGTGGATGCCGTGGGAATAGGCGTCCACCACGCTGGCGCGCACGCAGCCCGAGGTCGATTCCCCAAGCGCGATCAGCGATCGGATGCCGAGCGTATTGAGGTGCGCGATCAGGGGCGTGCCGAAGAAGGCCGAGGCCCGCTCCTTGTAGATCACGAGCTCGCCGGGCTCGGGCGCCACCTCGTCGATGATGTCGTAGGAATCCGGATCGAGCCGCTTCTTGCCGGTGCGCTTGGTCGAATGGACGCCGCCGGTCTCGACCCGGCGCGTCGTATAGATCACGGGGACGCCGGCCGCCCGCGCCGCCGCCAGCACCCGTCGTGTCGGCTCCACCGCCGCCCAGGCATTCTCGCCGCACGAACCGGCCCATTCGCGGTTGGCCTCGACCACCGGCTTGTCGCCGCCGCGATAGGCGCTCTTGTAGAGGTCGATGGCCAGCACCGCCGGCCGGTCGCCGACGAAGGTCTCGCGTTGGTAGGAGCCGTAGATCTCGACGAGGTCGTCGTCGATCACGTCCTTCCAGCAGTGGTCCTCGAAATCCCGGGCCATGTCCCTCTCCCCGTCCGTTGACGGCCCGATTACAGCCGAGCAGGGCGCCGGGGTCAACGCGCGCGGCGATTTCCTGTGGCGGGGCGGCGGACCCGCATGCTAGTAAGAGCCACTGCAATTCGGGCGGAAAACCGCCACAAAGGCGCCCGTTCGGGCGTCCCTCAGCGATCCGGGAGAGCACGCAATGGCACTGAACGTTGGATTCGTCGGCCTCGGGGAGATGGGCGGCGAGATGGCCCGCAACGTGGTCGAGAAGAGCGACGGGCGGTTCGCCGTCTACGGCTTCGACCTCCGGAAGCAGGCCATGGCCGCGGCCAAGAAGAAGGGCGTGAAGCCCGTCGCCACCCTCAGGCAGCTGGCCAGGACCTGCGACGTCGTCATCGTCATGGTCGGCTACGACCACCAGGTCAAGCAGGTCGTCACCGACGTCACCAAGGACG
>DASWJN010000223.1:0-6254 GCA_036397135.1 Candidatus Methylomirabilota bacterium
CCCCCAACGCTCGTCACGGCCCGGCGGAGCCGGGCCGCTCCTCGATCATCCGCGCGGGCCTGGAGGTGGCCTCATGTCCGCCCCCCCCAACGCCTCGTGGCCACATGAGGGGACCCGGGGGGGGCCGTGTGAAGATGAAGCGTGCCCGGTGCCGTCTCGCCGCTGACGTGGCCCGACTACGCGGTCCTCGCGCTGGCGCTCGCCGTCCTCCTCGGCATCGGAATCGCGCTCACCCGTGAGCAGCGCGACACGGTCGACTTCTTCCTCGCCCGCCGCCGGGTGCCGTGGTGGGCGGCCGCCCTGAGCTTCCTGGCGACCGAGATCAGCGCGGTGACGATCATCTCGGTGCCGGCCACCGCCTACAGCGAGAACTGGGAGTACGTGCAGTTCTTCGTGGGCTCGAGCCTGGCCAAGCTGGCGGTGGCCCTCCTGTTCATCCCCGCCTTCTACCGCCACCAGGTCACGACGATCTACGAGTTCCTGGGCCACCGCTTCGGCCGCGCCACCCAGGTCACCGCGTCGGTCTTCTTCTTCGTCACGCGGCTGGCCGGCTCCGGCGTGCGCCTCATGGCGGCCGCCCTGGCGGTGTCCATCCTGATGGGGTGGCCGCTCGTCCCCACGCTGGCGGTCTTCACGGCCGTGTCCATCGTGTACATCGCCGCCGGCGGCGTGAAGGCGATCGTGTGGACCAACGTGTTCCAGGCGCTGTTGTTCCTCCTCGCGGGCGGCGTCACCCTGGCCTACCTGCTGGCCCACATCGACGGCGGCCTCGGCGCCGTCGTGCGGGTGGCCGGCGAGGCCGGCCGGCTCGACGTCGTCAACTGGGGGCCGTCGCCGGGCGCTCCCGATTTCTGGCGGCGGGTGCTGACCGAGCCCAACATCGTCTGGGTGGCGGTGCTCAACGGGCTGGTCGGCTCCATGGCGGCCTTCGGCACCGACCACGACCTCATGCAGCGCCTGCTGACCGTGGAGACCCGCCGCGAGAGCCAGCGCACGCTGGCCCTCACGCCGCTGGGCACGCTGCTGACGCTGGCCATCTACCTGGGCCTGGGCGCCTCGCTCTACACCTTCTACGCGCAGAACCCGGCGCTGCCGGTCTCGCGCCCCGACGAGATCCTGCCGCACTACGTCCAGCAGGTGATGCCGGCCGTGCTGCGCGGGCTCATGCTGAGCGCCATCGTGCTCGCCTCGATCGACTCGCCCCTCGGCTCGCTGTCGGCCTCGTTCGTGACCGACATCTACCGCCCGCTGCTCGCCCCCAAGCGCAGCGAGACGCACTACCTGCGCGTGTCGCGGGCGAGCGTGGTGGCCTTCGGCGCGGTGCTGGGCCTCATCGCCTTTTCGTTCTCGTTCTTCGACGGGATCCTGTGGCTGGCCTTCAAGATCGCCGGCGTGACCTTCGGCTCCCTGCTGGGCGTGTTCCTGCTCGGCCTGCTCGGCCGCCGCCGCGTGGCGGACGGCGCCAACGTCACCGCGATGATCGTGATGGCGGTGGTGAACCTGACGCTGCTCGTCCTCTCGGAGACGAAGGTCCTGGCGTTCGCGTGGTCGTGGCTGGTGATCCTGGGGACTGCCGGGACGATGGCCCTGGCGCTCGGGCTGACGGCGCTCAGGCGCCCCTGACGGCTTGCACGGCCACCCGGGCGATCGACGTGTCCACGAGGTCCTCGTAGCGGTGGCGGCGCTGGATGAAGCCCCCGTCGAGGAGGATCTGCTGGAGGTACGCGTAGCCCGGCGCGCGCAGGATGGGATCGGCCGCCCACGTCTGCTGGCCGAGATAGCGCGCGACGGCAGCGCGGCGGATCTCGGAGGCGACGCCGGGGAACGCCGGCGCGATGAGGTCCGCCACCTCGGCGGCCGGGGCCCGGGCGAGCCAGCGCTGGGCGCCATAGAGGGCGCGGGTGAAGCGGACGAGCGTGTCCGGCTGCTCGCGGAGGAACGCGGGCGTGGTCATGTAGGACGAGAAGGGCAGCGGGCCGGTCGCCTCGCCCATCGAGGCCACGAGGTGCGCCCGGCCCTCGGCCAGCAGGATCTCGGTGAACGGCTGGCCCGTCTCCAGAAAGTCGCCGTGACCGGCCGTGAAGGCGGCGACGGCGTCGCCGGCGGGCAGCGCGCGCTCGATCCGCACGCGGGCCGGATCCACGCCGTGCCGCCGGAGCACCGTGAGCATGCATTGCCAGGGCGTCGGCGCCTCGGCGAACGACAGCACGGTGCGGCCGGCCAGATCCGGCCACGCGAAGCGCGGGCGGGGCTCGCGGCTCAGCAGGAAGAAGCCGTTGCGGCTGTTCACCTCGGCGAAGTGCACCAGGAACGGGCCGCCGCGGTCGGCGAGGTCGAGGCTGCGCATGACGCCGCCCAGGCTCACCTGGGCGGTGCCGTCGATCAGCGCTCCCGTGGTCGTGACGCCGCCGCCCGCCGTGCGGAGCTCCACGTCGAGCCCCTCGGCGGCGAAGTGGCCGCCGTGCAACGTCACGAATTGCGGCGCGTAGAAGATCGAGTGGAATGGCTCGTACACGGTGAGCCGCTGCCGGGCCATCACGGATGCGCCAGGCGGGCGACGGCCGCGTCGAGCTGGCACTTGCGGAAGCCGTAGGCGGTGAGGCCGCGCACGCCGGGACCCAGGAGCGCGGCGTCGTAGGGATCGCGTAACAGCACGACGGCCAGCCGGCGGGCCCGTCCCTGGAGCGCCTCGAGCAGCGCGCGGTTGGACGCGTAGAGATGCGCGTCGAACAGGAACAGCACGGTGGCGTCCGCCGCCGCCGCGCGGCCGGCCGCGCCGGCGATCTCCTCGGGAGTCGGCTCGAGCCCGACGACCGCCGCCTCCGGCGCAATCCCGGCGGAGCCGAAGGCGCCCTGGATCCAGCCTCGCTCGTCGGCCACCTCGGGCTCGATGGTGATGCGCGGCGCCAGGTCGGAGAAGCGCGGGAACACCACGAGCACGCGGCCGTTGAGCGCGCGCGGCAGATCGGACGCGCCGCGACCGACCTCCGTCACGGCCCGGGCGGCGATCGCGGCCGCCAGCGGCCGGCCGTCGGCCTCCGCCCGCGGATCGCCCCCCTCGCGCCGCGTGGGCCGCGCCAGCCGCAGGCGGCGCACGCGCTCGGCGGCCGCCTCGCATTCCGCCGGCGGCAGCCGGCGCTCCCGGTACGCGGCGACGAGCGCCGCGGCGGCGGCGCGCTGCGCGGGCTCGGTGTGGCAGATCAGCAGCAGGTCGTGGCCGGCGGCAGCCGCCCGCACCGCCGCCTCGCCGATCGGGCAGGTCTCGCTGACCGCGCCCATCTCGAGATCGTCGGAGACGACGACGCCCTCGAAGGCCAGCTCGCCCCGCAGCCAGTCGTGGGTGATGCGCCGCGAGAACGTGGCCGGCACGCCGCTCGGGTCCAGCCGCGGGTAGACCGGGTGCGAGGTCATCACCGCTTCCGCCCCGGCCGCCAGCGCGTCGACGAACGGCGGCAGGTGGACGGCGCGCATTTCCTCGGGCGTGGAGTCGATCGTGGGCAGCTTCAGGTGCGCGTCGAGCGGGGAGTGCCCCTTGCCGGGGAAGTGCTTGGGGCACGCCGAGAGTCCACCCCGCGCCATGCCCCGGATGCGCGCCACGCCGTAGCGGGCGACGATCTTGGGGTCCTTGCCATACGAGCGGATGCCGATGTTGGGGCTGTAGCGCTCGGTGAGCACGTCCAGGCACGGGCCGAGGTTGAGATCCACGCCGAGGCGGCGCAGCTCGCGGGCCTCGATGAGACCCTGGCGGAACGCAAACCCCTCCTCGCCGGCGGTGCCGAGCGCGAGGTTGTCGGGAAAGATCGTGACCCCCTGCCCGAGCATCACGATGCGGCCGCCCTCGTGGTCGGTGGCAACCAGCAGTCGCCGTCCAAGCGCGGACTCGAGTCCGTCGAGCAGGGCCGCGAGCGCCGTGGGGCTCTCGAAGTTTCGCCGGTAGAGGATGAGGCCGGCGGCCCGGGTCTCCCGAAACACCCTGACATCAGCGTCGGTGAGCGCGGGGCCCGTCAGGCCGATCATCAGGCGCTCGCCGACGAGGTCCTCGACGTCCGTCACGTCCTCGATTCTAGCTCTAGCGGAGGCCTGCAACTGGGCCTCTGGTCGTGCCGTTGTAAATCCGTGTCAGCCTGGCGTGTAAAATCGGGAACAGCGTCGCCACTTCGACGCGATTCCTGGCATTCCGGACCCCGCCGGGCGCCTAACCCCCCGCCGTGTCGTAGATCCTGCGCTCGCCCCGGTGTGGCACGCCGGGTGCTGGCTGGGCTGCCCGTGCGCACAACGCGCATCGCACAGTTTTCAGGGAGTTACGATCATGACCAACGCATCCGGGCTCGCGGGCTTGCTGCTGATGCTGGGGGCGCTGACCGCCTCCCCGAGCAGCGCGCAGACGCCGTCGGTGGCCGGCGCATATGAGCGAATGTCCCCGGGCAACCAGAAGGTTGCCCGCGCCCTGTTCTACGCCCAGGCTGCGGCCTTCTCGCCGGCGCCCCCGAACGGCTCGGGTGCGCGGGGGGCCCGGGCGCTGACGCTGGACGAGATCGCGGCTCAGAAGCAAGGTGTGCACGGCTGGGGTCAGGTCTTCCAGGCGATGCGGTCGCAGGGGCTGGTGCACGAGACGAGCCTGGGCCAGGTGGTGAGCCGGTACGAGCACCAGCGCAGCCGCGCGGCGGCGGCACCGGCCCGGCCGGGCAGGGATGAAACGCGAGCCGCACAGCAGGAGTCAACGCCGCGATGAGTGTGAACCCGTGGAAGCTGACGGCCATCGCGATGGCACTGGTCATGGCGACAGCGCTCGTGACCGGACTGGTGGTCGCCAATCTCACGGGTAAGGGCGAGGCCGAGCGCACCGCCGAGGCCCCCACACCGGTCGAGGCGCCGAAGGCCCAGGCTTCCAGGCCGGCGCCCGTGCGCACCATGACGGCTCAGCGCAGCAGGACGCCGGCGGCGCCGGCCGCGCCCACGGCGGCGGTGGTCGAGGCCTGCAACCGGCAGGCAGCCCAGCAGATCGGCACGCAGGACAAGACGCTGGAGATCGTCAAGGACGCCGCCGTCGGCGCGGTGGTCGGCGCGGCGGTGGGCGCCGCCGGAGGCGCGATCGCCGGGGGCGGCAAGGGCGCCGGCAAGGGTGCGGCGATCGGCGGCGTCGTCGGCGCCGGCGGCGGCACGCTCTACGGCCTCAACGAGAACCGCAAGCACGACGAGAAGTACCGCGACGCCTACGGCAACTGCCTGCGCTCGCGCGGCTACGCCGGCTGATCCCCTCCCCTTCGCAGTCCGCCTGACCGGCCTTCGCCTGCTGGTAGGATGAAGGCATGGCTGCGCACCGCAGCCGCAGGCGAGGCGACCCGTGAACAGGCAATGCGCCGTGGGAGGTCCCATCATGAAGCGAATCGTCCTCGTGCTCAGCGTCGTGGCTTTGCTGGCCCCGGCCGCGCCCGTGGCCGCCGCCGACGACTCCAAGGTCAAGGCGGCGACCGGGCAGGTCGAGAGCGGTGCCCGGAAGATCGGTCAGGGCAAGCTCGGTGACGGGGTCGAGGAGACGGCCAAGGGCATCGGCAACACCGTCGTCGAGGGCGCAAAATACACCGGCGAGAAGCTCAAGGAGTCGGGCAAGGCCGCCGAGCCCCAGGCCAAGAGCGCCTGGCACAACCTCAAGGAGACCGCGAACTCCTTCGGGACGTCGGTCAAGAACTTCTTCACCAGGCTGTTCGAGTAGTTCAGCGGTAGGCGAGGATGGCGGCGCGCCGGCGCCGCCATCGCGCCAGATCGCCCTGCCAGCCCCGCTCGATCCTCCGCAGTGACTCGCCTCGCTCGATGGCGTGCCGGATCTCGTCGGTTCCCAGCAGGATGTCGAGCGGCAGCCGGCGGCGCTCGAACTCGTAAGGCGGCCGCCGCCAGCGAAAGGCACGCCGCCCCAGCCGGCGCGCCACCGCCACCAGCGCCAGCCCGGTCAGGAAGGGTTTGAAGCGCGCGCGGTCCGTCACGTGCAGCTGCACCCCGCCGCAGACGCGGCCCGCCCACTTCTGGAACGTCGGCCGGAACCGCGCCGAGCGGAACGCGACGCCGGGCAGGCCTTCGGCCGCCAGCGCCGACGCGTACGCGTGCGCGTCGAGCCACGGCGCGCCGACCCACTCGAAGGGCCGGGTGGTCCCCCGGCCCTCCGACAGGTTCGTGCCCTCCAGGAGGCAGCCGCCCGGGTAGACCCGTGCCGTGTCGGGCGTCGGCATGTTGGGGGAGGGCGCGACCCAGGGCAGACC
>DASWJN010000224.1:0-4826 GCA_036397135.1 Candidatus Methylomirabilota bacterium
GGCCCGCCCGACGCGATCGTCATTGAGGAGGGCGACCGGCTCGGCGCGTAGCCCCAGGAGGGCGGGGGCCCATCCCCGCGCCCATTCGCCCAGCCCGTAGAGCGGCACGCGGGCCAGGACGAGGTTGCGCGTGAGGACGCCGAGGGCGGCCATCGGCGGCAGCGCGGCGCGGGGGTCGGGCGGTGGCAGGTGGCGCGCCAGGAACTCCTCGAACCGGAGGCGCCGCAGGACGTGGTTCACGAGGGGTAGGCCGCCGAGGGTGTGGGAGACGAGCGTGAAGCTGCCGGGCTCGCTCATCCGCGCGTCCTCCTGCGCCATCGAGCTTGACAGACTCGATGATCTAGCAGTATATAGACTGCTAGATCAGGAGCGGTCAAGGACTTTCGATGGCGACGACCGGCACGACCGACCAGACGCGCTACGCCGCGCTCAAGCGCGCCGTCCTCACCCTGGGTCCGATCCGCCGCGGCAGTCTCGTCCGCCGCTTCATGCCGTGCGGCAAGCCTGGCTGCTGCTGCCAGGCCTCACCGCCCGAACTCCACGGCCCGTACTATCAGTGGACGCGGAAGGTGCGAGGCAAGACCGTGACGGTCCGCCTCACGCGGGAGGAGGCGCGCCTGTTCGAGGAATGGATCTCAAACGGCCGTCAACTCGAAAAGATCGTGGCCCAGATGGAGGCGGTCTCGCTCCGGCTCACGGAGCGGCTGATGAAGCAGCGGCGGCGGACAGTCTGACGGCACAGCGCCTGGGGGAGGAAATATCGGGCGCGACCTGCGGAAAGTGGGTTACGCTCCTCCTGGGCGCTAGTATGCTCGGCTTCCTGACAGGATTTGTGCGGGGACCAACGATTCTCTCGACGTACGGTGATACCCATGTCAGGCTCCCGGATGGGAGCTCGGTACCCCGCGATCCGAGAAGCCCGGTGCACACCGGCATAGACATCGGAGGACGCTACGGCCAGCCGGTTCTAGCGACAGCCGATGGGATCGTCTTCCTCGCGGGTACCGAGGACGAGCTTTGCGGTATCCGTGTCGTGATTGACCACGGCTTGTTCGACGGTGCGCGGTTCTATACTGGCTACTGCCATCTCGACGAGAGCACCGTGAAGGAGGGCCAAGGGGTCAAGCGCGGGGAGGTGATTGGATTGATCGGTCGTACCGGGCTGTGGAGGCCCTACGAGCACGTTCACTTCGATCTGCAAAAGGTGGTGCCCGAGAAGGACGTGCGCTGGAACTTCATCGCCCCAGAGCCGTTCGTGATAGGGTGTTTCGACCCCGGACGCACCTCTCCCACGGAGCGTATCGTTCTCACGTGGCCTGTCAAGTGCTGAGCGTGAAGATCAGTTTCCGCTAGGCTCGCCTGCTCAACTGCGTCGTGCACCTGGCGGATCTCGACGCCGCGCCCCCCGCCGATTCCGAAGTCTGACTGAGTGGGGGTCCGAACACGGCCCCCCCACCCCCACATGCTCGGACCGCCTCGGCGCAGCCGTGACGGTCCGCTTCGTGCACCGGCTCGGAGCGGGCGCCCCGACATGGCCCTCCCACACGTTCGGCAAGGCTCCTCGATCTGCCGCTTCGTTCACAAATTCTGAGTGGGGGCCGGCGCGCGCCGTCGCTCCGCTGACGCCGCGACGTTCGCTCCCCGACGTTGAAGGTTTTGCTCTCGTCCGGATGTTCGCGCCGCATCGTCGATGTTCGGCCGTGCGGCCAGGGCACCCCGCTTGCCTTGCGGCTCGCTTCCCGTGCTGTCCGCGCCGCCCACTCGCGAAGTTTCAATCGACGTCGCCCTGGCCACCACGCGGGCGGAGCACGACGCGGCCAGCCGCCTCGTGCACGCGTGCTACGCGCGCCGCGGTTACGTGAAGGCGGACGGCCCGCGCCCGAGTCCGTACCTCGCGATGCCCTCCACCGCCGTGTTCGTCGCCCGCGCGGGCGCCGCCGTCGTCGCCACCGTCGCGCTCATTGCCGATACGGCGCTCCAGCTGCCGTGCGACGAGCTGTACGGCGCCGAGCTGGCCGCCTTCCGCGCCGGCGGCCGCCGACTGGCCGAGGTCTCCGCCCTGGCCGTGGGCGAGGCGTGGCGGGGCCCGGGGCTCGCCGTCATGCGTGCGCTCGTGCGCGCCGTCGGCGTCTACGGCCGTGAGATCGCGCGCGTCGACGACGTCTGCATCGCCGTCCATCCCCGCCACGCGCCGTTCTACGAGCGCCGCCTGCGCTTCCAGCGCTTCGGCGGCCTCAAGACGTACGACGCCGTCAACGGCGCGCCGGCCGTCGGGCTCCGGCTGGATCTCCACGAGCTGGACGGCCCGCTCGACGGCGCCTCGTTCGCCGGCAGCGTCTTCACGGCCGCCGAGCGCGCGCGCGTGCGCGCGCGGCTCGAGCGCGACCTCGCTCGCGAGGCGGGCAATCGTTGCAGTTTTTTCACTCTCGCGGTGCGGTATTCGCCGCTCCAATCGCTGGAGGTGTGTTAGCCTCGCCCGCGGTTAAGGCGGGATGCAGTGACGGCCGTCTCTCTCGTCGCGACGCTGACCGGGCTGGCGCAGAATATCGCGTTGCTTCTCTCGCTCACGCTGCTGTACAGCGTCATCCGCCCCCATCTGCCGAGGATGCCCGGCCGCGTGAAGCCCCTCGTGACCGGCGTGCTGTTCGGGTTGATCGCCACGGCGGCCATGCACACGCCGTTCGTGATCGCCCCCGGCGTGATCGCCGACGCCCGCGTGATCCCGGTGCTGCTGGCCGGTCCGTTCGGGGGCCCCGGCGCCGCCCTGACCGCGGGGGCGCTGGCCGCGGGGTACCGCGCGTGGCTCGGCGGCGCGGGCGGCGCGGCCGGCGTCGGCACGATCCTGACGTCCGCGCTGCTCGGCGTCGCCGTCGCGTGGTGGTGGCGGCGGCGCCCGCCGCGGTGGCCGGCGCCGGTGTTCGTGCTCCTCGGCCTGGCGCTCGACGCGGTCCTGCTCGGGTGGGCGCTCGCGCTGCCCGATCCGGGGCTCGCCCAGCGAGTGCTCGCCGCGGCGGCGCTCCCGGTCGGTCTCTTCGTGCCGTTCGGGACCGTCGTGCTCGGCATGCTCCTCGTGCACGAGAGCCGACGCCACGACGAGCGCGAGCGCCTGGCGCTGACGCAGTTCGCGATCGAGCGGGCGACCGAGGCGCTGTTCTGGATCGACGCCGAGGGCCGCATCGTCAATGCCAACGGCGCCGCCGCCCGCCTGACCGGGTACGCGCCCGACGAGCTGCTGGCCCGGCGGGTGTGGCAGCTGGAAGTCGGCGGCTCGCCCGAGCAGTGGCGCGGGTTCTGGGCGAGCGCCGCGGCCGGCCTCCGGCACGCCGGCGGGCGGCGCTACCGGCGCCGCGACGGCAGCGAGGTCCCCGTCGACACCTCCAGCGACTTCGTCGCCTATGGGGGTCGCGAGTGGATCAGCGTCTTCGCGCGCGATGTCACCGAGCGGCGGCGCCTGGAGCAGGAGCGCGCGGAGCACCTCGCGCGCGAGCAGGCGCTGCGCCTCCGGGCCGAGGAAGCCGGTGTGCTCAAGGATCAGTTCCTCGCCACCCTGTCCCACGAGCTGCGCACGCCGCTCACGTCCATCCTGGGCTACGCGCGCCTGCTCCGGGCCGGAACGCTGCCGGCCTCCGCCGCCAGCCGCGCGCTGGACGTCATCGAGCGCAACGCCCTCGTCCAGGTCCAGCTCGTCAACGACCTCCTCGACGTCTCGAGCCTGGTGCTGGGCCAGCTGCAGATGGATCGGGAGCCGGTGCGCTTCCCCGTGATCGTCGACGCCGAGGTGGAGGCCGCGCGCGGCGAGGCGGACGGGGCCGGCGTCGCGCTCGAGTGCCATCTGCCGGAGGCGCTGCCGCCGGTCGCCGGCGACGCCGCCCGCCTGCAGCAGATCGTGCGCCATCTGCTGTCCAACGCGCTCAAGTTCACGCCGCCGGGCGGCCGGGTCCGGGTGTGGGTCGAGCAGGCCGGCGAGGAGGCGCGGCTCGTGGTGAGCGACACCGGCGTCGGCATCGCGCCCCACTTCCTGCCCCACGTCTTCGACCGGTTCCGGCAGGCCGACAGCTCGATGACGCGCTCGTACGGCGGCCTCGGGCTGGGGCTGGCCATCGTCCGCGCGCTCGTCGACCTGCACCACGGCCACGTCTCGGCGGAAAGCCCCGGCGACGGTGCCGGCGCGACCTTCACCGTGCGCTTGCCGCTGGCAACCGCCGGTCCGCCGGACGAGCCGGCTATGGTGGCGGCGGGCCGCCCACGAAGAACGTGGTCGGGACGATTCCCGCCAGCTTGACGTACAGCCGCCACGGCGGCGGTCCCGCCGGCGCGAAGGGAAACCAGACGCGCGTGTTGCCGGCGACGCGGCTGGAGCCGCCGCCGACCGGAATCCCGACGCTCACGCCGGTGCCCACGCCGCCGCGGCTACCCCAGGTTCCCCCGCCGACCCCGATGCCGATGCTGGGCGACGAGCCGGCCACCACGGGCGGCGTCTCGACCACCTCCGGCGCCAGCGCGGTGCCGTCGGGCTTCATGATCCAGGCCTGCTCCAGCAGCCGGCCGTCGGTATCGATCTCGACGCCCAGCCGGTCGCCGGCGACCTGGTAGGCGGCGGAGACGCGGGCGCCGGGCGGCTGTGGCTCGGGCCGGTAGGGCAACGTCGCACGCGCGCAGCCCGAGACCACGAGCAGCGCGGCCACGGCAATGAGCGGACGACACAGCATGCGACATTCCTCCTGCCCCCTCATCGTACCGGAGGCACGCCGAGCCGATCGCCAGTGTCCCGAGTCAGAAAAATCCGCGCGCGGTGCCGCCGTGGGCGAGGGGCCCATGGGGTGGGT
>DASWJN010000225.1:0-25094 GCA_036397135.1 Candidatus Methylomirabilota bacterium
TTCGGCGCCTCGCCCTACATCGGCGAGCCCAACGTGAAGGAGTCGGCCGGCGGCCTGCGCGACATGCACACGGCCATGTGGCTGGGCGCCGCCAAGTTCGGGGCGCGCACGCTGCGCGAGCTGGCCGACAAGGGGCTCATCACCCCCCGCGAGCAGGCGGGGGCCGACGCCGCCCTGACGTTCCTGTGGCGCGTGCGCAACGAGCTGCACTTCTTCACGGGGCACAAGAACGACGTGCTCACGCGCGATCTGCAGCCGCGGATCGCCGCCAACCTGGGCTACCAGACCGAGGGCGAGACGCTCGGCGTCGAGCGCTTCATGCACGACTACTACCTGCACGCGCGCCGGATCCACCGCATGAGCCGGCGGCTGATCGCGCGCTGCCAGGAGACGCTGTCGCGCCGGGGCTCGGCCGAGCGGCGGCAGCGGCAGCAGGCGCTGGCCGACGGGCTCGTGTTCTTCGACGGCCGCCTGCACCTGGCCGACCATGACGCCAGCGGGCTGCGGACCGACCCCGTGCGCCTCATGAAGGTCTTCTGGCACCTGCACCGGCTGGGCTGCGACCTGTCGCCCGACCTCGAGCGCGCCGTCGAGGACTCGCTCGATGCGATCGACGAGGGCGTCCGCGCCTCGCCGGCGGTGCGCGACATCTTCCTCGACGTCTGCCGGTCGTGGGGCCGGGTGGCCCTCACGCTGTCGGAGATGCACGAGCTGGGGCTGCTGGGGCGCTACCTGCCGGAGTTCGGCGCGCTGACCTGCCTGGTCCAGTACGACGTCTACCACAAGTTCTCGGCCGACCAGCACTCGCTGCTGGCCGTCGAGCACCTGGAGGCGCTGGCGCCCGGCCAGTCGGCGGAATCCGAGGGCGCGGCCCAGGTGTTCAGCGAGGTGGACAAGCCCGAGCTGTTGATGCTCGGCATGCTGCTGCACGACATCGGCAAAGCCAGGGGCCACGGCCACGCGGCCAAGGGCATCCCACTCGTCCAGGCCCTCACCCGGCGCATGGGGCTGCCCCCCGCCGACGCGGGGCCGGTCGAGTTCCTCGTCGCCCATCACCTGACGATGTCGCACATCGCCCAGCGGCGCGACATCGACGACCCCAAGACCATCGCCGACTTCGCGGCCACCGTGGGCGATCCCCAGCGGCTGCGGATGCTCTATCTGCTGACCTACGCCGACATGCGCGCCGTCGGCCCCGGGGTGCTCACGCCCTGGCAGGCGGCGATCTTGCACGAGCTGTACGTGCGCACGCTGGCCCGGCTGACCGGCGGCCGCGAGGACAAGCCCAACCGCACCCAGCTGGTGGCGCGGCTCGGTGCGCTCGTCAAGGACGAGGTTTCCCTGCAGGCGGTGAAGGCCCACGTGGTCATGGTGCCCGACCGGTACCTGAGCAACACCAGCGTGCAGCGCATGGCCGAGCACCTGCGGCTCATCGCCCGGCTCGAGGGCGCCGCGGTGGCCACCGAGCTGTTCCACCATCCGGATCTCGGCACCGCGGACCTGGTGGTGGTGACGCGCGACGTTCCCGGCCTGTTCTCGCTGATCGCCGGCACCCTGGCCGCCCACGCGGTGAACATCATCTCGGCCCAGATCTCCACGCGGGGCGACGGGATCGCCATCGACACGTTCCAGGTCAACGACCCGGCCGGCGAGGCCGTGACCTCGGCGGCGAAATGGGGCCGCCTGCTCGACGCCCTCCGCGCGGTGCTGGCGGGCGAGCAGACCGTGGAGACCTTGCTGGAGCGGCGGCAGCGCGCGGCCCCGGCGCCGGCCGACGGCTTCGGCCCCCTCAAGATCGCGGTCGACAACCGGCTCTCCGACGCCCACACCGTCGTCGAGGTCAAGTGCCCCGACCGGCTCGGCCTGCTCTACCTCATCACGCGCACGCTGTCGGCGCAGGGGCTCGACATCGCCAGCGCCCGCATCGCCACCGAGATCGACCAGGCGCTCGACACGTTCTACGTGCACGACCGGGCGGGACGCAAGCTCGACGAGCCGGCGGCGACGGAGCCGCTCCGCGCGGCGCTCGAGCAGGCGCTGGCGCAGCCCAGTTGATGCTCGGCCGTTACCGCGAGCAGGTCCGGCTGTGGAGCGATCCGGCGGGACGGGCGCTGTTCCGGTTGCGGCTGCGCCCCAACCACCTCACCCTCATCGGGCTGGTCGTCAGCTTCTTCGCGGCGGCCGCCTTCATCGCGGGCCACGTGCGCGGCGCCGGTGGCCTGCTGCTGCTGGCCGGGCTCTGCGACCTGCTCGACGGCTCGCTGGCGCGGATGTCGGGGCAGGTCACCGCGTTCGGCGCCTTCCTCGACTCGGTCATCGACCGCTACTCCGACCTGATCGTCCTGCTCGGCATCGTCGTGCTGTTCGCCCGCACCCCCAACGCGCGCGGCGCGCTCGTGGCCATGGCGGGGCTGGTGGGCTCGGTGATGGTCAGCTACACCAAGGCCCGGGCCGAGTCGATCGGGATCGAGTGCAACGTCGGCGTCATGGAGCGGCCGGAGCGGATGCTCTGCCTGATCGCCGGCTCGGTGCTCAACCTGCTGGAGCCGGCGCTGTGGGTGCTGGCGGTGCTGGCCAACCTGACCGCGCTCCAGCGGATCGTGTTCACGCGCCGGATGATGGCCGAGTCCAGCCTGCTGCGCGCGGCGCTGCTGTCCGCACTGCTGCTGCCCGGGCTGGCGGCGGCCGGCGAGCCGTCGGGGCCGGCGCCGGTGCTGCCGGTCGAGGCCGAGCGCGCGTGGGCCCGGGCCATCGCCGCCTACCAGCAGGGCGACCCGTCCCTGCTCGCCGCCGAGGTCGGCGATGCCGCCCTGCGCAGCCCCATCGGCGATCACCTGCGACTGATCGTGGCGGATGCGCTGGGGCGCCGGGGCGACCTGTCCGGCGCCCGCGCGCTGGCCGGCGGGGTCGCCGAGCGCTACCCGGGCAGCCGGCTGGCGCCACGAGGGCTGCTCATGGCCGCCACGCTGGCGGCGCGGGCGGGCGACGAAACGGCGGCCCAGGCCGCGCTCACGCGGCTGCTCGACGCGTATCCGGAGTCGGGTGAGGTGCCCGCGGCGCTCTACCTGCTCGGCCAGTCGGCCGAGGCGCGCGGGCGGCTCGACGACGCGGTCTACGCCTACCGCGAGGCGCTGGTGCTGGCGCCGACCACCGGGTGGGCCGACGGCGCCGCGGACCGGCTGGCGGCGCTGGCCGCCTCCGGCACCACGGTGCCGGCGCTCACGCTCGACCAGCGGCTCGCGCGCGCCGAGCGCCTGCTGCGCGGCGGCGTCGCCAAGACCGCCGCCGACGAGGCCCAGCGGATCGCCGGCGAGGCGCGCGATTCCTCGATCGTCGTGCGGGCGCTGCGCGTGGTCGCCGACGGCGCCCAGCGGCTCGGCCGCTACGAGGCGGCGGCCGGCGCCCTGGCGCTCGCCGTCCCCCGGGTGCCGGCGGAGCGGCAGCTCGCGCTCAAACTCGAGGAGGCGCGATTGTTGATCCGGGCCGGCCGCCGCGAGCGCGCGCTGGAGATCCTGGGGCGCGTGGCGTCCAAGGGCTCGGAGGCGGACGCCGCCGAGGCGCTGTGGCTGCGCGCCCGTGCCCTGGAGGACGCCCAGCGGCCGGCCGACGCGGCCGCGGCCTATCGCGAGTTGGTCAAACGCTACCCCAAGCGCGAGGTGGCGGGGGCGGCGCTCTGGCGGCTCGGCTGGCACGCCTACCTGAAGGGCGATGCCCGGGAGGCGGCCGGTCACTGGGGCCGGCTGGTGAGCGCCACCGGCAACCGGGTGTACCGGCTGCCCGCGCTCTACTGGCAGGCGCGCGCGGTCGAGGCGTCGCGCGATCGCGCCGCGGCGGCGCCCCTCTACGCGAAGGTGATGGCGGAGGCGCCGCGCAGCTACTACGGCCTGCTGGCGCTCGCGCGCGCCGGCGAGACGACCGCCGTCGCGCCGTCCTCGACGATCACGCTGCCAGCCGATCCGGTCGAGGCCGTCGCCGACGATCCGGGGTTCGCGCGCGTCGACCTGCTGCGCCGGCTGGGCCTCCTCGAGAGCGCGCTGGAGGAGCTGGAAGAGGTCGTCCAGCAGGCGACCGGCGACACCGTGCGGCTGTACGGGTTTTCCAGTGCGTACGTGCGCGACGAGCGCTACCACCTGGCGCTGCGGATCGTTCGCCGGCACTTCGCCGGGCTGGCCGCCACCGGCGATCCCACGCTTCCCCGCGCGTTCTGGGAGATGCTCTATCCCTTCGGATGGCGGAGCGAGGTCACCGCCGCCGCCCAGCGGGCCGGCCTCGATCCGTTCCTGGTCGCCGCCGTCGTGCGCGAGGAGTCGTCGTACTATCCGCGCGCGCTCTCGCGGGCCGGCGCCCGCGGCCTCATGCAGCTCATGCCGGCCACCGCGCGCCCGATGGCCGAGCACCGCGGCCTGGCCTTCGCGGGGGGCGAGCTGCTCGACGACCCCGGCGTCAACCTCGAGATCGGCACCGCGTTCCTGGCCTCGCTGTTGCGCGAGTTCAAGGATCCGCGGCTGGCGCTGGCCGCCTACAACGCGGGTCCCGCCCGCCTGCGGCAGTGGATGCAGACCCGGAAGACCACCGACCTCGAGGCCTTCGTCGAGCAGATCCCCTTCGACGAGACGCGCCAGTACGTCAAGCGCGTCATGCTCTCGTGGGACGAGTACCGCCGGCTCTACGGTGGGTGAGGGGTCTCAATCGCGCTCCTCGCGGTAGGTGCCCGGGATCAGGGTGAAGCCCGGCGGGACGAGGCCGGCGCCGCCCGCGAGGCCGCAGTCGAAGGTGATGCTCACGCCCCCGCCCGCCGAGGTCTCGATCCGCGCCCCCGTGTCGCGGGCGTTCAGGGCGACCACCAAACCCTCGATGCTGCCAGGCTCCGTCGCGCGAGCGGTGAGGGTGTCGACGGCGTAGACGAGCCCGCGCACGCGCAGTCCTGCCGCGATCTCCAGCGCGCCGTTGACGACGATCCACCCGCGGAAGACGCCGTCGGGCGCGGCGAACGCCCCGGCCTCCAGCCGCGCCCCGGCCAGGGTGGCGGTGGCCCCGCCGGGCTCGAGGTTGCGGCCGTCCGTGGCGTCGATGAAAACGACGCCGTCCGGCAGCGAGTTGGATGCGCCGAACGTGATGCGGCCATCCCAGGTCGCCCCACCGTCGGACACGAGGCCGCCGCTCGGGAAGCCGGGTCCGTAGTACGTCCCGGCGCGCAGCGCGACCGCCCGCAGGGCGTCGAGCGCGGCGGGGGAGAGCGTCACGGTCTCGAAGGCCTCCGCGGGCTGGTGCTCGGCCGCACCGCCCGCGCCGCCCGTGATCGCCGCCGGCCCGCTCACCGTCGTCGCCTCCCGCGTGAAGGTGCCGTACTTGGCGTCGTCCCCGCACGCAGGGTCACGGTTCGTGCCGTCGATCGCGACGTTGCCGCTGACGCTCAACGCGCCCCGCACGCACAGCGCGCAGGGCGCACGGGCGCCGGGGCGGGGGATGGCCACGGCATCGCCGGCGACCTGCCGGTGGGCCCGCTTGCCGTCTGCCCAGCCGACCGCGATGATCGTGCGCACCTGCGGGTCGCCGCCCGCATGGTTGGCGACCTGCACGGTGAAGCCGCCGGTGATGCCCAGCGTCACGAAGGTCCGGCCGTCGAAGGGGGCTGGCGCCGGCGTATCCGGCAGCGGGGAGGGCAGGCCCCCGAGATCGGGCGGGGCGGAGAGAGCCCACAGCGCGTATTCGAGGCCGCTGTCGGCCAGCGCTCGCGCCTGGCTGGCCCGGAGCTGGTTGCCGGCGATGACCGGCTCGCTCACGGAGAGAGAGGCGAAGGCCAGCATCAGCGGGAGCAGCAGGGCGAGGCTCATGAGGGCCAGGGGCAGTGCCACGCCCCGCTCGTCGCGCAGTCTCGGCGTCATCGTGGCCGCGTGGTGGAGCACCCGGGGTGCCAGGCGGGACGGCCGGCGTGGCGCGGAGATCCGGAGCGAGAAGCGGGGTGACTGCCTGCCCCGCAGGGCAGGCTGCTCGGTCAGTCGGAGGGCAGGTCGAGGTCGTCCAGGTGGCGGGCCCGCGTGGTGTCGGGTGGGTCGTACGAGACCTGTGGCTCCAGGGCGCTGACGGACAGGAATGCCAGCACCAGGCCGGCCAGAACCAGCAGCATCATGAGGGCGGGGACGAGCGCCACGCCGCTCTCGTTGCCGGGAAGCGTCCGCCGGTTCCGCATGAGTTCCTCCATGCCGGGTCGTCCGGCCCGTGCAACCGGGCTCGTGCGCGATTCACCGGGAGGGAGCGAAGGCTGCAACGCCTACGCCAGGCCGGCGCGACTTCAGGGCGGGCGGTTGTCCTTCGCAACCCATCGAGATTTCGCGCCCGCGAGGTGGGCGGGTCGCATCACGCCGGAGCCGCTCGCCAGGCACAGCGACATCCACATGACGTGGTGTGACGGCAGAATGGCACGCCGACTTTTGTTCCTCGGCCGGCCGGTCCCGGGCGGCTCGTCAGGAGCGGCGGTGCGTCAGTGGAGCGGAGTTCTCGAGCAATGGCCGCAGTCCGCGCCACACCGTGTCGGCCACGACGCGGTGACCGGCGGCGTTGGGGTGAATGCCGTCGGCCTGGTTCAGCCTCGGGTCACCGCCGACGCCGTCGAGGAGGAACGGCACGAACGGGACCAACGTGCCGCGGGCAACGGCGTGGAACGCCTCGGCGAAGGCGCCGGCGTAGGCCGCGCCGTAGTTGGGGGGCAGCCGCATGCCGGCCAGCAGCACCCGCGTCCCGGCGGCGCGCAGCCGCGTGACGATCGCCGTGAGGTTGTCGCGCAGGGCGGCGACGGGCTGCGCCCGCAGGCCGTCATTGGCGCCGAGAGCGACGATGACGATGTCCGGCTGCGAGCGCAGCACCCAGTCGAGCCGTCGCAGCCCGCCCGCAGTCGTGTCGCCGCTCACGCCGGCATTGACGACGCGATAGTGGAAGCCCTCCCGGCGCAGGCGCGCCTCGAGCAGCGCGGGATAGGCCTCGTCGCCGGCGACGCCGAGACCGGCGGTGAGGCTGTCGCCGAGCACGACGATCACGCGCTCGCCGGCGCCGGGTGGCGCCGCCGCGACGAGGACGAGCAGCAGCGCGAGGAAGACGGACCGGCCGGCCGGAAGCCTCACGAGGCAAGTGTAGTATGGCCTGAGTGATGATTCGCGTTCGTGACCTCGTCATGCGACTGCCGAGCGGGGGCCGGCTCGTCACGATTCTCGACGGCGTCAGTCTCGAGGTGGCGGCGGGCGAGGTGGTGGCCGTCACCGGCCCCTCGGGCAGCGGCAAGTCCACGCTGCTGGGCCTCATCGCCGGGCTCGACACACCGAGCGCGGGCTCGATCGCGGTCGGCGGCGTCGAGGTGACGGGCCTCGGCGAGACGGAGCTGGCGCGCTTCCGCCGGCGCACGATCGGTTTCGTCTTCCAGTCCTACCACCTGATCCCCACGCTCACGGCCGCCGAGAACGTCGCCGTCCCGCTGGAGCTGGCGGGCGCGGCGGGGCCGCTGGCGGCCGCGCGCCTGCGCCTGGCCGAGGTCGGCCTGGCCGAGCGCGGGCATCACTATCCCGCGCAGCTCTCGGGCGGCGAGCAGCAGCGCGTGGCCATCGCGCGGGCCGTCGCGCTGGCGCCCCCGCTGCTGCTGGCCGACGAGCCCACCGGCAACCTCGACTCGGCCACGGGCGCGCAGATCGTCGATCTGCTCCTCGCGCTCAACCGCGAACGCGGATCGACGCTGGTGCTGGTGACCCACGACGCGGCGCTGGCGAGCCGGGCCGACCGCGCCATCGCCCTGCGCGACGGCCGCGTGGTGAACGGCCACCACGCATGATGCCCGGGGTCGCGCTTCGCCTGGCGTGGCGCCAGGCCCGCGGCGGCCGGCGCCACCTGGCCGCGGTCTTCGCTTCGGTGGCCCTCGGCGTGGGCGCGCTGGTCGCCGTCGGCACGCTGGGCGCCGGGCTGGAGGCGACGCTGGGCCGGGAGGCCAAGGCGCTGCTGGGCGGCGATCTGGAGCTGAGGGCGGCGCGCCCGCTGCCGCCCGAGGCCACGGCGGCGGTCGGCCGGCTGGAGCGCGACGGCGCCCGGGTCGTGGCCGTGCGCGAGCTGGTCGGCATGGCGCGCGGCGAGGCGAGCAGCCGCAGCGTGCTGGTGGAGCTGAAGGCGCCCGACGCCGGCTACCCGCTCTACGGGCGGCTGGCCACGACGCCGGCGGCGCCGCTGGCCTCGCTGCTGCAAGGCGACGGCGCGGTCGTGCAGCGCGAGCTGCTCGAGCGGCTCGATCTCGCGGTGGGGGATCGCATCCTCCTCGGACAGGTGAGGTTGACGATTCGCGGGGTCGTGGAAACCGAGCCCGACCGCACCGCCAGCCTGGTGCGCCTGGGGCCGCGCGTGTTCCTCGCGCCCGACGCCCTCACGCGCAGCGGGCTGGTGACCTTCGGCAGCCGCGTGCGTCACCGCGTCCTCGTCGGGCTGCCGCCCGGCGTGAGCGCCGCCCAGTCGCGGGCGACGCTGGCCCGCGCGCTCGTGGATCCGGGGGTGCGGGTCGCCGCCTACGACGAGGCCCAGCCCGGCCTTCGACGATTCTTCGCCCAGCTCACGACGTATCTCGGGCTCGTCGGCCTGGCCAGTCTCCTGGTCGGCGGCATCGGCGTGGCGGCCTCGGTCTCGGCCTTCGTGGCGCGCCAGGTGCCGGCCATCGCGGCGCTCAAGGCGCTGGGCGCCGAGACGCCGACGCTGGTGGCCGCGTACGTGATCCAGACCCAAACGGTGGCGCTCGCCGCCGCCCTCGCCGGCGCCGCGCTCGGCGTCGCCGTCCAGCCGGTGCTGGCGGCGGCGGTGGCCGGGTTGGTGCCGTTCGCGCTCGAGCTGCAGGTGCAACCGATGACGCTGGCTCGCGCCGTGGTCATGGGACTCGCCGTCACGCTGCTGTGCACGTGGGCGCCGCTGGCCGCGGTGCGGGCGGTGCCGCCGTGGCTGATCCTCCGCCGCGACGTGGACCCGGGCCGGCGGCGGGCGCTGGCGTGGCTGCCGCTGGCGCCCCTCGCCCTGGGCGTGGCGGCGCTGGCGCTCTGGCAGGCGGGGTCGCTCAAGACGGGCGGCATCTTCCTGGGTGCGTCGCTGGCTGCGCTGCTGGGCTTGCTGGCGCTTGCGCGTGGCCTGGTGCTGGTCGCGCGCCGGCTGCCGCGCGCCCGCGGGCTGGCGTGGCGCCACGGCCTCGCGGCGCTCCAGCGGCCGGGTGGCCACGCGCCCCGGGTCGTCGTCGCCCTCGGCGTCGCGGTGATGCTGCTGGTCACGGTGGCCCTGCTGCAGAGCGTGCTGGGCCGCCAGATCGACCACGAGCAGCAGCGCGGCGCCCCGTCGTTCTTCTTCCTCGACGTCCAGCCGGACCAGCGCGAGCCGTTCGCGCGGCTGATCGAGCGCGCGGCCGGCGCGCCGCCGGCTCTCACCCCGGTGGTACGCGCCCGCCTCGCCGCGATCGGGGGCGAGCGGCTCACGCGCGAGATGGTCGATCGGCGGCGGGCCCGGGGCGAGGACGGCTGGTGGTACTTCACGCGCGAGTACGTCCTGACGTGGGCGGACGAGCTGCCGGCGGGCAACGTCCTCGTCCGCGGGCGGTGGTGGACGGCCGCCGAGGCCGCCGCCGGTCCGCGCGTCTCGGTGGAGGAGGTGGCGGCCCGTCACCTCGGCCTCGACGTCGGCTCCCGCGCGACCTTCGACATCCAGGGCGTCACGGTCGAGGCGGAGGTGGCCAGCATCCGGCGCGTGGACTGGCAGAGCCTGACCACCAACTTCTTCGTCGTCTTCTCGCCGGGCGCGCTGGAGGGCGCGCCGGCGACGTGGGTGGCCACGGCCCGCGTGCCGGCCGCCGCCGAGGCCGAGCTGCAGAACGCCGTCGTCGCGGCGTTCCCCAACGTGACGGCGATCCCCGTGCGCGACGTGCTGGAGCGCGTGAGCGTCGTGCTCGGGGAGATCGCGGTGGCGGTGCGGCTGGTGGCGCTGTTCACGCTGGGGACCGGGCTGGTCGTGATGGCCGGCGCCCTGGCCGCCACCCGCTCCCAGCGGCTCTACGAGTCGGTCGTCCTGCGCACCCTGGGCGCCACTCGCGGCGTGGTGGCCCGCGGGTTCGCGGTCGAGTACGGGCTGCTGGGGGCTGCCGCCGGCGCCGGCGGGGGCCTCCTGGCCACCGCCCTGGCCTGGATCGTCGTCCGCTGGGTCCTCGACGTCCCCTGGAGCTTCGACCCCGCGCCGCTGGTGCTCGGATTCGTTGCCACGATCGGACTTGCCCTCGCCGTCGGGTTCCTGACAACATTCCGCCTGCTGGGCCAGAAGCCGCTGCCGGTGCTGCGGCGCGAATAGGGGAGGCGTCCATGTTCACTCCGCTCGGCCTCGACCACGTGGTGTTTCGCGTCAAGGACCAGCAGGTCTCCCAGCGGTTCTACGTCGACGTGCTGGGATGCACGGTGGACCACGTCAACGAGCGGATCTCGCTGATCCACCTCCGGTTCGGCGAGCACTACATCGATCTGCTTCCGGCCACGGCGGAGGCACCCGCCACGGTGGCCGGCGGGGTCGACCACGTCTGCCTGTCGATCCAGTGCGACGACCTGGCCAAGGCCGCCGACGAGTTGCGCCGCCGGGGCGTGGTGATCGAGGGCGACGTCGTGCAGCGCCGCGGGGCCTACGGCACCGGACCATCGCTCTACGTGCGCGACCCCGACGGCCACATCGTGGAGCTCAAGCCCCGTTCCGCGCCGTCCGCCTGACGGCCCGCATCGTCACGGGTCCCGGCCTTGCAGCGGCCGGCAGCCATGGCGCGACGCGGCTGCGGGGCTACAGCACCCGGCGGATCGCGGCGACGATGTCGGCCTGGCTGGGAATCGTCTCCCGCTCGAGGGCGTCGTTGTAGGGCATCGGCACGCTGCGCGCCCCGACCCGCACGATGGGCGCATCCAGCTCGTCCACGGCCTTCTCGGCCACCAGCGCGGCGATCTCGGCGCCGAAGCCGCCGCGCTTGACCGCCTCGTGGGCGATGACGAGCCGGTGGGTCCTCGTCACCGAGGCCAGGATCGTCGCCTCGTCGAGCGGCACGAGCGTGCGCGGGTCGATGACCTCGACGCTCACGCCCTCCTTCTCCAGCTCGGCGGCGGCGCCGAGCGCCCGCGCCACCATCGCCTGGGTCGCGACCACCGTGACGTCGTCGCCCGCGCGCTTGACGTCGGCCCGGCCGAGCGGGATGGCGTAGGGGGCGTCGGGCACGGGGCCCTTCGTGGCGTAGAGCGCCTTGTGCTCGAGGAAGATCACCGGGTTGTCGTCGCGGATGGCGGAGGCGAGCAGGCCTTTGGCGTCGTACGGCGTCGACGGCGCCACCACGACCAGCCCCGGCACGTGGGCAAACCACGCCTCCAGGCTCTGCGAGTGCTGGGCGGCCAGCCGGATGCCGCCACCCTGGGGCCCGCGGATCACCAGCGGCACCGTGGGGCGGCCGCCCAGCATGAAGCGGAACTTGGCCGCCTGGTTGACCACCTGGTCCATCGTCATCGCGATGAAGTCCCAGATCTGGATCTCCACCACGGGCCGCAGGCCCGCGATGGCCGCGCCCACGCCGGCACCCACGAACGTCGCCTCGGAGATCGGCGTGTCGCGCACGCGCTCCTCGCCGAACGCCTCGCGCAGGCCGCGGGTCACCTGGAAGATGCCGCCGATGAGGCCGACGTCCTCGCCCATCACGAACACGCGCTCGTCGCGTTCCATCTCCTGGCGCAGCGCCGCGTTGAGCGCCTCGGCCATCGTGCGCTCGGGACCGCCGCGGTCGGCCGGCTCCGTCACCGCCGGGTGGGGCGCCAGGACGGACGCCTCCATGATCTCCACGGTCGGCTCCGGGCTGGCCTTGCCGAAGTCCACGGCCCGATCCAGCTCGACCTCGACGGACTCTTCCAGCTCCTTGAGCCGCAGCGGCGTGAGGACGCGACGCGTGTCGACCAGCTCGGCGCCGAAGCGGGCGACGGGATCGCGCTCCATCCACTGGCGCTCCTCCTCCCTGGTGCGGTAGTCGGGGAGGTTGGCGCGCATGCTGTGACCGCCCCAGCGGTAGGTGACGGCCTCGATGAGCGAGGGGCCGGCGCCGGCGCGCGCGCGCTCGACGGCGGCGCGCACCGCCTCGTAGACCGCCAGCACGTCGTTGCCGTCCACCCGCGCCCCCGGGATGCCGTAGGCCATCGCGCGGCCGGCGATCGAGTCGCCAGCCGTCGTGCGCGCGGAGGCGGTGGAGAGCGCGTACTGGTTGTTCTCGCACAGGAAGACGATCGGCAGCCGCCACACCGCCGCCAGGTTCAGGGACTCGTGCACGACACCCTGGTTGGCCCCGCCGTCGCCGAAGAAGGCGATGACGACGCGGTCGGTCTTCCGCAGGCGGTTGGCGAGCGCCGCCCCGGTGCCGATCGGCAGCCCGGCCGCGACGATGCCGTTGCAGCCGAGGATGTTGAGGTCGAGCGCGGCGATGTGCATGGAGCCGCCGAGCCCGCGGCAGTAGCCGTCCTGGCGCCCCATCAGCTCGGCCATCATGCGGTCCACGCGGGCGCCCTTGGCGATGCAATGCCCGTGGCCGCGGTGGGTGCCGACGATCGAGTCGTCCTCGCGCAGGTTGGCGCAGGCGCCGGCGGCGACCGCCTCCTCGCCCACGTAGGAGTGGGCGGTGCCCTTGACCAGCCCCTGCTGGAACAGCTCCGCCGTGCGCTCGTCGAACCGGCGGATCTTCACCATCGTCGTGTACAGGCTCTGGAGCCGCTCGCCGCTGAGCTTCATGGTGGCCTCCGCGTGAGGTTCCTTAGACCATGTGACACCACGGGCGTCAAGTCGGCCGATTCGCGTGTGCCTGGCACCGTGTTTGCTGTCCTCACCCGGCATGAACGCCCTTGCGTTCGCGCTCGTGACCGTCCTGCTCGCCGGCCCGGCCGCCGCTCAGGTGGTGCCGCCTCCGGCCAAGGGCGACCGGGACGCCGTCCAGCACGGCGCCCAGCCCAACCCGGGCGAGGTGCGCCCTGGCACTCGAGATGGCGACGCGCCCTCGGCGGCGGCGGGAGAGCTGGTGACGAAGCAGGAACGCCGCATCCTGGGACTTCCCGTCACCACCGCGCTCGTGGTGGGCGGCGTGCTGATCGCGCTGGCGATCCTGGCCGGAATCGTGATTCCGAGCCCCGGCCGCCGCCAGCGGGCTCGCGGCGGCGGGACCTACGGCCGGCGTTAGCGCCGCCCGCCCCTCAGGCCCGCTGGTCTGACCGCTCTCGGTTCGCCCCCCCATCCGTCCGCGCTTCGCCTGCCGTAAAGACGTATGATGGCCGACGGCGCCTCGAATTCGCTGGCTGGAACAAGGCGGGGGATAGTACCTTTGGCCCATCGCAATGGCCCAGTTTGACCTCGACGCCTGGGTAGCGCGCGCCGGCGCCATCGACCTGGACGCCATCCCCTGGGCCGACGTGGCCCGGTACCCGGTGCGGCCCGAGGTCGTGCGCACGCTGACGTACATGCAGGACATCGAGTTCCACACGATCATCTACCTGCGCTCGCTGCTGAACACCCGCGCGGTGGACGACCCGGAGGTCGCCACGTTCCTGGCGTGCTGGGTCCACGAGGAGACCTTTCACGGGATGGCGCTCGCGCGCTTCCTGGACGCCGCCGGCCATCCGCTGCCACCCCGGCCGACGCCCCGCGGCCAGGAGCCGCTGGCCAAGCGGCTGGAGGCGTGGGCGACCTCGGTGGTCTCGAAGGCGTGGCCCGACTTCTGCGCGGTGCACATGACGTGGGGCGCCATCAACGAGTTGACGACGCTCACCGGCTACCATCGGCTCAAGGCGGTCGCCGGGCATCCCGTGCTCGGCGAGCTGCTCGAGCAGATCATGCGTGACGAGTCCCGCCACTTCTTCTTCTACTACCGGCAGGCGGACACCCGCCTGCGCCGCCCGGGCGCGGCCCGGGTCGCGCGCGTGCTCGTCGACCGCTTCTGGGCTCCGGTCGGCAGCGGCGTGGCCGTGCCGGACGAGCTGCGCTTCACGGCGCGCTATCTGTTCGCGGGGGACGAGGGCCGCCAGGCGGCCCGGAAGGTTGACGACACGATCCGGAAGCTGCCGGGATTCGCCGGCGTGCAGCTCCTGGAGGCCTGGATGGACCGCCACGTCGGGCCGAACGGGCGCAACGGAGGACGTAATGGCCACGGTCACCACTGAGCACTACCGCGCGTACACTCCCAAGCCCTTCACCCGCGCGGAGCGCGACTCGACCACGATCCTGTTCGGCGGCCTGCACTGGCGCATCGAGCGGGTCATCCAGGCGGTGCTGGAGGGCACCGGCTACAAGGCGCAGATCCTTCCCGTGGCCACGAGGGAGGACCTGCTGACCGGCCGCGAGGTCGCCGACATCGGGCAGTGCTGCCCGACGAGCTTCACGACCGGCAATCTCGTGAACTTCCTGAAGAAGGAGTCGAAGCAGACCAGCGTCGAGGAGGTCAACCGGAAGTTCGTCTACCTCACCGCCGGCTCCTGCGGCGCCTGCCGCTTCGGCCAGTACCACCAGAGCTACGAGCTGGCCCTGCGCAACAGCGGGCTGGGGGCGTTCCGCATGTTCCTCATGGCCCAGGACAACCTGGACCAGAGCATGGGCGACGGCCTCGACCTCAGCCTGCCGATGACGCTCGGCTGCCTGTGGGGCATCTTCTGCACCGACCTCGTGCAGGACCTCGAGTACCAGGTGCGGCCCTACGAGGTGCTGCCCGGCCAGACCGAGGCCGTCGCCAAGGAGAGCGTCGAGCACCTCTGCGAGGTGTTCCGCAGCCGGCCCACGATGTCGCCGAAGCGCTCGGTGCTCTGGCACCTCACCACGCCGCACTTCGCGCGGGCCCTGCGGGAGGTGTACCGGAAGTTCTCGGAGATCGAGGTCGACCGGCTGCGGGTGAAGCCGAAGGTCAAGATCACGGGCGAGTTCTACCTGCAGACGGTCGAGGGCGATCCCAACTACAACATCCACCGCTGGCTGGAGGCCGAGGGCGCCGAGGTCTACCCGGCCGGCATCACGGTCTGGATGGACTACCTGCTGCGCCTGGGCCTGCAGCGCTTCGAGGACTACAGCGGCATCGAGAAGGGCGCGCGGCTCAAGCTCGGCCTGGGCCGGCTGGGCCAGGGCATCCTGCGCCTGACCGTCAACCGCCTGCGCCGGGCGATGGGCAACGTGCCGCACGAGATGCCGAGCCAGTTCGAGCTGCGGCGGCTGGCCGCGCCGTACTTCCACAGCCGCCTGGACGGCGGCGAGGGCGACATGCTCGTCGGCAAGTCGCTGTGGGCCTATCACAAGAAGAAGGCCCACATGATCTGCGAGCTGTCGCCGTACTCCTGCATGCCGAACACCATGTCGATCGGCGCCATGTCGGGCGTGCTGGGCAAGTACCCCGAGATCCTCTACGCGCCGCTGGAGATCAAGGGCGATGCCGAGGTGCACGCGCTGTCGCGCTGCCAGATGATCCTGACCGAGGCCAAGAAGCGCGCCCAGCGCGAGTTCGACGACGTCCTGCAGCGCACCGGCCTCACGGTGGACGAGGTCCGCGCCTACGTCCACGCCCACCCCGAGCTGAAGAAAGCGACGTACCGCGTCCCGCACGACAACACGACGTGCGGAACCGCCGCCAAGCTCGTCCTCCACGTCGCCAAGAGGCTGGGACGGCGGGTCTCGTGAAGACCGTGGGAGTCGACGTCGGGTCCACGACCGTCAAGGCGGTCGTGGTGGAGGACGGCAAGGTCGGCTGGCAGGACTACCAGCGCCACAACACCCGGCAGGCCGAGAAGGTCGGCGAGTTCCTGGGGCGCATGGAGGCCGAGGCCGGTCTCACGCCCGGCCGCGACCGCATCTTCTTCACCGGCTCCGGCGCCGGCTTCCTGGCCCCGCTGGTCGGGGCCAAGCTCATCCAGGAGGTCGTCGCGGTCGCGGCCTGCGTCGAGCTGCTGCATCCCGACGTGCGGTTCGTGTCGGAGATCGGCGGCGAGGACATGAAGACGATCTTCTTCACGGCGTCCGGCTCCGGCCGGTCCAAGCAGGTCTACATGCAGTCGGCCTGCAGCGGCGGCACCGGGACGTTCATCGAGAAGACCGCGCGCAAGCTGCAGGTGCCGAGCGAGCAGCTGGCCGCCATGCGCTACGCGGGCATGAGCCTGCACAAGGTGTCCAGCAAGTGCGGGATCTTCGCCGAGACCGACGCCAACACGCTGGTCAAGACCGGCGTGCCGGTCGAGGAGGTCATCGCCAGCCTGTTCGAGGCCGTCGTCTACCAGAACCTGGCCACGCTGACCAAGGGCAACACGCCGGTGCCGGAGGTGCTGCTGCTGGGCGGCCCCAACCTCTTCTTCACGGGCTTGCAGGAGGCCTGGCGCCACCATCTCGGCAAGCTGTGGACCCAGCGCAAGATCGGGCTGCCCGAGGGGCGTGACGCGGCCTCGTGCATCGTCGTGCCGAGCGAGGCGCTGTACTACGCCTGCCTCGGATGCGTCGAGATCGGCCAGGGCGAGAAGCCCGAGGTCGCCGTCTACCGGGGCCGCGACAGGATCGAATGGTGGGTCAAGGAAGGCCAGCACGAGCAGAAGGCCAAGGAGGGGGCCCGGGGCCTGGTCAGCGGGCAGGGCGACCTCGCCACCTTCGTCAGCGAGTACGTGCGGCCGGCGCCGTCGTGCCCCGAGCGCGAGTCCCACGTCGGCTCGGTGCTGATCGGCTGCGACTTCGGCAGCACCACCGCCAAGGCGGTCGTGCTGTCCGAGGACCGCGAGCTCCTGTTCTCCTGCTATGCGCTGTCCAGGGGCAACCCGATCGAGGACGCCCAGGCGCTGTTCCGGCAGGTGCGCGAGGCGGGGTTCACCGACGTGGGGGGCCTGGCCCTGACCGGCTACGGCAAGGACCTCCTGAAGGACGTGCTGGGCACCGACGTCGGCGTGGTGGAGACGGTCGCCCACGCGACGGCCGCGCTGCACTTCTATCCCGACGCCGACGTCATCTGCGACGTGGGCGGCACCGACGTCAAGATCATGATCCTGCGCCAGGGCACCGTGGCCGACTTCCGGCTCAACAGCCAGTGCTCGTCGGGCAACGGCGCGTTCCTGCAGGGCGTGGCCGAGCGTTACAACATCCCGCTCGAGCAGTACGCCGACCGGGCGTTCGAGGCCAAGGCCATGCCGAGCCTGGCCATGGGCTGTGGCGTCTTCTTACAATCGGACATCGTCAACCAGCAGCGCAAGGGCTGGTCGGCCGAGGAGATCATGGCCGCGCTGGCCGCCGTGCTGCCGGTCAACGTGTGGATCTACGCCGGCCAGCTGCAGAACCTCCGCGCGGCCGGCCACAAGTTCGTGCTGCAGGGCGGCACCCACCGCAACATGGCGGTGGTCAAGGCCCAGGTCGACTTCATCCGCAGCAAGGTGCCGGACGCGGAGGTGGTGCTCCACCCGTACTCCGGCGAGGCCGGGGCCATCGGCGCGGGGCTATGCGCGGCCGACTGGCGAAAGAACGGCGGCGCCTCGCGGTTCCGTGGCTTCGAGACGATCGCGGCGCTGACCTATACGAGCACCACCGCCGCCGAGACCGTCTGCAAGTGGTGCCCCATCAACTGCACCCGGACGTTCATCGACGTGCAGCTGCCCGGCGCCAAGGGCCGCGCGTGGAGCAAGCTGCCGCTGGCCGAGGGCTGGGAGCGCGTGATCAGCGGCAACTCGTGCCCCAAGGGCCTCGTCGAGGACGTCAACGAGATGCGGGTGGTCAAGGCGAAGCTCGAGGAGGTCAAGCGTGAGTACCCTAACGTTGCCGAGATGGTTCGCAAGGACGCGTTCCGCCGGGCCGGCGCCGCCGCCGTCGTCGCGGAGTAAGCTCCGGGTCGGCATCCCGCGCGTCCTGAACCTCTGGAACACCCATCAGTTCTGGGTGGGCCTGCTGGGCGCGCTCGGCTTCGACCCGCGCAACATCGTCTTCTCCTCCGACACGTCCGAGGAGCAGGGGCGGCAGTTCGGCAAGGGCCGCGGCACCGTCGACTGCTGCTACCCGGTCAAGTGCATGTCGGGCCACTACGGCGAGCTGGTGTTCGGCCAGCGGCAGAAGCTCGACATCCTGCTCTCGCCGATGATCTACAACCTGCCCTCGTTCCTCTCCGGCCACGTGGCCAAATCGCTGGCCTGCCCCCGGGTCATGGCGGCCCCCGAGAACATCAAGGCCGGCTTCCTCAAGGAGGGCGACGTGTTCGCCGACAACGGCATCACGTACGTCACCCCGTTCGTCTCGCTCGACGAGCCGCTCCTCGTTCCCAAGCAGCTCTTCGAGGGGATGCGGGACGCGCTGCCGGGGCTGACGCGCGAGGAGATGGCCCGAGCCGTCGACGCGGGCTACCAGGCGCTGCACGCCTTCAACGACCGGCTGCGGCGGAAGTCGCGCGAGGTGCTGGAGTGGTGCGCGCGGGAGAGCAAGCCGTGCCTGCTGGTCGTCGCGCGGCCGTACCACATGGACCCCGGGATCGGGCACGAGATCGAGGTCGACCTGCAGGCCTACGGCTATCCGATCCTCTGGATGCAGTACTTCCCGATCGACGCCGACCTGATGGACTGGGCGTTCGGCGACGACGTCCGGGCCGGCCACATCACCTCGCCGTTCGACATCCGCGACGTGTGGCAGTCGTCCTACTCGTCCAACACCAACGAGATCCTGTGGGGCGCCAAGGTCGCCGCCCGCATCCCGTGGATCGCCTGCGTGCTGCGCCTGTCGTCGTACGAGTGCGGCATGGACCAGCCGACGTACACGCCGGTGCAGCAGATCGTCGAGCGCTCCGGCACCCTGTTCTTCTCGTTCCAGGACCTCGACTCCACCAAGCCGGCCGGCTCGGTGAAGATCCGGGTGGAGACGATCACCCACTACCTGGAGCGCTACGCCGCCGGCATCATCGAGAAGAAGCTCGCCGCCTCGCCGCCGAACTGCCCGCTGAGCCCCTCGGAGGGGGCCTCGACGGCCCCCTCCGATGCCTCCCCCGGGATCGATGGCGCCGGCAAAGCCGGCGCTCGAACGGCGGCGGAATCGCCAGGTTAGCCAGCTTCCGGCAGTCGCGTTGGCGGGGAGACCCCGTCCAGTCGCTCCGGCTGGCGTCGGCTTATCGGGCGAGGACGCGGTGCAGGGTGCGGCGGATCTCGTCGACGTCGAAGGGCTTGGTGAGGAAGGGGGCGCCGGTCCGGGCCAGGAACTCGCGCTTCTCCCGGCTCAGCACGTCGCCGGTGAGGAAGATGATCCGCTCGCAGAGGGCCGGAAACCGGAGCTGGAGCGCCGCGTAGAAGCTCTCGCCGTCGAGGACCGGCATCTTGGTGTCGGAGATCACCGCGTCGTACGTCTGGCGGCCGAGCATCTCGAGGGCGAGGGCGCCGTTGGCGGCGATGTCGGCGGTGTGCCCGTCGCGCTCGACCGCCTCGGCCAGCACGTCGGCGACGCCGATCTCGTCGTCGACGATCAGGATCCGCCCGGCACCCACGGGCGGAAGGACCTCGATGCCTTCCGCCCAGGTCTTCGTGTCCGGTGGCGCCATCACCGGGAGCTGGATGACGAAGGTCGTGCCCGCGCCCTCGGCGCTTTCGACCGTGATCGTGCCGCCGTGCTCCTCCACGATGCTCCGGCACAGTGACAGGCCCAGGCCCGTGCCCTCGCCGGCCGGCTTCGTCGTGAAGAAGGCCTCGAAGATCCTGGCCTGGATCTCGCCGGGAATGCCGGGGCCGGTGTCGGTCACGGTGAGGCGGACGCGCCCGCGGTCGTACTGCCCGTGCAGGGTGAGCCGGCGTGGCGGCGGCTGGTGGCGCATGGCGTGATGCGCGTTGCCCACCAGGTTCACCAGGACCTGGTGCAGCTGGTGGGCATCCGCCCACAGGACCGGAATGTCCTTCGCCAGGTCGACCACCACCTCGACGTTGTCCGAGCGCAGCTCGTAGCCGAGCAGCTCCAGCGCCTCCGTCGTCACCTGCTTCAGGCTGGTGTGGGTGCGCTCGGGCGGACGCTGCCGGGCCAGCGCCAGGAAGTTGCGCACGATCCGGACACAGCGCTCGGCCGCCTCGCCGATCTTCAGCGTCCGGCGGACGACGCTCGGGTCCTGGCTCTGCCCCTGGAGCAGCTGGGCCTGGCCGCTCAGCACCGCCAGCGGGTTGTTCAGCTCGTGCGCCACGCCGGCCAGCAGCGAGCCCATGGTCGCCACCTTCTCGCTCTGCAGCAGCCGTTCCGTCCGTTGCCGCACCGTCTCCTCCAGCGCGCGGTTCTGCTCGGCGAGGGCGAGGTGGAGACGGCGCGTGTCGAGCAGGTTGCGGATGCGCAGGAGCACCTCCACCTGCTCGAACGGCTTGGTCAGGAAGTCCCGCGCCCCGGCCGTCAGCGCCCGCCGCTTGGCCTCGGGGGTGGCGTCGGCGGTGAGGACGAGCACCGGCACGTAGGCGTCCGGCGGGATCTCGGCCCGGAGCTGCTCGAGGACGGCGAGGCCGTCGAGGTGCGGCATCATGAGATCGAGCAGGACGAGGTCCGGGCCGACCTCGCGGTAGAGCTCGAGGACGCGGCGGGGGTCGGTCGTGGTCGACAGGTGCCGATAACCGGCGTCCTCCAGCAGCCGCTGCATCAACAGGACGTTGGCCGGCTCGTCGTCGACGATCAGGATTCGGGCGCCCGCCAGCGACTCGGCACTCATGACGCTCTCCTGGCCTCCAGCCCCGCCTCGATCACCGCCAGCAGCTCCTGCACGTTGATCGGCTTGGTGAGGTACGCGCGGGCGCCCGCCGCCAGCAGGCGCCTGGCCTGGGCGGGCGTCGCGTCGGCGCTCACGATGACGATCGGCGTGCCCTTCAGCGCCGGGTCCGCCTGGATCTCGCGCAGCACGTCCTCCCCGGAGATGTCGGGCAGATGGAGATCGGCGAGGATCAGGTCGGGATGGTGCTCGCGCGCCAGCGCCAGGCCGAGCCGTCCCTGCATGGCCGGGATGAGCCGCAGCGCGGTGTGCTCGGCGAGGACGCGCTCCACGAGACGGAGGTTCGAGGGGTTGTCCTCGACGTAGAGGATCGTGCCGGCGGGCTCCCCGAAGGGCGTGGCCTGGGGCTCGATGGACGAGGCCAGCCCCGAGCGCTGATCCGGCGACATGGTCTCGGGCAGCTCGATCCAGAACGTGCTGCCCCGGCCCTCGGCGCTGTCGAGGCCGATCGTCCCGCCCATCGCTTCCATCAGCCGCCTGGACAGGGCCAGCCCGAGGCCGGTGCCCTCCACGCCCCGCGCCTCGGCGCCCAGGCGGTCGAACGGGGTGAACAGCCGCGACTGCAGCGCGGGCGGAATCCCGGGCCCGGTGTCGGTGACGGTGATCCGCAGCCGGCCCGGGCCGGGATCGTGGCAGGCCACGATGACCCGGCCGCCGTCCCGGTTGTACTTGATCCCGTTGGAGACGAGGTTCAGCAGCACCTGCTGCAGCCGCTGGCTGTCGGCGAGCACGTACCGGTCGTGGAGGGCCGACGCGTCGGCCTCGAACGCGATGCCGCGCTCGCCGGCCAGGGGCCGCGCGAGGTCGATCACCCGCTTGACCGCCTCGCCCACCAGCACGGGCTCGGCGGACAGCGACAGGCGCCCCGACTCGATCCGCGAGATGTCGAGGACCTCGTTGATCAGGTTCAGCAGGTGGCGGCCGCCCTTGAGGATCTGCTCGACGCTCTCGCGGTCCCGGGGATGCTCGGCCCGCATCTCGAGGAGCTGCCCGAAGCCGAGGATGGCGTTCAGCGGGGTGCGCAGCTCGTGGCTCATGCGGGACAGGAACTCGCTCTTGGCCTGGTTGGCCCGGTCGATCTCGGCGTTGGCCGCCGTCAGCTCGCGCGTCCGCTCCCGCACGCGCTCCTCCAGCTCCTGGGCCTGGCGCTTGACCTGCTCGTGCAGGCGCGCCTGGGCGATGGCGATGGCGAGCTGGGCGGCCGCTTCGCGGGCGATGCTGATCTGCTCCTCGGAGAACTCGCCGGGCGCGCCGCCGAAGCTCAGCGCCCCGATCAGCTCCCCGCCGGCGATCATCGGCACCACCATGTACAGCTCGACACCGGAGGCGAGCAGGGCGTCGACCGCGAGGCCACGCGGGAACTGCCGGGCGTCGACGACCTGAAGCTCACCGCGGCGGAGGGCGTCCACGTCGCCCATCAGGGTCAGCGGGAAGCGCACGCCGGGGCCCAGGCGGAGACGGCGCCGCCCGATGGCCGCCAGCCACTCGGCTTCACCGGCCTCGAGGTCGAACAGGTTGACGATGGCGCGGGGCGCGCCGAGCAGATCGCGCAGCGGCCGCAGGACCGCCTCGGCGATCGCCACCGGCGCCTCCGACGCGATGATGGCCGCATCGATCTCGTGCAGGACGCGCAGGCGCTCGGCGTACGTGCTGAGGGCGGTCTCGGCTTCCTTCAGCTCGGTGACGTCGATGGCCACCACCAGGGACGCCCGACGGCCCGCGAACTCGATCGCGTGCGACAGGATCTCGACCTGCCGGATGCGGCCGTCCTTCAGTCGATGTCGCCAGGTGGTGTCGTACCGTCGCACGGCCGTGGTGACGGCGCGGACCAGGTGAGCGACCGCGTCCTGCAGGCTCGGTCCATCCTCCGGGGGTCGGATGTCGCTCAGCCGCATCCCCAGGAACTCGTCGCGAGAGTATCCGTAGTGCTGGACGGCGGCCACGTTCACTTCCAGGAAACCGAGAGTCTCCACGTCGTAGACCCACATCGGCAGCGGGTTGCTCTCGAACATCAGGCGGAAGCTCGCCGCCGTCTCGGCCAGCTCGCGCCCGGCGTGCTCGACCTCGGCGATCCTCGACGCGCCCGCCGCAACGGGGGTCGCGCGGCCGGCCGGCGACAGGGTGGCCATGCCGCGGGCGATGCGCCCGCCGACGACCGCGGCGGCGGCGCCGGCGATCAGCAGCGCCGCCAGGCCGCCGCCGAGGATCGCCCACAGCGAGCGCCGGCCGGGGGCGTCGACGACATCGACCGGAACACCCACCGCCACCGTCCAGCCGGACACGCCCGAGCGGCTGTAGGCGGCGTGCACGCCGACGCCGTCTCGCGTCACGTCACGGAACGAGCCCTCGCCGGCCCGCCGGCTGTGGGCGACGAACTCCGGCGAGGCGGGCTGGCCGAGCCATTGCTCGATGCCCCGCGTGCGGGCCACGATCAGCCCCCGGCGATCGATGATCGTGGCGAGCCAGTCCGACGGGAGCTTGCCCGCCGCGAGCAGGCGGCTCAGCGCGCGCACGTCGACGCCGACCCCGACCACCTGGATGACGCGTCCGTCCCGCGTGACCGGCACCGCGATCGCCACCAGCGACGTCCCCGTCACCGGTCCCGTGAAGACGTCGGAGATGGCGGGCTCGCCCGTATCGCGCGCCCGGCGGACCACCTCGAGGTCGGGCGAGGCCGGGAGCGGGGCGCCGAACGGCCGCAGCAGGTTGAGGAGCTGCTGGCCGGAGGGAGCGAAGAGGTTGACCGTGAGCCACCGCGGATTGGCCTTCAGCACGCGCTGCGCCTGGTCGTAGAAGCGCTCGAGGTTTCCGGTGTCCAGGTGCTCGGAGGCGGCCAGGCCCCGCGCCAGGGCGACGGACGCCAGCAGCTCGCTGTCGAGGGCCACCGCCAGGGCGCGCGCGGTGTCGCGCAGGCCGCGCTCGGTTGACGCCCGTTGCTGCCGTTCCAGCAACCACCCCATGGCGACAGCGAACAGCAGGAGCGGGACCGTGGACGCGAGCACCAGGGCCGCCAGGTGCGAGCGCAGGCTTCGCGGTCTCGACGAGGCTCTCAGCAAAGCCCTCCTCTCTGAAGGCGCCGTCCACGGAAGGCGCCGCCACGGCGGCGGCCGTCAAACCACGATCAGCACGGCACTTTAGAGAGCATACGCAGTCGCCGGAGGGACACCAAGGGAATGCGTCCTTGACAAGCGACGCGAGACGTCAAGGACGGGGCGGGGACGTCCCGGCCCTCGATATCGTGGAAGTATTCCGCCCCGCCCCCATGGGGCGGGGATGTCTAGGCGATCTCGAATGCGAGCCGGGCGTGGGCGTCGCGCAGCGTGGCCTCGACGGCGTCCGGCGTGTCCCCGCGCGCGAAGATGAACCCCAGATACTGCCAGCCTTCCGGCAGGGGGACGAGGTCCTGCCCGACGTGGGCGGTGATGGTGACCGCCTCGATGCCCGGCACGGCGGCGGCCGCCTCGGTGCCGCGCACGGCCCCCAGCCGTCCCGCGCGCGGGATCGGGATCATCATCACGCCGGCCGGCCGCCGCTCGCGCGCCAGCGAGTCGATCGGCCGGCCGAGCGCGTGGCGCAGGATGACCTCCTCCAGCGTCATGCCGGTGCCGAAGCGCAGCGTGCGCGAGCACAGCCCCCCGATCGAGCGCGCGGCGACCTCCAGCACCCAGGGGCCGTCGTCGTTGACGCGCAGCTCGGCGTGGACGGGGCCCTCGGCGAGGCCGAGCGCGGCGCACGCGGCCGCCGTCACCCGCTCGACGGCCGCCTGCACCTCGGCCGGCAGGCGCGACGGCGTGACGTAGATCGTCTCCTCGAAGAACGGCCCCTCGAGCGGGTCGGGCTTGTCGAAGAGCGCCAGCGCGTGCAGCGTGCCGCCCACGAGCAGGCCCTCCAGCGCGACCTCGATGCCGGGAATGTACTCCTCGGCGAGCAGGAACTGGGCGGCGTCCCCGCGGGCCTCGACGTCGTCGCGCTGCAACAGCGCGGCGATCCGCCGGAACGCGGCGATGAACTGGTCGACGGTGTTCGCGCGGATCACCCCGCGGCTGGCCGAGAGCGCCAGCGGCTTGAGGACGCAGGGGAACTCGACGCCCCGGGCGGCCAGGAAGGGGTCGTCCTTGAGCGCGACGCGGCGGAAGCGGGGGATCGGCACGCCGGCGGCGGCCAGGCACTGGCGCATCTGGAACTTGTCGCGAGCCGCCGTCACCGCCGCCAGGGGGTTGGACTTGAGGCCGAGGCGCTCCGCGATGGCGGCGGCGGCCGCCGTTGTCGCGTCGTCGACACCGACCACGGCGGCGACAGGCCGCGTGGCGCTCCAGGCCGCGACGGCGGCGGCGGCGCC
>DASWJN010000226.1:0-2253 GCA_036397135.1 Candidatus Methylomirabilota bacterium
CAACGCTCGCCGCGCCCCGGCCAAGCCGGGGCACTCCTCGTTACCCCCCAACGCTCGTCGCGCCCCGGCCAAGCCGGGGCACTCCTCGTTATCCCGACACGCTGGTAGCCCGCTACCGCCCGGCTCCGCGCCGCGCGCACCTCGTCCGGCCCCGCGGCCGGCGAGTGGGCAGGCGCGGATGGGTTCGGTATGCTGGCGGCGATGCCGGCCGCGCCGAGGGAATCCACGCTGCACCATACGGTGCGGGGCCGCTCGGGCCCGGCCGTCGTGCTCCTGCACGGGCTGGGCTCGTCGGGCGCCGACTGGCCGCAGCAGCAGGCCGCCCTCGAGGCGCGCTACCGCGTCGTCGCGGTGGACCTGCCCGGCCACGGCGCCTCGCGGCTGCCGGCCGGACCGCTGACGGTGGACGGCATGGCCGCCGACGTCGGAACGTTGCTGGCCGCGCTCGGCGAGGAGCCCGCGCACGTGGTCGGCCTGTCGCTCGGCGCCTGCGTGGCGCTGCGGCTGGCGCTGGGCGCGCCGGCGCGCGTGCGCTCGCTCACGCTGGTCAATCCCTTCGCCCGGCTGCGGCTCGCCGGGCCGGGCGACCTCGCTCGCCTCGCGCTGCGGACGCTCCTGCTGGGGACGGCGCCGATGAGCATGGTCGCCGCGCATGTCGCCCGCCGGCTCTTCCCGTGGCCCGAGCAGCGCGCGCTGTACGACGCCGCGGTGGCCAGCCTGGCGGCGACGCCGCGCGCCGCGTACTTCGCCGGCATGCGGGCGCTCGCGCGCTTCGACGCCCGCGGCCAGGTCGCGGCGATCCGGCAGCCCACGCTCATCGTCGCCGGCGACCGCGACACGTCGGTTCCGCTCGCCGCCAAGCTGGCGGTGGCGGCGGCCATCCCCCGCGCCCAGCTGCTCGTCGTCCCCGGCTCCGGCCACGCCACGCCCCACGACCGGCCCGACGTGTTCAACCGGGCGCTCCTGGAGTTCCTCGCCGCGAACTGAGTGGGCGGCGTAGAATCCCGCTCCATGTGGCTCGTCCTGGCGCTGGCGGCGGCGCTGTTCCAGGTCCTGCGCAACACGGCGATGAAGCGCCTGGGGCACGCCCTCGACGAGTACATCAACGTCTGGGGCCGGTTCACTTTCCTGCTGCCGTTCGCGCTGCTCGCGTGCGTGATGGGCGGGTTTCCGGACCTGAAGCCCGGGTTCGCCGGCTGGTGCGCCCTGTTCGGGGTCTGCCAGACATTGTCCACGCTGGCGCTGTCGAAGGCGCTCAAGCTGTCGGAGATCTCGCTGGTCACTGCGCTGTGGAAGGTGAGCCTGCTGGTCCTGCTCGGCCTGGCGTGGGTGACGATCGGCGAGCACCCGGGCGCGCTGGGCATCGCCGGGGTCGTGCTGAGCGCGACGGGCGTCTACCTGCTGAACGTCAGTCGCGCGCGCCTGGGGTTGTGGAAGCCGCTCGCCGTGCTCGTCAGCGATCGCGGCCAGCGCTACACCCTGCTGGCCGCCCTGCTCTATGCGCCGTCGGTCATCACGATCAAGCAGGCGATCCTGGCCTCCAACGCGGCGATGGGCACGCTGGGCGGCTACCTGGCCGCCAGCGTCATCATGACGCCGGTGGCGATGGCGACCTCGGCGCGGCACTTCGCGCAGGTGCCGCGGCACTGGAAGGAGTTCGTGGCGCTCGGCGCGTTCGCCGCCCTGACCACGATCAGCCAGGGCCACGCCTACACGCTGACGCTGACGTCCTACGTGGAGGCGGTCAAGCAGCTGGAGATTCTCTTCGCCATGGCCATCGGCGTGCTGGCCTTCGGCGAGGCCCAGCGCGTCCGTGAGTCGGCCCTGGGGGCCGTCGTCATGCTCGTCGGCATGGTGCTCCTCGCCCTGGCGGCCTGATCCGGGCCGCGCCGGCATCCGGCTTGCGACTCGTCCCGGGCACGGGGAGGGAGTCCCAGTCCGCGGATCTTCGACGGTGAGCGGCACCGTGCAGGAGCGCACGCAGGACCGGCTGGTCTTCCGTACGCGCGAGGGACTGACGCTGCCGGTGGAGACCTCGCGGATCCGGGGCCTGCCCGGTGATGTCGCCGGCGCGCAGTCACGGCCGCCTGTGGAGTCCACGCTGTCGGCATCGCTCCCCAGCGGGGCCGCGAGGGCCGCGAAGCCCACGGGGCGGGGGCCTCGATCGCTCAGAGGCCTGAACGAATCGGGTTATCGAGGACCGTCACGGCTGCGCCGGGGCGGTCCGAGCGTCGGGGGGCGTGGGGGGGCCCC